>NZ_JBWKTH010000001.1:229424-409819 GCF_059420225.1 Pseudomonas sp. GW821-FHT04D07
TCCCGCGTCTGTGTGTCGGTATTCTACAGCGAAACGCTCGGCTGTCAAACCTTAATTAGGAAAACCCCTTTATTGTTCAATTGCTTAGCGCTTGAGGCGGTGCCTGTGCCAAGCCCCGGGGCCATGCCGGGCAAGGGTTGCAGCTCTATCGGCGGATGCTTTTCGATTGAGAAACTAAATTCAATAGGGCTATTTCCTACGGGCAAAGAGGAAGAATCAAACTACTGGTGCTATATACAGGTGTCAGTGAGATACTGCTGGCCTGTACCGTTTCCGTTCCCTGAATGAACCCGTGTTTTCATGACGCAACGCAAAATCATCCACGTTGACTGTGATTGCTTCTACGCCGCCATCGAGATGCGTGACAACCCGAGCCTGGCCGGCAAGCCCATGGCGGTGGGCGGCTCAGCGGATCGGCGTGGGGTGATCGCCACCTGCAATTACGAGGCGCGAGCCTTTGGCGTGCGTTCGGCGATGTCGTCGCGGCATGCCTTGAGCCTGTGTCCGGACCTGGTCATCGTCAAGCCGCGGATGGATGCCTATAAGGAAGCGTCGAAAGATATCCAGGCGATCTTTCGCGACTACACCGACCTGATCGAACCCTTGTCTCTGGATGAAGCCTATCTGGATGTGTCCGACAGCCCGCATTTTGCCGGCAGCGCGACGCGCATTGCCCAGGACATCCGGCGTCGGGTCTCGAAGCAATTGCATATCACCGTCTCTGCCGGGGTGGCGCCAAACAAGTTCTTGGCCAAGATTGCCAGCGACTGGAAAAAGCCCAATGGGTTGTTTGTGATCACTCCGGACCAGGTGGAGGATTTCGTCGCCGGCTTGCCGGTCAACAAATTGCACGGGGTTGGCAAGGTCACGGCGGACAAGCTCGGGCGGCTGGGGATTGTCGATTGCCGGCAATTGCGCGAGTGGGGCAAGCTGGCCCTGGTCCGCGAGTTTGGCAGTTTTGGCGAGCGTCTGTGGGGGCTGGCTCGGGGGATCGATGAGCGACTGGTGCATAACGACAACCGGCGCCAGTCGGTCAGTGTCGAAAATACCTACGATGCCGACCTGCCGGACCTTGCCAGTTGCCTGGAAAAGCTACCCGAACTGATGGAGACCCTTGCGGGACGTGTCGCCCGACTCGACAGCAGCTATCGACCGGGCAAGCCGTTCGTCAAAATAAAGTTTCACGACTTTACCCAGACGACCCTGGAGCAGGCCGGAGCCGGGCGGGACCTGGAGAGTTATCGGCAGTTGCTGAGCCAGGCCTTTGCCCGAGGCGAGCGGCCGGTGCGGCTGCTGGGGATTGGGGTGCGGCTGCAGGATTTGCGCGGTGGGCATGAGCAGCTGGAGTTGTTCAGCGGCTGAGGCCGGCGCTTGCTTTCCTGGACGCACCGAGCAACTTGTAGGCGCCCGGCTTGCCGGCGATGGGGCCCTTGGGCCTTGCATCGCTCTCGCGGACGCTATCGCCGGCAAGCCGGGCGCCTACAGATTCAGTATTTCGTCTGAACGCCTTAGTTGGCCCCGGGGTCCGCCACCAGTCGCCCGGCCTTCTTGGTCAGGGTCTGGAGAAACTCACGCTGCAACTCGGGATCGTTGCGGGTCAGTTCGATCAGGCTCTGTTCCAGCTCACTGGCTTCGTCCTCCAGTCCCAGCTCTGACAGGCGCTTGACCCGGTGCACCCATTGGTTGACGTCGTCACCCTCCAGGTCGTTGTAGATCAGGTCATGGGCCTCCAGCAGCTTACCGCGCAGCTTGCTGCTGATGGACAGGCTCGAGTCCGAGTGGGCTTGACCCTGGGCATCTTCCACGCGGATCTGCAGATTACCGATGCGATACAGGTCCTGCTCGGCAAACGGGCTGTCCAGCAGGTTGAGGCGCAACACACCATTGCGGTCGGTGGTCAGTTCGGCGGTCTGCTTGCCGGCAAGCACTTCCACCGGCCGTTCGGACCACGGCAGGCTTGAGTGTTCCAGGCGCTTGTCGCGCTGGACTTCCTCGACCCCGGCCAGGTTCTGCTGGGCACGCCCGCCGGACTCGACGTTCATGAACGGATTGAGGCCGTCGATGCCGTCCTTGAGCCAGCCATGGGTCATGTTGTCCGGCAGGTGGCCGAGGGCAAAGATATTCGCCACGTTGGCACCGATACCGCCGACCAGCGCCACGGCCCCCAGCGGGATTTCATAGACCTTGCGCCAGCCTTGATAGGGTGTGTAGCGCTCATAGCGACGGGTGACGTCGAACTCGGTGACTTCGAAGGTTTTTTGCTCGTGAATCCGCACGCGACGTTGCGGCAGCTCCAGGACCTTGGGATCACCGACATCGATCTGCAGATTGTGTTCGAGCAGTTTGCGCTCGACGCGCTCTTCATGCTCGGTGCGTTGTGACATCTGGTTGGCACAGCCGCTGACCAGCAGGGCGCCGCACAAGGCGGCGCCCCCGAGGGCTAAGGTACTTCGATTGAACATGGGCGCTCTATCTGGACTTAGCGACGGATACGGGCCTGAAGGAACGACAGCACCTCGGCGACCGGCAGGGCTTGCGCCTCGGCCTCGGTACGGCTCTTGTATTCCAGGTTGCCTTCGGCCAGGCCGCGGTCGCTGACCACGATCCGATGGGGAATGCCAATCAGTTCCATGTCCGCGAACTTGATGCCCGGGCTGGTTTTCTTGTCACGGTCGTCCAGCAGCACTTCGAAGCCAGCGGCCGTCAATTCGGCGTAGAGCTTGTCGGTGGCTTCGCGAACCTGCTCGGTTTCATAGCGCAGCGGTACCAGGGCGATCTGGAACGGCGCCAGGGAGTCGCTCCAGATGATCCCATTGGCGTCGTTGTTCTGCTCGATGGCGGCGGCGACCACGCGGGATACGCCGATACCGTAGCAGCCCATGGTCAGGGTTACCGGCTTGCCGTTTTCGCCCAGTACCTGGCACTTCATCGCTTCGCTGTACTTGGTGCCCAGCTGGAAGATGTGGCCGACTTCGATGCCGCGCTTGATCTCCAGGGTGCCCTTGCCGTCCGGGCTCGGATCGCCGGCCACGACGTTGCGCAGGTCGGCCACGGTCGGGACCGGCAGGTCGCGTTCCCAGTTGACGCCGAAGTAGTGCTTGTCGTCGATGTTGGCGCCGATACCGAAGTCGCTCATCAGCTCGACCGAGCGGTCGATGATGATCGGCAGCGGCAGGTTCAGCGGGCCGAGGGAGCCGGCACCGGCGCCGATGGCGTCACGCAGTTCGGCATCGGAGGCCATGACCAGCGGACTGGCGACGCCAGGCTGGTTGGCGGCCTTGATTTCGTTCAGTTCGTGATCGCCGCGGATGATCAGGGCAATCAGCTTACCTTCTTCTTCGGCGTGGACGATCAGGGTCTTGACGGTCTTTTCGATCGCCAGGTTGTAGCCTTCGACCAGTCGCGCGATGGTTTTCGCGTCCGGGGTATCGACCAGACGCAGCGCTTCGCTCGGCGCCGCGCGCGAGGTTTCGCGAGGCACGGCTTCGGCCTTCTCGATGTTCGCGGCGTACTCGGAACCGTTGCTGAAGACGATATCGTCTTCGCCGGACTCGGCCAGCACGTGGAACTCATGGGAGCCCGCGCCGCCGATGGAGCCGTTGTCCGCTTCCACCGGGCGGAACTTCAGGCCCAGGCGGGTAAAGACGTTGCAGTACGCCTGGTGCATGCGGTCGTAGGTGACCTGCAGCGAGGCCTGGTCGACGTGGAAGGAGTAGGCGTCCTTCATGATGAATTCGCGACCGCGCATCAAGCCGAAGCGTGGACGGATTTCGTCACGGAATTTGGTCTGGATCTGGTACAGGTTGATCGGCAGCTGCTTGTAGCTGCTCAGCTCGTTGCGGCACAGATCGGTGATCACTTCTTCGTGGGTGGGGCCGGCGCAGAAGTCGCGGTCGTGGCGATCTTTCAGGCGCAGCAGCTCAGGGCCGTATTGTTCCCAACGACCGGATTCCTGCCACAGTTCAGCCGGCTGGATACCGGGCATCAGCACTTCCAGGGCCCCGGCCGCGTTCATTTCCTCGCGCACGATGGCTTCGACCTTGCGCATCACGCGCAGGCCCATGGGCAGCCAGGTGTACAGGCCGGAAGCGAGTTTGCGGATCATCCCGGCGCGCAGCATCAACTGATGGCTGATCACAACCGCGTCGGAAGGCGTTTCTTTCTGTGTGGCGAGCAAATATTGACTGGTGCGCATGGTTGGCCGTTGTCGCTTGCTGATGACTGAAAATGACTGGGCATTGTACGGGTGTGATCCGGCGACGTACAGGCGTGTCGCCGCGCCGCCCCGGAGGAGGGCGGCGGGGGCCAGTGTTTACGGGGTTTCTTCGCCGACGGCGGCAGGTTCCGGGCCTTCGCCACGACTGGATTGATACCAGTGCAGGGCAATCAGGATCAGGGTCGGTATGCCTATCACGGTAGTGATTATGAAGAACTTGTGGTAGCCGAACTTTTCCACCATCACCCCGGAATAACCACCGATCAAGCGCGGCAACAGCAGCATGATCGAGCTGAGCAGGGCGTACTGGGTGGCGGAGAACTTCAGGTTGGTCAGGCTCGACAGGTAGGCGACGAAGGCCGAGGTCGCCATGCCGGAACTGAAGTTGTCCAGGGAGATGGTGACGATCAGCATCTTCAGGTTCGGACCCATGTCGGCCAGCAGCATGAACAGCAGGTTGGTCGCCGACGAGGCCGCGCCGCCGATGAACAGGATCGGCAGGATGCCGAAGCGCACGATCAGCAGGCCGCCCATGCCGGCTCCCAGCAGGGTCATGATCAGACCGAAGATCTTGCTGACTCCGGCGATCTGGTCCTTGGTGAAGCCCTGGTCGATATAGAACACGTTGGCCATCACCCCCATGACCGTGTCCGACATCCGGTAGGTGGCGATCAGCCCCAGCAGCAGCAGGGCCTGCCAGCGATAGCGGACGATGAAATCATTGACCGGCGTCAGTACCGGCGCCAGGCCGCGGCGGCCCATGCTCGACAGGCAGAGGGTGGTGAGGAGGGTATAGAGGATGGCGCGCAGGAAGGCGCGGTCTTCCAGCAGCAGGTTGAGCATGCTTCGGCCCTGGAACAGCACGCTGGCGAAATCGGTGTTGTAGAGCTGGGTGAACATCGCCGGTACCGAGACCAGCAGGACGATCAGCACGAAGACCGAGGCCAGTTGGTGCACAAAGCTGTAGCGTCCGGCGGAGAGCTGGGTGCGCAGCGGCACCGGCGGTTCGCGCATGAAGAAGGTGGTGAGCAGCGCCGGGACCATCAGCAGGCCGAACAACACGTAGGTGCCGGTCCAGGCCGAATGCTTGTAGCTGAAACCGGTGGAACCGAAGCCTTCGGCGATAAACAGCGCGCCGGCGGTGGCCAGCAGGGCGGCGACCCGATAGCCGGACATATAGCTGGCGGCCAGGGCGGCCTGCTGGCTGTCGTTGGCGATTTCCAGGCGATAGGCGTCCACCGCGATGTCCTGGGTCGCGGAGGCAAAGGCCACGACCACGGCAATGGCGATCAGCCAGGACAGATGTTTCTGTGGATCGCAGAAACCCATGCCGATCAATCCGAGGACGATCAGGATCTGTGCCAGCACCAGCCAGGAACGGCGTCGACCGAGCTTGCCGAGCAACGGCAGGCGCCATTGGTCGAGCAGCGGCGACCACACCCATTTGAAGGCGTAGGCAAGGCCGATCAGGCTGGCATAACCGATGGTTTCGCGGGCCACGCCGGCTTCACGCAGCCAGACGGAAAGCGTGGAAAACACCAACATATAAGGCAGGCCGGCGGCGAAGCCGAGCAGCAACAGCACGAGTGTCGAGGGGCTGGCATAAGCGGCGAGCGCGGCGCGCCAGGTTTTACGGGGCATGGGCTGGAATCTGCCTCAGGTTGACGGAAACAAAGCGCGCACTCTAACCGCTGTGCTCTATCGGGCGCCAGCCATGGCGCTTGATATCGACACGATTGTTCAGCACGCTCAGGCCTTCAGTCCGCAGCCGGGCTCGCTGTTCGTCGCCGGATGGGCTGCCGGCGGGCAGGCTGATCCGACCGCCGGCACCCAGTACCCGGTGCCAGGGCAGTCGCGTGTCGGCGGGCAATTGGCTCAAGGTCCGTCCGACCCAGCGCGCGGCACGCCCGAGGCCTGCCAGCTCGGCGAGTTGGCCATAGGTCACGACCCGGCCTGCGGGGACTTGCGCCAGGGTCAGGTAAAGGGCCGTGCGGCGCATCTGCGCGGGGCTTTCGGCTGCGCTGCTGTGTTCTGTCATCGGGGGCAATCCTGTTCAGGGATTTGGCTGTAGGTGTAGGTTCTTTCGCGCAAACCCGAGTCCTCTCTCTGCTTATATTATCCAGAACCCTGCTGGGGCTTGCCGTTTTCAGCGCCTCGACGGCGTTGCTGGCCGATAGCGTCCGGTTGAAGAACGGCGATTGCCTGAGCGGTAAGATCGGCCTTGCCGAGCCTGGCATCCGTCGCGGATAACGTTTATTTTGTCATTGATTTCCATTCGCGGGTCTCAGGGCTTGTCGACGGTTTCTGACGAGGAGTCAAAAGGTGAGCGTTGAAGTTGCCAAGAATGCCCGCGAGCTGCTGCTCAAGGAGTACCGGGGTGTGTTGTCCACGCACTCCAAGGCCATGCCCGGTTTCCCGTTTGGCTCCGTGGTGCCTTACTGCCTTGACGACCAGGGCCGGGCGCTGATCCTGATCAGCCGGATCGCCCAGCACACCCATAACCTGCAAAAGGACCCCAAGTGTTCCTTGCTGGTGGGCGAGCGCGAAGCCGCGGACGTGCAGGCTGCCGGGCGCCTGACCTACCTGGCCGAGGCCGAAAAACTCAGCGATCCCGAGGCGATCGAAGCGGCGGCCGTGCGCTACTACCGTTACTTCCCCGACTCGCAGAACTACCACCAGGCCCACGATTTCGATTTCTGGGTGCTCAACCCGGTGCGGCATCGTTACATTGGCGGCTTCGGGGCGATCCACTGGCTGGATCAGGTGACCCTGGCCAATCCCTTCGCCGGCAAGGCCGAGGCTGGCATGGTCGAGCACATGAACAGCGACCACGCCAAGGCCATCGCCCACTACGTCGCCCTGGCCGGCCTGCCGGATGTGGTGCCGGCACAACTGGCGGGTATCGACACCGAAGGCATGCACCTGCGCATTGGCCAGGCGCTGTACTGGCTGCCCTTCGAAGCACCTTGCAACACGCCGACACAAGTTCGCGAAGCCTTGGTTTCCCTGGCTCACGCCGAGCATTGGCCAAAAAACGCAGTGGTTTGAGCTTGAATTCACGAACTGCCGACGTCATCTAAGGTGAAGTGGAAGGCATTCTTCCGTAGAGGAACCATTTGATGCGCGCTTTTCTATTGCTCTTTCTGCTGTTTCCAGTGCTAGAGCTGTATGTATTTTTCCAGGTCAGCACCGCGATCGGGTTTTTCCCGGCCCTGGCGTTGATCATTCTCGGTTCGATGCTCGGTGGGCTGGTCCTGCGGGTCGCGGGGATCGCCACGGCGTTGCGGGCGCGGGAAAGCCTGAACCGTGGCGAACTGCCGGCGCAGACCATGCTCGAGGGCCTGATGCTGGCCCTGAGCGGCGGCCTGCTGCTGCTGCCGGGGTTTATCAGCGACATTATCGGCCTGGTCCTGCTGCTGCCGATGAGCCGTCGCTTGCTGGCCGACCGGATGCGTCGGCGGGTCGAAGAGCAGGCGCTGCGTCAGCGGGCCTTTGCCGACGACTTGCAATCTCGTGGTCCGTCGGGGTCGGTACCGGCCAATAGCCGGCAACCCCAGGTGATCGAAGGCGAGTTCGAACACCGCGACTCCTGATGGTCATGGCATCGACACGGCACCTTCGGCTGCGGTGTTGGTTTTCGACACGCTCAGGTAAAAAAAACGTCACCTTGCCCTTGAAATCGCCTTGGGTGACCTCATGTAACGGTCACCGCAAGGTTTTGGCGAAAATCGCCAGACAGTCTTTCGCGGTTCGCTTGGCGAGCCGCAACCGGCAACGCCGGATTTGCTAAACCGGTCGGTATCGACATCGGCCCTTGAAAACCATAATTAGGAGAGATCGACAATGAAGCTTCGTCCTCTGCATGACCGCGTCGTCATCCGTCGCAGCGAAGAAGAGAAGAAAACCGCAGGCGGTATCGTGCTGCCAGGTTCGGCCGCCGAGAAAGCCAACCACGGTGAAGTTCTCGCTGTAGGCACCGGCCGCGTGCTGGACAACGGTGAAGTCCGTGCGTTGGCCGTGAAAGTGGGTGACAAGGTGGTGTTTGGCCCTTACTCCGGCAGCAACACTGTGAAAGTAGACGGCGAAGACCTGCTGGTAATGGCTGAGAACGAGATTCTCGCTGTTCTCGAAGGCTGATTCCCGCTCATTTTTCCCGTTACGACAAAGTATTCAAGGAATTACGATCATGGCTGCTAAAGAAGTTCTGTTTGGCGACTCCGCCCGCAAAAAAATGCTCAAAGGTGTCAACGTCCTGGCTGACGCGGTAAAAGCGACCCTGGGTCCGAAAGGCCGTAACGTGATCATCGAGAAGAGCTTCGGCGCTCCGACCATCACCAAGGACGGCGTTTCCGTTGCCAAGGAAATCGAGCTGAAAGACCGTTTCGAAAACATGGGCGCGCAGCTGGTCAAGGACGTTGCTTCCCGTGCCAACGATGACGCTGGCGACGGCACCACCACCGCCACCGTACTGGCCCAGTCGATCGTCAACGAAGGCCTGAAGGCTGTCGCTGCCGGCATGAACCCGATGGACCTCAAGCGCGGCATCGACAAGGCGACCATCGCCATCGTCAAAGAGCTCAAAGCCCTGTCCAAGCCTTGCGCTGACACCAAGGCCATCGCTCAGGTCGGCACCATCTCCGCCAACTCCGACAGCACCATCGGCGACATCATTGCCGAAGCCATGGAAAAAGTCGGTAAAGAAGGCGTGATCACCGTTGAAGAAGGCTCGGGCCTGGAAAACGAACTGTCGGTTGTAGAAGGCATGCAGTTCGACCGTGGCTACCTGTCCCCGTACTTCGTCAACAAGCCAGAGACCATGACCGCCGAGCTCGACGGTCCGCTGATCCTGCTGGTGGACAAGAAGATCTCCAACATCCGCGAAATGCTGCCAGTGCTGGAAGCCGTTGCCAAAGCCGGCCGTCCACTGCTGATCGTGGCCGAAGACGTTGAAGGCGAAGCCCTGGCGACTCTGGTTGTGAACAACATGCGCGGTATCGTCAAGGTCGCAGCCGTCAAGGCTCCGGGCTTCGGCGATCGTCGCAAGGCCATGCTGCAGGACATCGCTGTCCTGACCGGCGGCACCGTGATCTCCGAAGAAATCGGCCTGAGCCTGGAAAGCGCCACCCTGGAACACCTGGGTAACGCCAAGCGCGTGACCCTGTCCAAGGAAAACACCATCATCGTCGACGGTGCTGGCGTACAAGGCGATATCGAAGCCCGTATCGCTCAGATCCGTGCCCAGGTTGCCGATACTTCCTCCGACTACGACCGTGAAAAACTGCAAGAGCGTCTGGCCAAGCTGTCCGGCGGCGTTGCAGTGATCAAGGTTGGCGCCGGTTCCGAAGTTGAAATGAAAGAGAAGAAAGCCCGCGTTGAAGACGCCCTGCACGCTACCCGTGCGGCCGTTGAAGAAGGCGTGGTACCTGGCGGTGGCGTGGCGCTGGTTCGCGCTCTGCAGGCCATCTCCGAGCTGAAGGGCGACAACTCCGATCAGAACGTCGGTATCCAGTTGCTGCGTCGCGCTGTTGAAGCGCCACTGCGTCAGATCGTTGCCAACTCCGGCGACGAGCCAAGCGTCGTGGTCGACAAGGTCAAGCAAGGCGAGGGTAACTTCGGTTACAACGCTGCGACCGGCGAATACGGCGACATGATCGAAATGGGTATCCTGGATCCGGCCAAAGTGACTCGTTCGGCTCTGCAAGCGGCTTCGTCGATTGCCAGCCTGATGATCACCACCGAAGCCATGATCGCCGAGATCAAGGAAGACGCTCCAGCTGGCGGTGGTATGCCAGATATGGGCGGCATGGGCGGTATGGGCGGCATGATGTAAGTCGGCCCCACCCGCTACAAAGAAACCCCGCCTTGTGCGGGGTTTCTTTTTTTCGGCAAGCCACAGACGCAACGGCTGCTTTTATCGTGCAGCTTGTAGCTACCACAGGCTTGCCCTTAAGCTGCGCGGGCCAAGACATGGCCGTTACCGCGTACGGAGAGAGTACCCATGCGAATTCTACTGGTTGAAGACAACCGCGATATCCTCGCCAACCTGGCTGATTACCTGGGGCTTAAAGGCTATACCGTGGACTGTGCGCAGGACGGCTTGTCGGGCTTGCACCTGGCCGCCACCGAGCACTACGACCTGATCGTGCTGGATATCATGTTGCCCGGGATCGATGGTTTCACCCTGTGCAAGCGCCTGCGTGAAGATGCCCGGCGCGACACCCCGGTGATCATGCTCACTGCCCGCGACCAACTGGATGATCGTCTGCAGGGCTTCAAGTCCGGGGCTGACGACTACCTGCTCAAGCCGTTCGCCTTGTCGGAGCTGGCGGCGCGGATCGAAGCGGTGCTGCGTCGGGCTCAGGGCGGTGGACGGCGGGCCTTGCAGGTCGGTGAGCTGAGCTACGACCTCGACACCCTGGAAGTGACCCGAGAAGGGCGCCTGCTCAAGCTCAACCCCGTGGGCCTGAAACTGCTGGCGGTACTGATGCAGAAAAGCCCCCACGTGCTACGCCGCGAAGTCCTCGAGGAAGCCCTGTGGGGCGACGATTGCCCGGACAGCGACAGCTTGCGCAGTCACGTCCACCAATTGCGCCAGGTGATCGACAAACCCTTCGAAAAGGCCTTGCTGCATACCGTGCATGGTGTTGGTTATCGCCTGGCCGAAGGCCGCGATGGAGTTTAAACAAAGCCTCGCCCAGCGGATCATCATCGCCTTTGCGCTGATGAGCGCCTTGGTGGCGGGGACTTTTGCCTTGGGCATCGTGGCGACGGTTCACCTGGTTGAGGAAAAACTGATTTCCGCCGGCCTGGGGGGCGATCTGCAACGTCTGTTGCTGATGGACAGTGTCAGCGACTGGAAGCACCGGCCCGAGCCCGACCAGCTGTTCTACTTCAGTGGTGGTCAGGGCGACTTTGCCTTGCCAAGGGATCTTCGTCACCTGGATGCCGGGTTCCATGAAGTGTTTCGCGAGCAGGTGTCCTACCACGCCATGGTCGAGGTGGTCGACGGTCGGCGTTATGTGCTGTTGCAGGACCAGAGTGATTTTGAAGAGCGTGAGCGCGTGCTGTTTGCCGTGGTGCTGGTGGGCTTCGTCCTGGCCCTGGTCCTGGCGGTGTTCCTTGGCTGGATCCTGGCCCGACGAGTGATGGCCCCGGTGGTGCGCCTGGCCCGCCAGGTGCGTCATCGCGATCAGTTACTGGGGCTGGCACCGCCCTTGGCACCCGACTACGCCGCCGATGAAGTGGGTGAGCTGGCGGTGGCGTTCGATGCCACCCTGGGTCGCTTGCGCGATGCCCTGACCCGTGAGCGGCTGTTCACCAGCGATGTCAGCCACGAACTGCGCACACCGTTGATGGTGTTGGCGAGCTCCTGTGAACTGCTGCTGGAAAACCCGGCCATCGACTCGCGCGGGCGCAATCAGGTTGCACGTATTGCCCGGGCCAGCGAGGAAATGCGCGAGCTGGTGCAGACCTTCCTGATGCTGGCCCGGGCCCAGCGCGAGGACGCGAGCATGTCGCCGCAGGTTTCCCTGAACGCGGTGGCGGAGGACCTGCTCGGTCTGTGGCGCGGCCCCATTGAAGAAAAGGGCCTGAGCTTGATCGTCGATCTTGGCAACCCCCTGGATATCCGCTACAACGCCATCTTTTTGCACGCGGTGATGGGTAACCTGCTGCGCAATGCGTTGCACTACACCGACCAGGGCTTTATCCGCTTGAGCCTGGAGCCTGCCGGGTTCGTGGTGGAAGACAGCGGCGTGGGGATTCCCGAAGAGAAGCGCGAAGCCATGTTCCAGCCCTTCGTACGGGGTAACGAAAAGCGCGGCGAAGGCCTCGGGCTGGGCCTTTCGCTGGTCCAGCGGATCTGCGAAAACCAGGGTTGGCATGTCAGCCTGACCACCATGCAACCCAACGGCTGCCGTTTTCATGTCGACCTGCACGGGTCTGATGCCTGATCGGCGGCGAAATTTTCACCTGGGAAGGGGCGGATTTCTGATCTCCCAGGTAAGCCTTGAGACACGCAGTTTGATCTCAAACGGCCACGACGCCATTCGTCGTTGAGTGCCACGGCCCAAGGAAAACTCAGCTATTTTGAGAATAGGTGTTCAGCAGTCCTGTCAAAGGCTTATGGTAATGAAGTTAGAAGTCGCTCGAGGTTTGTTTCTGGTCAGCGCGCTGGCTGTGGCTTCCCTGGCCCTGGTGGCCTGGGAGCAGCCAAGTCCCAAGGTGCTGACCGCGGCGGTGGGGGCGGGGCATTGTCCTCTGCCCCGTGTCGTCAAGGTGACCGATGCCAAACCCGATCACGATCTGCTGTTGTTCATGTTCGGCCTTTCCCAAGGGCTCAAGCCGCAAAGTTGAAAGCATTCTGTCCGCCTCGCAGGCCTCGCATTGATCGAGGCCTTTTTTATGGGCGACCTTTGCTTGATCCACGGTTGCTCCTGGGCGTCCCAGACCAGAGTTGGATCCAGAAGTTCTTTTTTAGCTGCTTGAGTGTGTAAGCCATTGCTTACATCTTGCGTAAGCGATCGAGGATAATTTGCCGTCTCGATTACCGAGTGTTTCATTCAACTAATTGAAATATATAGTTTTTTTGTTATTTTAATGGATCCAATATTGCAGTGATGGCATTTTGGATCCTGTTGCGGCAACTCAGAAAGTCTTTAATATCGCCCCTGTGTCGACGGATAGACACGGCGATCAAGGACAGATTGCTGGAAGGAACATCGCGGGATGCGATTCATCAGGACGATGAAAGGGAAAAAAGGGACTAGGGAAAAAATGTGGGCGGGTCATACCGCCCCTTTTTTTTGCCTGTAGAAAAGTGCCGCACAAAAAAAGGCCCGCAAAGGGCCTTTTTGTCGGACACGCTGCAATCAGCGTTCGAGATCCTTGATCTTGCCTTTTTTGCCATCCCACTCTTCAGCGTCCGGCAGCGACTCTTTCTTCTCAGTGATGTTGGGCCAGATCTCGGCCAGCTCAACGTTCAACTGAATGAACTCTTGCATGTCCTCCGGGACTTCATCCTCGGAGAAAATAGCCACAGCAGGGCATTCCGGCTCGCAAAGCGCGCAGTCGATGCACTCATCCGGGTGAATGACCAGGAAGTTCGGGCCTTCGTAAAAGCAGTCCACCGGACAGACTTCTACGCAGTCGGTGTACTTGCACTTGATGCAGTTGTCGGTGACGACGAAGGTCATTTCTAGTTCTCTCCTCAGGCGGCGGCAGCGAGACCCTATCAGAATGGGCTCGCCAGGTTTGGGAGCGATAGTCTGCGAACCAGGCTAATAGTCCGCAGCATCCCAAACCGCGCGAGATTCTAGCAGCTTGTTGTCCGCTGCGTTAGATCCGTGTCTTTAATGTATAGAGCATTTCCAGTGCACGACGCGGCGTCAGGTCGTCGAGGTTGAGCTTGGCCAGTTCATCCAGGACCGGGTGCGGCAGGCTGGCGAACATATCGCTTTGCATCGGCGCGGCCGGTTTCCCGGGTTTGGCGACCG
Source organism: Pseudomonas sp. GW821-FHT04D07 (assembly GCF_059420225.1). Taxonomy (NCBI): domain Bacteria; kingdom Pseudomonadati; phylum Pseudomonadota; class Gammaproteobacteria; order Pseudomonadales; family Pseudomonadaceae; genus Pseudomonas; species Pseudomonas sp. GW821-FHT04D07. The sequence continues at coordinate 243,135 of NZ_JBWKTH010000001.1, forward strand.
GTTGCTCGTGGGGCAGGCTGGTGGTTTCCAGGCGGCTCAGGTGCTCGCGGGCGCGGCTGATCACATCGCTCGGCACGCCGGCCAACTGCGCCACCGCCAGGCCGTAGCTCTGGCTGGCCGGGCCAGGCAGCACGTGGTGGAGGAAGACGATCCGCTCATTGTGCTCGGTGGCGTTGAGATGCACGTTGGCCACCAGCGGCTCGCTTTCCGGCAGTACGGTCAGTTCGAAGTAGTGAGTGGCGAACAGGGTGTAGGCCCGCAGGTGAGCGAGACGTTCCGCCGCAGCCCAGGCCAGGGACAGGCCGTCGAAGGTGCTGGTGCCGCGGCCGACTTCGTCCATCAGCACCAGGCTGCGCTCGGTGGCGTTGTGCAGGATGTTGGCGGTTTCGCTCATTTCCACCATGAAGGTCGAACGCCCGCCGGCCAGGTCGTCGCTGGAACCGATCCGGGTGAAGATCCGATCCACCAGGGACAACTCGCAGCTGGCCGCCGGGACGAAACTGCCGATATGGGCCAGCAGCACGATCAGGGCGGTCTGGCGCATGTAGGTGGATTTACCGCCCATGTTCGGACCGGTGATCACCAGCATGCGGGTGTTGTCGTCGAGCGCCAGGTCGTTGGCCACGAACGGTGTGCTCAGCACTTGCTCGACCACCGGGTGGCGCCCCTGGCTGATGCGCATGCACGGCTCGTCGACAAAGCGCGGGCAGTTCAGGTCCAGGTTCAGTGCCCGCTCGGCCAGGTTGCTCAGCACATCCAGCTCGGCCAGGGCCGCGGCGGTGTCCTGCAAGGGCGGCAGTTCGCCGATCAGGGTCTCGAGCAAGGCTTCGTAGAGCATCTTCTCCCGGGCCAGGGCGCGGCTCTTGGCCGACAGTGCCTTGTCCTCGAACTCCTTGAGTTCCGGGGTGATAAAGCGCTCGGCACCCTTGAGGGTCTGGCGCCGGATGTAGTCCGCCGGGGCCGATTCCGCCTGCTTGCTGGGCAACTCGATGAAGTAGCCGTGGACCCGGTTGTAGCCGACCTTGAGGTTGGCCAGGCCGGTGCGGGCTTTTTCCCGGGCCTCCAGGTCGATCAGGAACTGCCCGGCGTTTTCGCTCAGCGACAGTAACTCGTCCAGCTCGGCGTCGTAGCCGGTTTTCAGGACGCCACCGTCACGGATAATCGCCGGCGGGTTATCGATGATGGCGCGTTCCAGCAGGATCGCCAGCTCCGGATAGGTCTTGGTGGTGACGGCCAGTTGCTTGAGGTGCGGGGCGTCCAGTTCGAGCATTGCGTCCTGCAACTGCGGCAGGGCGCCGAGGGCATCGCGCAGGCGTGCCAGGTCACGAGGGCGGGCGTTGCGCAAACCGATCCGCGCGAGGATCCGCTCGATGTCACCGATTTCCTTGAGCTGCGGCTGCAGTTTTTCGAAGCGGTAGCTTTCCAGCAGGCAAGTGATGGAGCTCTGGCGTGCCTGCAAGACACGCAGGTCGCGCAACGGGCGGTTCAACCAGCGGGTCAGCAGACGGCTGCCCATGGCGGTCTGACAACGGTCGACTACCGATTGCAGGGTGTTTTCGCGACCACCGGCGAGGTTGGTATCCAGTTCCAGGTTACGGCGGCTGGCGCCATCGAGCACCACGGTGTCGTCCAGGCGTTCATGGCGCAGGCGGCGCAAGTGCGGCAGGGCGGTGCGCTGGGTTTCCTTGGCGTAGCTGAGCAGGCAACCGGCGGCGCCGATGGCCAGGGTCAGGGTTTCGCAGCCGAAGCCTTTGAGATCCTGCACGGAGAATTGCTGGCAGAGGCTTTTGAGCGCAGAGTCCCGTTCGAAATCCCACGGGGCGCGACGACGTGTCCCGCGACGCTTTTCCGCAGGCAAGCCCTGTGGCCAGTCGTCCGGGATCATCAGTTCGACCGGATTGATCCGCTCCAGCTCCGCCAGCAGGTTTTCCCAGCCCTTGATTTCCAGGACCGTGAAGTTACCGCTGGTGATGTCCAGCACGGCCAGGCCGAACAGGCGCTCGTCGCCGAGCACGGCGGCGATCAGGTTGTCGCGGCGCTCATCGAGCAGCGCTTCGTCGCTGACGGTACCAGGGGTGATGATCCGCACCACCTGGCGCTCCACCGGCCCCTTGCTGGTGGCTGGATCGCCGATCTGCTCGCAGATCACCACCGACTCGCCGAGCTTGACCAGCTTGGCGAGATAACCCTCGAGGGAATGGTAAGGAATCCCACACATTGGAATGGCCTGTCCGGCCGATTGCCCACGAGCAGTCAGGGTGATGTCCAGCAGCTTGGCGGCCTTCTTCGCGTCTTCGTAGAAGATCTCGTAGAAGTCGCCCATGCGGTAGAACATCAGCTGGTCGGGGTGCTGGTTCTTCAGGCGCCAGTATTGCTGCATCATTGGCGTGTGGCTGGACAGATCGGGGCTATTTTTACTCATCGGATACTTAGGCGGATTCGTTTTGAGTGGAGTGCGAAGTCGAGCGCCTGGCGCGGGACTTTTTCGATGAGGGCAAGGTTAACACGGGCGGTCCGGCGTCCGCAGGCATGGCCTTTTGAAGCTTGTGCAAATGGTTATGCATAAAATATGCAAATCGGCATTTGCCAATCTCAAAAAGCGCAAGCAATATGCGCGTTATGCAAATACGCAACGTTTCTACCGTCCTACGAGCATTGCTCGATCGCCACGGGATCTCCCCCACGGAGCTTCACCGTCGTACCGGCGTGCCCCAATCCACCTTGTCGCGGATTCTCAGCGGGAAGATCGTCGATCCTTCGGACAAACACATTTCGAAGATCGCCGAGTACTTCGGCATCAGTACCGACCAGTTGCGCGGACGCGCGGCGGTTGCCGTCGCCCGGGATCAGGAGCAGGGCACGCTGCACTCCGAACTCAAGGATATAAGCCTGTGGGACGATGACACGCCCGTCGATGAAGACGAAGTGTCCGTTCCCTTTCTTCGCGAGGTTGAATTGGCTGCTGGATCAGGAAGATTCGTCATAGAAGAAAGCGAGAAGGCCAGCCTGCGCTTCGGCAAGCGCAGCCTGCGCCACAACGGCGTGCAGTTCGACCAGGCCAAATGCGTGACCGTGCGTGGCAACAGCATGTTGCCGGTGCTGCGCGACGGAGCCACGGTCGGGGTCAACGCCGGCAAGAGCGCCATCGGCGATATCGTCGACGGCGACCTTTACGCCATCAACCACAACGGCCAACTGCGGGTGAAGCAGCTTTATCGTCTACCGACCGGGATTCGCCTGCGCAGCTTCAATCGCGACGAACATCCAGATGAGGACTACAGCTTCCAGGAGATCCAGGAAGAGCAGATCACCATCCTCGGGCATGTCTTCTGGTGGGGCATGTACGCCCGCTAAGCCTTCCTGATTCGGAAAAAACCCACAGCGATGTGGGTTTTTTTACGCCTGCAAAAAAGCCCAAACCCTTGAGCCGCGCGGCTTCCATGCGTTCGTGCATCGACAATGCATAAATAAATGCATTTGTGCATTGACTGTATATGCATACATGCATATTCTTTGTCTCAAGCCGGCCGGAAAGGTTGGTGACAGGCAGAGATGCCAGGGGCAACCCAGCGCTCTTTAGTGGCACCGCTTCAAAGAACAGGCAGCGATGAACCGGCCTTGACGGTTCAGAGGGTTGGCAACTGACCCGGGTGTGCAGCGTAAAGCACCGTAAGCAGTTATCCGGCGGACAGGGTCGCGGTCGGAGAAACAATTTGCATCGATCCGTACCGCGCCAGTAGCGCCGAAAGATCAGGTGTCCGGCTGGCGCCGCCATCGCCGAAAGCGCGAGCGGTTTCAGGGCAGGGCATCAGGACCGCATTACTGAAAAGCCTGGGCGACCGGGCTTTTTGGAATGCCCACCGAACGCGGGCTCTGAAGAGAACCCTTCACCTTGAACGACAAGCCCAAACCATCACCGGCCAATGAATGGCCCTTTTTTATTGCAGGAGGCGCGACATGACGAGCGAGCAACAAGCGTTGGTGGACATGCCTATCTGGCTGGTCATCTTGCTGGCCGTGGTCGGCGGGGTTTCCGGCGAAATGTGGCGCGCCGACAAGGACGGTGCCCGCGGTTGGGTGCTGCTGCGGCGCCTGGTACTGCGTTCCGGGGCCTGCATGGTCTGTGGCGTGTCGACCATCATGCTGCTGTATGCCGCCGGGGTGTCGATCTGGACCGCCGGTGCCTTTGGCTGCCTGACCGCCATGGCTGGTGCGGATGCCGCCATCGGCCTTTATGAACGCTGGGCGGCCAAGCGCCTGGGGGTGGACGAAGTGCCTCCCCCGGAGACCCGGCCGGAACAATAGACGGACAGCGATCCGAACAAAATGCTCATGCCCCCCTCGGATATCACCAACGGACTGGAGCTGCCGGGCCCGAGAGCAGGGCCCAGCCCGCAAGGACGCGGGCTTTCTGAAGGCGAGTGATCGTCTGTCGAACCCGTCAATCGACGGTTTCTTATTACCCGGTGCCTCCGATGAATATCACCCCGATCCTCACGCAACTGCGTGCTCAATGCCCCAGTCTTGCCCAACACATCTCGACCGGCCTTGATCTCGACCTGTTGCAAAGCAACACCACGCTGCAAACCCCAGCGGCATTTGTCAGCGTGATCACCGATCTGGCAAGCAAGGACGCCTCACAAAACGTCACCCGCCAAACCCTGACCGATCGCCTGGAACTGACCCTGGTGCTCGACGCCAGCAACGGCGCTCAAGCCTTCGACCAACTCCACGGCTTGCGCGCCGAGCTCTGGCGCGCCCTGGTCGGTTTCAAACCCGACACCGATTACAACCCCATCGAATACGACGGTGGCGAACTGATCTCGATCAACGCCAGCCGCCTGCTCTATCGCCTGCATTTCTTCGCCGAGTTCCAACTGGGGCGCAACCGCTCCACGGACCCAGCGGAAACCTGGCACGAGCGCGAATTGGACGGCTTGCCGTCTTTTACCGGGGTCACGGTGAAGGTCGATGCCATCGATCCCGCCGACCCCAATCTGCACCGCCCAGGCCCCGACGGGCGCCTGGAGCTGACTTTCTCTGGAGACGTAACGCAATGACCCAACGCATCACCGTAGTGCCGGCCCCAGGCCGCGCCGTACCGGACCCGGAAGCCGGCGACCTGCTACCGCTCGAAGGCCGTGAAGTGGCTGACGGCGCCTGGTGGCGCCGTCGTCTGGCCGATGGCGATATCACCCTCAACGCCGTGCAAGCGGCACAACCACAGGATGCCCAATAATGGCTATCGGATTCAGCAATATCCCCGCGGACCTGCGTGTTCCGCTGTTCTACGCCGAAATGGACAACTCGGCGGCCAATAGCGCGTCGTCGACCCTGCGTCGGCTGATCGTCGCCCAGGTCAATGACAACGTCACCAGCACCGAAGTCGGCAGCCTGGTACTGGTTTCCAGCGTCGCCCTGGCGAAAAGCATTGGCGGCCAGGGCTCGATGCTCGCCGCGATGTACGACACCTGGCGCAAGACCGATCCGGTCGGCGAGATCTGGTGCCTGCCACTGCGCAATACCGTGGGCGGCCTGGCCAAGGCCGATCTGAAACTGACGGGCGCCGCCACCGAAAGCGGCGTGCTCAACCTGTATGTCGGTGGTGTGCGGGTCCAGGCCGCCGTGGTCAACGGAGCGACCGCTGCCCAGGTTGCCACCACCCTGGCGCTGCAAGTCAATGCCGCTACCGACCTGCCGGTCAGCGCCGTGGCTGTCGATAGTACCGTGACGCTGAGCTGCAAATGGACCGGTGACAGCGGCAACGACATCAGCCTGCAGTTCAACCGCCTGGGCAAAAGCAATGGCGAGCAGACCCCGGCCGGCCTGACCATCGTCACCGCGCCAATGGCCGGTGGTAGCGGTGTACCGGATCAAGTTGCCGCGCTCGCGGCACTCGGCGACGAGCCCTTCGAGTTCATCTGCCAGCCCTGGTCCGATGTGGTGACCCTGAATGCCTGGCAAGCGGCGATGGACGACAGCGTCGGTCGCTGGTCCTGGTCCAAGCAGCTGTTCGGCCATGTCTACAGCGCCAAGCGCGGCACTGTCGGCACCCTGGTGGCCGCCGGTCAAACCCGCAACGACCAGCACGTGACCCTCCTGGCCATGGAGCCGGGTGTGCCGCAACCGGTCTGGGTCCAGGCCGCTGCCTTGGCCGCGCGCACTTCGGTGTTCATCTCCGCCGACGCCAGCCGTCCGACCCAGAGCGGTAGCCTGCCGGGTATCGACCCGGCTGCCGCGAGTGAGCGCTTCACCCTGACCGAACGCCAGTCGCTGCTCAGCTACGGTCTGGCCACCGCGTACTACGAAGGCGGTTACGTGCGTATCCAGCGGGCGATCACCACCTACCAGAAGAACGCTTACGGCCAGGCGGACAACTCCTACCTGGACAGCGAGACCATGCACCAGTCGGCCTTTATCGTGCGCCGCCTGCAAAGCGTGATCACCAGCAAGTACGGTCGGCACAAGCTCGCGGCCGACGGCACCCGCTTCGGCGCCGGCCAGCCGATCATCACCCCAAGCACCATCCGCGGTGAACTGATCGCCCAGTACGCCAAGCTCGAACTGGAAGGCCACGTAGAGAACGCCGAAATGTTCGCCGAGCACCTGATCGTCGAGCGCGACAGCCTGGACCCGAGCCGGGTCAACGTGCTGTTCCCGCCGGACTACATCAATGGCCTGCGGGTGTTTGCGTTGCTCAACCAGTTCCGCCTGCAGTACGACGCGGCGGCCTGAGTCTGGTGCTGCATTGAATGTAAAAAGAAGAGCGTCGTGACTGGCTTATTTCGAGTGAAATAAGGAAGCCATTTACAGTGTTATCAGAAATTTAAACCTGATAGGTGGAAAATGAAAGCGGTAAAAAAATACCTATTTAAGCTCCTGATGTCGGTTTCGATTCTAGGGCTGGGTAACTTCGCGTTTGCCGAGAATCTACTGGTCAACGGTAGCTTTGAATTACCGGGCTGTACGGGTAGCTGTGTATTGGATACCCCTACGAAAGCGAACTTTGTTACAGGATGGACGACATTTCTGTCAGGAGCAGAATATTTCAATATGCCAGCCTCTATTCCGAGTTCAGTTGCTGCCGATGGGGTCGCAATTGTTGATCTGGCTAATTATGTTTACAAAAACGGTGGCGGAATCCAGCAGAATTTTGCAACTGTTGTGGGAGCCAAATATCGGCTTACGTTTAGTGCGGGTAATGCAAAATATGCTGGCCGTTCGGGTACCGGTTTGATTCAGGTCAAGGTGGCGGGGCAAAGCGTTACTTTCAATACGCCCGTTGCACCCGGCACGACAGTGGTATGGGGAGTGAACACTTATGATTTCACTGCGACGACACCTCAAACTACTTTGGCATTCTCCAACGAGCAAGATCCGTTTGTTTACTACGCTTTTATCGATAATGTAATCGTCGAAAAGCTTTAAGCGCGTTACTCAACGTTCACTATTTAATTTCAGCCCGCCGAACGCGGGCTTATTTTTTGGAGATACACCATGGGTCAACTGATTGCGGGCACCTGCTACGTCAAAGTGGACGGCGCTCAACTGACTATCAACGGCGGTTGCGAAGCCCCGCTGATGTTCGTCAAACGGGAAACGGTCGTGCCGGGTTTCTACAAGGAAACCGACGTCGCCCCCACTTTTGCGGTAACCGCGCTGTACACGCCGGACTTCCCGCTCAAGCAACTGGTCGCCGGCACCGACATGACCGTCACCTGCGAGTTCAGCAATGGCAAGGTCTACGTCCTGGCCGGTGCCTATCTGACCGACACCCCATCCGCCAAGGGTGACGATGCGACCATCGCGTTGAAATTCGAAGGCATCAAGGGGACCTGGCAATGACTGATCCAGTGAAGTTGCAGGTGCCCATCGAGGCCCACGGCGAACCACTGAGCGAACTCACCCTGCGTCGTCCGACGGTGCAGGAAGTGCGGGCGATCAAGGCGCTGCCGTACAAGATCGACAAGGGCGAAGACGTCAGCCTCGACATGGATGTCGCGGCCAAGTACATCGCGGTCTGCGCCGGTATCCCGCCATCGTCGGTCAACCAGCTGGACCTGTCCGACCTCAACACCTTGAGCTGGGCGGTGGCGGGTTTTTTCATGAGTGCGGCATCGCAGCCATCGGCGAGCTGATTGCGGTCGCCTATGACCTGGCCTGGTTCTGGAAGGTTGACCCCGAACAGATGATGGCCAGGCCACTGGATGTGCTCCGGGAATCCCTGGAGCACGCGCAACGGATCAATGCGATGCAGCAGGTGCAGTGATGGCTACGACAACTAATACGCTCACGGCAAATCCCCAGACGGTTGTGAACATGGCTCTTGTCGTGAATGGCGTCCAGAAAATGGACGACGACATGTCAGCGGTCAGCAAGAAAGTCGAAAGTTTCAAAAAGAGCCTCGAGGACAGCGGCCTGGGTGAGCTGGATCTCTCGGCGCTGTTCAAGGGCGAAGGACTGGCGGCGCCTTTTGTCGAGGGTGTCAAGGCAGCGATCGAGGCAGAAAACACCCTGGCCTCGGCCCGCAAGGGGGCCGAGGGGGCCGAGGGGGCTGATTCAGGGCCCACGGCAAAAAATCTGGCCAGTTTGAGTGAAGCGGTCGACAAGGTTTCCCTGAAGTTCGGCCAGGCGTTGTTGCCTGTGGTGAACTCCGTAGTGACGGCGTTGGTGCCGCTGGTGAGCCGCGTCGCCGAGTTCGTGGCGGCCAATCCGAATCTGGTCCAGGGCCTGGCGGCGGGTGCGGTGGCGTTCACCGTCCTGCAAGCGGCGGTGGCCGGGGTGGCGGCGGTGGTGGCTGTGCTCGCTTCGCCGATCGGTTTGGTCGTGGTGGGCTTTGCCCTTGCCGCGGCGCTGATTGTTGCTTACTGGAAACCGATTTCAGGCTTTTTCAGCGGGCTTTGGGACGGCATCAAAAGCGCGGCGGCCAGCTTCATGTCGGGATTGCACGCGGTGCTCGATTGGTCGCCGATGCCGATGATTACCGCGGGCTGGGAGACGATCAGCGGGTTTTTCGCTGGCCTTTGGGAGTCGATCACGACGGCGGCCGTTTCGGTGTTCGAGTTTTTCAAGGCGCTGTTTTCCTGGACGCCGCTGGGCCTGGTCATGGACAACTGGGTGCCGCTGACAGGGCTCTTCGATTCGATCTGGCGCTTGCTCAAGGCCTTGGCCGCGCCGGTGATGGACTTTCTCAAGGGCGTGTTCGACTGGTCGCCGCTGGGGCTGATCGTCAATAACTGGGGGGCGATCAGCGCTTACTTCGGGGCGTTCTGGGACACGATCAAAGCGCTGAGCGCACCGGCGGTGGACTTTCTCAAGACGCTGTTCGACTGGTCACCGCTGGGGCCGGTCATCAACAACTGGGGCGCTATCAGCGCTTACTTCGACACTATCTGGGCGGCACTGCAAGACCCGGCGCAGTTACTCAAGGACTTCTTCCAGAGCTTGTTCGACTGGTCTCCTGTCGGGCTGATCGTTGCCAACTGGGAGCCCATCAGCCAGGTCTTTTCTGCCTTGTGGGAGGTGTTGCAAAGCCTGGCGGCCCCCGTCATGGACTTTTTCCAGACGATGTTCGACTGGTCGCCGCTGGGGATGATCATCAAGAACTGGGATCCGATTGTCGCCTGGTTCGCGGGCTGGTGGAGCAAGTTGCAAAGCTTTATCACGCCGATCAAAGAGTTGTTCAGTGGTGGTTTCGGTGACTTTGTCGCCAAGGTCACCGGCAAGGTCGAGGGCCTGGCGCAGCAACAAGAGGCGAGCAATGCCAAGGCGGCCAATGACAGCGGTTCTTCTTTCTGGAACTGGGGCGATTCGTCGAGCGGTACTGACTCCGGTCTGACCAGCAACGCCAGCGGCCTGGTCCAGCAAACCGCCGCCAACAACCGCACACAACTTGAAGGCGGTTTGACCGTGAGCTTCAAAGACGCGCCAGCGGGCTTGCGCGTCGACCAAGCGCAAACCAATCAACCGGGCCTGGACCTGACGCCTCGCGTCGGCTATCGCTCGCTTTCCCTCGGAGGTACCTATGGCGACCAGCTGGCGTGATCGTTTGTTGCCGGCGTCGTTTCGCGGCGTACCGTTCTGGGTCGACGTGGCGAAAACCCCGGTCGGCCAGAAAGGCCAGTTGCACGAATACCCTCAGCGTGACCAAGCGTTCTTCGAAGGTCTCGGCCAGCAGGCGAAGATCCATGATCTGACGGCGTTTATCGTCGGTGCCGATTGCCTTGAGCAGCGCGACAGCCTGCTCAAGGCTCTGGAGGAGGGCAGTGGCGAACTGGTCCACCCGTGGCTGGGCCGGATGCAGGTCAAGGTCGGCGCCTGTGATATGACCCAGACCCGCAAGGATGGCGGGCTGGTGACCTTCAACCTGAAGTTCTATCCGGATGAACCGCTGCAGTTCCCCAAGGTCGTCGTCGACACCCAGAAGCAATTGCAGGTGGCGTCGGACACATTGCTCGACTCTTCGCTGGCGCGTTTCGATGGGGCGATGTCACAGATCAACCAGGCGCGGGTCGGCCTGGAAAACCTGCGCAAGGGCATTACCTTGGCGTATCACGTGATCGAACAGGAGTTGCAGCCGCTGATCGAGACATACGCGAACATCTACGCCCTGGTTCGCACGATCAAGGAGTTCCCCCAGCAAGTGAGTGCCGCGGTTAAAGGCGTGCTGGGCGAATTCAAGGGCTTGGTCGGCGAAGTCAAGAGCGTTGTGGGCGAAGTACGGGGCTTGAAAGACTTTGCCGTCCAGGGCTATCACGGCATGCTGGCCGACCTCTCGAAACAGGTCGAGGACGCCAAGTCCCTCGACACCTCACAACTGACCATTGGCAAGGACTCCGCCGCGGCCTCACAGGCCACGGTGAACCTGATCCAGGATGCCTTGCTGGTCCAGATCTCCCAGTTTGTGTCAATGATTCCGGTGGCGACGCCGGCGGTGAAACTGACGACCACACCGTCACTGGCCCAACAAGCCCAGCAGCCGGTGCAACGGGCCGATGTACCGGTGGTCGACGATGTGCTGGCGCTGCGTGACAGCCTCAACGAGGTGATCTGGCAGGCGGCGCTCAAGGCCGACGCGGTGCAGTACCAGGCACTCAGTACCGTCCGTCAGGCACTAACGCAGCATCTCAACGCGGTGGCATCCAACGGGGTGCGGCTGGTTGACCTGACACCCAAGAGCACCCAGCCGGCGCTGGTCGTGTCTTACCAGAAACTCGGCGATGCCACGCGAGTGGGTGAGGTGGTGCAGCGCAACCGGATTTCGCACCCCGGTTTCATCCCGCCGGCGCCGTTGCAGATCTCCCGGGAGTAAGCCATGAACGACATCGACAATGCCGTCGTCCTGTTGGTCGACGGCCTGAGTTATGAGGGCTGGAAGACCATCGAGATCAGTGCTGATCTCGAGCGTCAGTTCCGTACCTTCAAGCTCGGTATCACCTGGAAATGGCCGGGACAGACCGTGGCCGTACCGATCAAGGCCGGTGCCCGTTGTTCGGTGCTGATCGGCTGCGACTTGGTGCTGACCGGTTATGTGTTCAAGGCGCCTATCAGCTATGACGGCAATCAGATCAGCCTGACCGTCGAGGGCAGTTCGCTGACCCAGGACCTGGTGGATTGTGCGGCCGTCAACCAGCCGAGCCAGTGGCGTGAACAGAGCCTGCTGAAGATCGTCGAAGCGCTGGCCAAACCCTACAAGATCACTGTGCGCAGCGAGATCCCGGAAACCACCAAACTGCAAACCCACAGCATCGTGCCGGGTGAGACGGTATTCAAGTCCATCGATCGGTTGCTGACCTTGTATCGGGTGTTCTCCACCGATGATGCGAGCGGCAACCTGGTACTCGCCAAACCCGGCAGCGCCGGGCGGGCGACTGATGTACTGGAACTGGGCAAGAATATTCTTTCGGCCAATACGCCGAGGGACTACAGCGCGGTGTTCTCCGAGTACCGGGTGATCGGCCAGCACAAGGGCAGCGACCAGAACAGCGGCAGTGCGGTGAGCGAAGTCTTCGGGGTGTCCAGCGAGGCCAATCCGGATCGCAAGCGCGTCACGGTGATCAGCGAAAGCGCGCAGATCACTCCGGTGCTGGCCCAGCAACGGGCTGACTGGGAGCGGGCGGCACGCCGCGCCAGGGTGCTGAAGACCACCTACACCGTGCAGGGCTGGCGACAGTCCAACGGTGATCTGTGGCGACACAACCTGACCGTGCGGGTGAAGGATCCGGTGCTGGACGTGGACCAGGACATGCTTATTTCCAAGGTGACCTGGTCGTTGTCCGCGCAGGGTTCGATCACCACCCTGGAAGTGGCGCCGCCGCAGGTTTTCGAGGCTACATCGGCGCCTGCGAAGGCCAATAAGTAGTCATCCCCGTCTTCCCCGGATGCTGTTCCGCCGCCTTCGCGGGCAAGCTCCGCTCCCACAATGTCCGTGTTTGGCCGAAAGTTCGCGGCGTGACATCAACCCTGTGGGAGCGGAGCTTGCCCGCGAAGGCGGCCTTCCTGACACACCGCTTGCCCAAGGAATCCCCATGAGCCTACTAACACGCCTGCTGGCGCGCGGCATTGTCGTGCTCGCCAACTCGGCCAACAAACTGCAATCGCTGCAAATGCGCCTGACCGCCGGTGAAGTGAGCGACGACATGGAGCACTTCGAGCCCTACGGGTTCACCAGCAACCCGCTGGCCGGCGCCGAAGGTATCGCCACCTTTCTCGGCGGCGACCGTTCCCACGCCATTGTCCTGGTGGTCGCCGACCGCCGTTACCGCCTGCAGAACCTCGCCCCCGGCGAAATCGCCCTCTACACCGATGAAGGCGACAAGATCCACTTCAAGCGTGGCCGGATCATCGATATCGAAACCGGCACCCTGAACATTCGCGCCAGTACCGCGGTGAACATCGACAGCCCGAGCCTGACCCAGACCGGCAAGATCGTCTCCCAGGGCGATCAGGTCGCTGGTGGCATCAGCCAGATGAAACATGTGCACGGCGGCATCCAGCCGGGTAACGGCCAGACCGGCGCGCCGACGGGAGGTGCCTGATGTTCGTATCCAACGACCTGAAGACGGCGCTGACCCGTTCGGTGCTGATCAGCCTGTTTAGCTGGCGTCGCGCCAACAGCGACGACCCGCTTGATGACGATGAGCGTTTCGGTTGGTGGGGCGACAGTTTTCCCTCGGTGACCGACGACCGTATCGGCTCGCGGCTGTGGCTGTTGCGGCGGGTCAAGCTCACCGCGCAGACCCAGCTCGACGCCGAGTTCTATGCCCGCGAAGCCTTGCAATGGCTGCTTGACGATGGCCATTGCAGCGCCATCGAGATTCAAACCGAACGGCTCGACGCCCAGCGACTGAACCTGCGCACGGTTCTGACCCTGGCCAGCGGCGAGCGCCTGGATATCAACCCGAACCATAGTTGGCAGGTGACTTATGCCGTTTGAAACCCCTTCGCTACCGGTGTTGATCAACCGCACCCAAGGCGACCTGGCCGGCGACTCGCTGCGCCAGTCCGATGCACAGGTCCTGGCCCGCACCCTGAGTGGCGCGGCCTTCGGCCTCTACGGTTACCTCGACTGGATCGCCGAGCAGATCCTGCCCGACACCGCCGATGAGACCACCCTGGAGCGCATTGCCGCGCTGCGTTTGCATCAACCACGCAAGGCGGCGCAATCGGCCAGTGGCAGCGTCAGCTATACCGCTGCGGCGGGGGCAGTGCTGGATGCCGGGACCTTGCTGCAGACCAGTGATGGGCGCAGTTACACCGTGACCCTTGGTGGTACCACCAGTGGTGGGACCAATACCGCGCAGATCCAGGCGCTGGATGCGGGCAGCCTGGGTAACGGCGATGTCGGCCTGACCTTGTTTCCGGTACAGCCGGTGCAAGGGATCGGCAATACCTTCACGGTGCTGGACCCGGGCTTGAGCGGTGGTGTGGCGGCGGAAAGTGTCGAGTCGTTGCGGGCGCGGGTGATTCGCTCTTATCGCATTATTCCCAATGGCGGTTCGGCCGCCGACTACGAAACCTGGGCACTGGAGTGCCCGGGGATCACCCGGGCCTGGTGTCGCGGCAGCTACCTGGGGCCGGGCACCGTGGGCTTGTTCGTGATGCGCGACGACGATCCCGTGCCGCTGCCGGATGATGGGCAATTGGCATTGGTCCAGGCCTATATCGATCCGTTGCGCCCGGTGACTGCCGAGTTGCATGTGCTGGCGCCGGTGTTGGTCCCGGTGACTTACACCTTGCGCCTGATCCCGGATACCAGCGCCATCCGCGCTGCCGTCGAGGCCCAGTTGCAGGATCTGCACGACCGTGAGGGTGGCCTGGGTGAAACATTGTTGCTGACCCATATCGCCGAGTCCATCAGCAGTGCCAGCGGCGAGCAGGATCACCTGCTGGTCTCTCCGTCCGCCGATGTGCCAGCTGCCACCAACCAGTTGCTGACCTTCGGAGGTTGCGTATGGCTGGAGTAAGAACCGCCGCGCAATACCAGGAGCAGTTGCGCAGCCTGTTGCCGGCGGGGCCGGCCTGGGACACGGAGCAAGTGCCGGAGATCCAGCAGGTGTTGCTGGGTATCGCCCAGGAACTGTCACGGGTTGATGCCCGGGCCGTGGACCTGCTCAACGAAGTCGACCCGGTGACGGTCAGTGAACTGGTGCCGGATTGGGAGCGGGTGATGAACCTGCCCGACCCGTGTCTGGGGCCCAATCCGTTGTTTGACGATCGCCGTGTGGCGGTGCGTCGGCGGTTGCTGGCGGTGGGTGATCAGAGCATCGGTTACTTCATCGATATCGCCCGCAGCCAGGGCTATCCGAACGCCAGCGTGACCGAACTGCAGACCCCGCGCATGGGCCGGGCACGGTTCGGCAAGGCGCATTTTGGCACCTGGCAGGCGCAGTTCATGTGGACGCTCAACACCGGTGGCCGGTTGCTTATGGGCCGGCGTTTCGGTGCGAGCTATTGGGGCGAGCGGTTTGGCGCTAATCCTGGCAGCGCCCTGGAATGCCTGATACATCGTGCCGCACCAGCGCACACGCTCGTGCACATCAATTATGACTAGAGGATAGAAACGTGGATTACCCAAAAAGCGTGCCCAGCGTTGGGCTGGTGAATGGCAAGTTTGTCGATGAGAACCTGGTGAATGGAACGCCGGGATCGTTGATTCCTTCCAGTTGGGGGAATGCGGTGACTGACGAAATTTTGTCGGTCATTCGTTCCACCAATGCTGTTCCGACTGAAAGCAATAATGCTCAACTTACAGATGCCATTGGTAGTATTGCTGATCTGCGAGTTTCTCAAGCGATTTCAAAATCAGTCGTCCCAGCGGCTGAAAACGTCTCAGGTGTGGCGAAAATTGCAACTCAGGCCCAGACAAATTCAGGTGTTGATGATACGACCATCGTCACTCCCAAAAAAATGGCCGGGGCAGTCCAAAGTCAGGCACTGGTTGCTTTCACGACTGGTGGCACTGCACCTTTATTTACGTTGGCCCCTGTGCCAGCGATCAGTGCCTATGCGGTGAATCAGCGCTTTCAGGTAAAGTTCCATTCGGGAGGCGCCGGCTCTGACAAGATGAATATCTCAGGCCTCGGGGTGAAGAACATCATGCAATACGATGCCAACGGCAACAAAGTTGCTGCTGTCATCCAGGGACAACTGACTGATGCTGTGTATGACGGCACCGACATTGTTTTGCTCGATCAGCTGCCAAGCGCGTTTGGTGTAACCCCTTCACAATTCGATAATTCAACCAAACTTGCAACCACTGCATTTGTTCAGGGGGTTGGATTTCAGTTTAGCTCTGTTGTCGCTATCGGTGCGAACGCCGCACTTACTGCGATGCATGCGGGGGCGCTCATTATCGGTAGTAGTACAGCGGCATTTAATGTGAGCTTGCCATTAACTTCTAGTGTGCCGTTAAGGACGGTTATAAAGCTTTGGAACTATGGTATCGGAACGATGAGTTTAATCTGCGCTGGGGCGGAAAATCTCGCAGTTCCATACAGTGTGGCAGCGTATTCTGTTCAGACCGGGGCTTCAATAACACTGGTTAGCGGTAACGGGATTTGGTACGCTATTGATATGCCAAGCATTGGGCGCTGCCAGACGTGGCAGAACGTCACTGCCAATCGGGTGTCTGGAACTACTTATACAAATACAAGTGGTAACCCAATTATGATTTTAGTGAGTGTTACGGGTCAGCCTTATCAAGTTTTTTCCATGTTAGTCAATGGTGTTGTAGTCGCGACAAGTAACTCTGGGGGGGTTAATTATAGTCAGATTGGGTGTGTTTCTATTATTGTGCCGGCTGGTTCTAATTACTCCGCTAATGTTAGTGTTGGCAGTGTTGTTACTTGGTTTGAGCTTCGTTGAGGGCATAAAATAATGAAATATTATATGGATCGAACAAATAATGAAGTGTTTGCCTATGAGTCTGACGGCTCGCAAGACTCGTTTATCAGTCCTGATCTCGAATTGCTCGACGACCAGGGCTTGGCTGAGGTTCGTGCCGCTCAGGAAGCGGCAACGGCTCCGACACCTGAGCAGGTTTTGCAGTCTGCCAATGCACAGCGCGATTCGCTGCTAGCCGTGGCAGGTTTACGCATTGCGCCGCTGCAGGATGCTGTCGATCTGGGCAGCGCGACAGATACGGATACGGCAAACCTGAAATTGTGGAAACAATACCGGGTGGCTGTCAATCGGGTGTCTGAGCAAACCGGCTTCCCTGCAACCATTGATTGGCCTGCGCCGCCGGCCTGATCAACACCCGGACCACCACCCGCCGCCATCGAGCGGTTTTTTGTGCTCGGAGAAAGCCATGCCCATTACCCAGCAGCAATTGCTGCAGATCCTCCCCAACGCCGGCGACCAAGCCGGCGTTTTTGTTCCTGTGCTCAACACAGCAATGAACGCTTATCAGATCGTCACCACGCAACGCGTTGCAGCGTTCCTGGCGCAAGCTGGTCACGAGTCTGGCCAACTGCAGTCCGTGGTCGAGAACCTGAACTATGGCGCGCCGGCTCTGGTCGCCACCTGGCCAAACCGATTTACTCCGGCCCTGGCCGCGCAGGTGGCCCGGCAGCCGGAGCAGATTGCGAACATCGTCTACGCATCGCGTATGGATAATGGCGATGCATCGTCTGGCGATGGCTGGAACTATCGCGGTCGCGGGCTAATCCAGATCACTGGTCGCAGCAACTATCGCCAATGCAGCCTCGGGCTGTTCGGCGACGAACGCCTGTTGCAGCAACCGGAACTGCTGGAACAACCGCAATGGGCCGCTGAGTCGGCGGCCTGGTTCTGGGAGCAGCAAGGGTTGAACGAATTGGCCGACGCCGATCAGTTCAACAGCATCACCCGCAAGATCAATGGCGGCCTGAACGGCCTCGAGGATCGACTGCAAATCTGGGCCCGGGCGAGGGCGGTGCTATGCGCCTCCTCGACCTGATCCCCGCACCCTGGCGCCTGGGCATTGTCGTCGCACTGCTGGCCTTGTTGGCCGGTGGTGCGGCGGCCAGCGCCTGGCATATTCAAGACTGGCGTTACGGTCAGCAACTGGAGCATCAAGCCCGGTTGCAGGCCGACACGCTCAACCAATTTTCCCTCGCCGCGGCCGCGCAACAGCGAGCCGAGCAGGACAACCGCCTGGCCCTGGAGCAACGGCTCCAGGTCAGCGACCAAACCCATTCCAAGGAACTGAACGATGTGCAACAGGATCAAGCTCGTCTGCGTGATCGTATTGCCACTGCTGATCTGCGGTTGTCAGTCCTCCTCGACGCCAACGATCCTGCCAGTGGCTGCAACGTGCCAGCCGCCACCGCCGCCAGCGGCGTGGTTCATGCAGCCACAAGTGCCCGACTTGACCCGGCGCATGCTCAACGAATTATCGCCATCACCGACGACGGCGACCGCGCCCTGATTGCCTTGAAGGCCTGTCAGGCGTATGCCGGGGCGGTTTCTCGCTGACATCCTGATGCAATCTCGTGTCTTGAAAGCGTAGTCCGCTCGTGTAGGGTGTTCCTTTGACCCAATACTGATCGGCTGGCATCTCTTCCCTGTAGGAGCGAGCTTGCTCGCGATGGTCGTCAACGATAACGCGGGGGACCTGATACCCCGCTGTGCCTGGGCTACCATCGCGAGCAAGCTCGCTCCTACAGGGGGGTGAGGGCTGCCTAACCCGGAGAGAAACATGGACGAAATCACCCGGCTTGCCGCCGAACTCGGCAAGCGCTTGCAGACCCTCAAGGCCGATGTCACCACCGCCGAGTCCTGTACCGGCGGCGGCATCGCCGAGGCGATCACCCGGATTCCCGGCAGCTCGGCCTGGTTCGAAGCCGGCTATGTCACCTACTCCAATCGACAGAAGAGCCTCCAACTGAAGGTACCAGAGACCTTGTTCAGCCAGGTCGGTGCGGTCAGCCAGGAAGTGGTCGAAGCCATGGTCCGTGGTGCCCAGGCCCACAGTAACGCGCGCTTCGCCGTGGCGGTCAGCGGCGTGGCCGGGCCGGATGGCGGCTCCGTCGAGAAACCGGTGGGCACCGTCTGGCTGGCCTGGGGGGTCGGCGACGAGGTGAGCGCCGAGCTCCGGCGCTTCCCCGGCGACCGCGACGCGGTCCGCCGACAAACGGTTCTGGTCGCGCTGGAAGGGCTGTTACGACGGGCGGAAGCAGAAATCGCAAATCAGGGGTAGGCGATCCGCCAACGCTGTGGAATAATACTGGCTACTTATACAGGTGTTGGCCGTCAGGCCTTATTGATTACGTGAGGACTTTAATGGACGACAACAAGAAGAAAGCCTTGGCTGCGGCCTTGGGTCAGATCGAACGTCAATTCGGCAAGGGTGCCGTAATGCGCATGGGCGATCATGACCGTCAGGCGATCCCTTCGATCTCCACCGGTTCCCTGGGCCTGGACATCGCCCTGGGCATCGGCGGTCTGCCAAAAGGCCGTATCGTAGAGATCTACGGTCCGGAATCCTCGGGTAAGACCACCCTGACGCTTTCCGTCATCGCCCAGGCGCAAAAAGCCGGTGCGACCTGCGCCTTCGTCGACGCCGAACACGCCCTGGACCCTGAATACGCCGGCAAGCTGGGCGTCAATGTCGACGACCTGCTGGTATCCCAGCCGGACACCGGCGAGCAGGCCCTGGAAATCACCGACATGCTGGTGCGCTCCAACGCGGTGGACGTGATCATCGTCGACTCCGTGGCCGCCCTGGTGCCAAAAGCAGAAATCGAAGGCGAAATGGGCGACATGCACGTCGGCCTGCAAGCCCGTCTGATGTCCCAGGCCCTGCGCAAGATCACCGGTAACATCAAGAACGCCAACTGCCTGGTGATCTTCATCAACCAGATCCGCATGAAGATTGGCGTGATGTTCGGCAGCCCGGAAACCACCACCGGTGGTAACGCGCTGAAGTTCTACGCTTCGGTGCGCCTGGACATCCGTCGTACCGGCGCGGTGAAGGAAGGCGACGAAGTGGTCGGCAGCGAAACCCGCGTCAAGGTCGTGAAGAACAAGGTGGCTTCGCCGTTCCGTCAGGCCGAGTTCCAGATCCTTTACGGCAAGGGCATCTACCTCAATGGCGAGATGATCGACCTGGGTGTGTTGCACGGTTTCGTCGAAAAATCCGGCGCCTGGTACAGCTACAATGGCAGCAAGATCGGTCAGGGCAAGGCCAACTCGGCCAAGTTCCTGGCGGACAACCCGGAAATCGCCGCGACCCTCGAGAAGCAACTGCGTGACAAGCTGCTGACTCCAGGTGTGGACACCAAGGCCAACTCCGGCGCTGCCGCTGTCGTCGCCACCGAAGACGACCTGGCTGACGCTGATCTCTGAGTAAAGCGATGACCGCCGTACTGGATACCCCGGTCGCCGTACGGCGCACGGCCATGGACCTGCTCGCGCGGCGCGAGCACGGTCGAGTCGAGCTGACGCGTAAACTGCGTCAGCGCGGCGCCCCGCCTGAAATGATCGACACAGAACTCGACCGCTTGACGGAAGAGGGACTGCTGTCCGAATCCCGCTACCTCGAAAGCTTTGTTTCCTACCGTGCCCGTTCCGGCTACGGCCCTTTGCGTATTCGCGAAGAGCTGAGCCAGCGCGGCCTGCAACGTGCCGATATCGACCTGGCCTTGCGTGAAAGCGGCTTTGACTGGCAAGCCCAGTTGGAAGACACCTGGCGCCGAAAATTCGCCGGACATTTACCCATCGATGGCCGTGAACGTGCCCAGCAGGGACGCTTTCTGAGTTATCGGGGTTATTCCATGGAAATGATCGGCCGCCTGTTCAGCGGCCGTGGTCTGGATGACTGACGTCAGGCGATAATCACGTCGTCTTGATCGTCTCGCGTGTGCGTTCCTGGGTTGATGCCTTGGCCTTGCTCCAGTTTTCCGTCCGGTTGATAAAGTCCACCAGCGCTCGCAGGCGCCCCTGGTCCCGGGCCGTGAAGGCGAACGACAAACAGGTCAAATGACTGAACTGCGGCTCATTGTGTTCCAGGTCGACATGGGCACTTTGCTGAAAGTGGCCACTGAGACACAGGTCGGCGAATTCCCTTTGTACCTGCTCCAGCGCCCGCTCACTGAGGGGATGATTTATGCGGATCACGAACTGCTTTTTCAGCCAGCGGCTGGAGTGGAAGTTGCTGTAGAACTGCTTGATCTCTTCCACGGCCTCATCGGCACTGTAGACCAGGCGCATCAGTTTCAGGTCGTTGGGCAGAATGTAGTGATTGGCCTCCAGCTGATTGCGGATAAAGTCCAGCGCGCCCTGCCAGAAGCTGCCCCCAGGGGCATCCAGCAGAATCACCGGAACCAGCGGGCTTTTGCCGGTCTGGATCAGCGTCAGCACTTCCAGCGCTTCATCGAGGGTGCCAAAACCACCGGGGCAGAGCACCAGCGCGTCAGCTTCCTTGACGAAGAACAGCTTGCGGGTAAAGAAGAAGTGGAAGGACAGCAGGTTCTGCGTGCCTTCCACGGTTGAATTGGCATGTTGTTCGAAGGGCAGGGTGATGTTGAAGCCGAGACTGTGTTCCAGGCCGGCCCCTTCGTGGGCCGCGGCCATGATGCCGCCGCCACCACCGGTGATGACCATCAGGTTGGAGCGTGCCAGGGCCGTTCCCAGTGCCCGGGCCTGTGCATAAAGCGGGTGTTCGGTGGGCGTTCGCGCCGAGCCGAACACGGTGACCTTGCGCCGCCCCTTGAACTGGTCGAGTACGCGAAAGGCGTTCTCCAGTTCACGCAGGGTCTGCAGGACGATCTTGGCATTCCAGCGGTTGCGGTCATCCTGGGCCATGCGCAGGACGGTCAGCATCATGTCTCGGTACAGCGCAAGATTCGGACTACCGGGAGCAACCTGGTTGAGTTGTTCTTCGACCCGGGTCAGGTCGATACCGTTGCTCTGGAAATGACGGGACAGCAAGTCATTCGGTTCGTAAGGCATTCAACGTCTCCTTCTGCACGGAACCCTTGGCTTGGCCGAAAGAAACGTTCGCCAAGGCCGCGTCACTGCATGTGTCGCATGTGTGCCATGTCGATTTGATGATGAGCCTATAAAGTCATGGCTGGCAACCGCTTATTGCCCTTTTGCAAAGGACTTTAGCGGCTTGTCAGGAGCGCCGCGTGGGCGTTCCTGGTGCAACGGCGCGCCGATGCTGAAGAAAGGCGCGCGAGGCAAGAGGGGTTACTTTTTCTTCACCTGTGCTTCTTTCGGGCAGTCGCTTTCCACGAACCGGGCGGAGGTGACGGGGCGGTTGGTCTTGTTCTCGGTGAATTCGTAGCGCATCACCGCGCCCTTGGCCATCAACTTGCGGTAGTTGGCGTTGCGGCAGACGCTGGCCCCCAGTTGCAGGTAAGCCGCCTTGGCGTTATCGCGCATATTTTGCGCGTAATCGGCCTGGACGCTCAGATGGTCGATCAGTTCGGCGCCTTCAACGGTGTAGCCGACGTCGAGGATGTGCTCGTCGAGTTCGCGGGGCAGGCCTTCGTTGCTCTGCTCGGCGACGTCCTTGAGCATCTTGTTCAGTTCGAAATCCTTCAGCGACGCCGCCTGGGCACTGAAGGGCAGGGCCAGTAAAAGGGCCAGGGACGGTACGATAAGGCGTAGCATGCAACTCTCCTGATTCGGTAATTGGTGCTTCGACCTGTTACCGGGGCGTACGTTCAGTGGTCCCGAAGTATAGAGGGCGGTTGTAGGCCCTACTAGGGTGAGAGTGACGGAAATGTCGACGGATGAACGCTCAAACGTGGCAGGGCTCTCTGGTAGACTCCGCGCACTTTTGCCCTCGCGAGTCGTATTTTTCGTGTTCAGCCCTTCCTCCTGCCAGCGTTTTTTTGCGATGAGCCACGCCGTATCCCGCTTGCGTGCCGAGCGCCTGGCCCGTGCCAAAACGCCTTTCCTCGCACGCGGCTCGCGAGCCGAGCGTTGTCCGGGCTGCCGGGTGATTCCCGAATATTGCCTGTGCGCCTGGCGTCCCCGGGTGGCTGCGCATTCGGCCATGTGCTTGCTGATGCACGACGTCGAACCGATGAAACCAAGCAATACCGGCTGGCTGATTGCCGATGTGATCGCCGACACCAGCGCCTTCAGTTGGTCACGGACCGAAGTCGATCCGCACTTGTTGGCCTTGTTGGACGACCCGCAATGGCAGCCATTTATTGTGTTTCCGGGTGAGTTCGTGGCGCCGGAACGGGTGGTGACACAGGTGCGCTCGGCGCCAGGCAAGCGCCCGCTGTTCATCCTCTTGGACGCGACCTGGACCGAGGCGCGCAAGATGTTTCGCAAGAGCCCTTACCTGGAGCGTTTTCCGGTGCTGAGCCTGGAATCCGAACAGTTGTCCCGCTACAAGCTGCGTCGTTCCAAGCGCGATGATCATTTCTGTACCGCGGAAGTCGCGGCGTTGTGCCTGGAACTGGCCGGGGACACCCGGGCGGCCCAAGGCTTGGATGCATTGCTGGACGTGTTTACCGCGCATTACCTGGGCGCCAAGTTTCAGCTGCCGATCAACACTGAAGACGAAGCCCACGAGCATCTGAAGACTTTCCTGTAATCTAGTGGCCGCACAGCGTCGAGCCTGACGCATAAAACAGGATCATTGGAAAAATGACCACGTACGACATCCTGATTGCCGACGACCATCCTCTCTTTCGCAGTGCCTTGCATCAGGCGCTGACCCTGGGCCTGGGGCCCGACGTACGACTGGTGGAGGTGGCCAGCATTGCCGAGCTGGAAACCCGCCTTACCGAGAAAGCCGACTGGGACCTGGTCCTGCTGGACCTGAACATGCCGGGGGCCTACGGATTTTCCGGCCTGGTGCTGCTGCGCGGGCAATACCCGCAGATTCCGGTGGTGATGGTCTCGGCCCAGGAAGAGGCCTCGGTGGTGGTGCGCTCCCGTGAGTTTGGCGCCAGCGGCTTTATCCCCAAGTCCAGTTCCCTGGAAGTGATCCAGCAAGCGGTGCGCAGTGTCCTCGACGGCGATGTCTGGTGGCCGCCCCAGGCGTTCGAAGCGGTCAGCGTGTCCGCCGAAGCCAAGGCCGCCAGTGCCGGCCTGGCCAGTTTGACGCCGCAGCAGTTTCGGGTGTTGACCATGGTCTGCGAAGGTTTGTTGAATAAACAGATTGCCTATGAGTTGAGCGTTTCGGAGGCGACCATCAAGGCCCACGTCACGGCGATTTTTCGCAAGCTGGGCGTGCGTACCCGAACCCAGGCGGCGCTGTTGCTGCAACAACTTGAGTCAATTTCGAGCCCGTAATCGCGGGCTTATTCATCTTTGTTTGACGCTGGTTGAGTTAGCTTTCCTACTCCATTTCACGCAGTTGCCTACTTATGCCGTCGCCTTTCAAAGGTCAAACCGGTTTCAAGCGCATGCTTAACGCAGCGGGTTACTCTTTCGATGGCTTGCGGGCGGCCTTTACCGGCGAAGCGGCGTTTCGCCAACTGGTCTGGCTCAACGTGGTGCTGATCCCACTGACGTTCCTGTTCCACGTCAGTCGGGTCGAGCGCGCGTTGTTGATTGCCGTGTGCCTGCTGGCGTTGATCGTCGAATTGCTCAATTCGGCGGTTGAAGCGGCCATTGACCGCATCTCCCTCGACCGTCATCCCTTGTCCAAGAATGCCAAGGACATGGGCAGTGCCGCGCAATTCGTGGCCCTGAGCATGATTGCCCTGGTCTGGGCGGTGATTCTGCTTTAAACGCCGCGGGCGTCAGGCAATGGTCGGCAGGACGATTTCATCGCTGCGCTGAACCCCGGCGGTGAAGGAACGGCACAGTTCGAGAAACTCACGCATGGCCGAGGTCTGGTATTTCTGTTTGTGCCAGATGAAATAGAACTGTCGCGACAGGTCCAGGTCCGGGGTTTCCACTGGCACCAGGCTGCCCCGACGGAACGCATCGCGCAGGGCCAGGCGCGAAATGCAACCGATCCCCAGGCCGGACTCCACCGCGCGCTTGATCGCTTCGGTGTGCTCTAGCTCCAGGCGGATGTTCAGGGCGCTACGATGGTGGCGCATCGCCTGATCGAAGGTCAGGCGCGTGCCGGAACCCTGTTCGCGGAGGATCCAGGCCTCATGGGTCAGCTCTTCCAGGCTGGCCTGGCCGCGCTGGGCCAGCGGGTGCCGAGGCGCGCAGAACACCACCAGTTCGTCCTCGACCCAGGTTTGCACTTCGATGTCCGGGTGGCTGCAATCGCCTTCGATCAGACCCAGGTCAATTTCGTAGTGCGCGACCTGTTGCACAATATTGGCAGTGTTCTGCACATGGAGCTTGACCTGGCTTTCCGGGTGCGCCTGCATGAAGCTGCCGATCAGCAGGGTTGCCAGGTAGTTGCCGATGGTCAGGGTGGCGCCCACGGCGAGTGAGCCGAAACCGGACTTGCCGTTGAGCAGGTCCTCGATTTCCTTGGCCTGGTCGAGCAGCGCCACGGCCTGGGGCAACAGCTGTTTGCCCAGGGCGTTGAGGCTCAGGCGCTTGCCGGCGCGGTCGAACAATTGACAGCTCGACTGGCGTTCCAGCTCGGTGATCGAGGTGCTCGCGGCGGATTGTGACAAGGCCAATAGCCCGGCAGCACGGGACACGCTTTCCTGCTGGGCGACGGCGACGAAGACCTGAAGTTGACGGAGAGTAAATCGCATATCTATATAACCGATAACCCTTATCTTAATAATTCAGTTAACAGATATTGTCGCCGCCATTAGAATGCTATGCAATTGCGCTCACTGACGGCGCAGGCCAAATTTCCAGGAGCCCTATCCCAATGAGCAACATGAATCACGAGCGCGTCCTCAGTGTTCACCACTGGAACGACACTCTGTTCAGCTTCAAGTGCACCCGCGACCCGGGCCTGCGCTTTGAAAACGGTCAGTTCGTGATGATCGGTCTGCAGCAGCCCAACGGCCGACCACTGATGCGTGCTTATTCCATTGCCAGCCCGAATTGGGAAGAGCATCTCGAATTCTTCAGCATCAAGGTGCCGGATGGTCCGCTGACCTCCCAGTTGCAGCACCTGAAGGAAGGCGACGAGATCATCATCAGCAAGAAGCCTACGGGTACGCTGGTGCTCGACGACCTCAAGCCGGGCAAGCACCTGTACCTGCTCAGCACCGGTACCGGCCTCGCGCCTTTCATGAGCGTGATCCAGGACCCGGAAACCTATGAGCGTTTCGAGAAGGTGATCCTGTGCCACGGCGTGCGCTACGTCAATGAAGTGGCTTACCGTGAGTTCATCACCGAGCATCTGCCGCAGAACGAGTTCTTTGGTGAAGCCCTGCGTGAGAAGCTGATCTACTACCCCACCGTGACCCGCGAGCCGTTCGAGAACGAAGGCCGGTTGACCGACCTGATGCGCAGCGGCAAGTTGTTCAGCGACATCGGCCTGCCGCCGATCAACCCGCAGGACGATCGCGCCATGCTCTGCGGCAGCCCGAGCATGCTCGACGAAACCAGCGAAGTGCTCAACAGCTTCGGCCTGAAGGTTTCGCCGCGTATGCGTGAGCCGGGTGATTACCTGATCGAGCGCGCGTTCGTCGAGAAATAAGCCTCGGTTTATTTGTAGGAGCCGGCTTGCTGGCGATGCAGACAACGCGGTTTATCAGGTACACCGCGTTATCGTTCATCGTGAGCAAGCTTGCTCCCACAGAAAAAAGCGTCCGCGTTGAAACAAAAAGCCCGCGTTGCCTGAGAAGGCAACGCGGGCTTTTGCGTTTCTGGCGTTTCTATCGGACGGGGATCACTTCCAGTACCCGTATCGTCCCGGTTTCGGGGTAATGCCAGCGCACATCCAGGTCCCAGAACTGGGCGCCGTATTCCCGATCGGGTGTCGGTGTCTGGTAGGCCGGACGCGGGTCCTGGGCCAGACATTGCTCGATCAGTTCGACCAGGGGCTCTTCAAGGCGCTGTGCGTGGCCATGGGCCTGTTGCCGGGCGTTGTCCGTCCAGAGCACGGGAATCAGCGCCGGCGCGGCACTGGCAATACCATTGACGGCGCCGGGAATGATGTCCGCGTAGGGCACGTACGGCTTGATATCGAGAATCGGCGTGCCATCCAGCAGGTCTATTCCGGAAATCCACAGGCGCTGGGCTTCGACCCGGTCCAGCTTGACCACCGACTGACCGATACCGTTCGGCCGGTGCGTCGCCCGGGTGGCGAAGACGCCCATGGACTGGTTGCCACCCAGGCGTGGCGGGCGCACCTTCAACCGTGGCTTGTCTTCCAGGGCCTGATGGAACAGGAACAACAGCCAGACATGGCTGACCTGTTCCAGTCCTTGCACGGCCTCGCCTTGGTCGAATGGCGCGACCAGTTCCAGTACGCCGCGCGCGGCCGGCGCCAGCTGTGGCTGGCGCGGGATGGCGAATTTCTCCTTGAAGCAGGAGCGCACGAAACCGATGGGCGACACGTTGTAGGTCATGGTCCGGCCCCTCAGGCCCCGATCCCCAGCATATCCCGGGCCACGGCTTCGGCAATGCGGATACCGTCGACACCGGCCGAGAGGATTCCGCCGGCATAACCGGCGCCTTCACCCGCCGGGAACAGGCCCTTGACGTTCAGGCTCTGCATCGACTCGTTACGGGTCATGCGCAGGGGCGAGGAGGTGCGGGTTTCAATCCCGGTCAGCACCGCGTCATGCAGGGAATAGCCCTTGATCTGCCGCTCGAACGCCGGCAAGGCTTCGCGAATGGCTTCAATGGCGAAGTCCGGCAGGGCCAGGGCCAGGTCGCCCAGGGCCACCCCCGGCTTGTAGGAAGGCTCCACACTGCCCAAGGCGGTGGAAGGCTTGCCGGCGATAAAGTCACCGACCAGTTGCGCCGGAGCCTCATAGTTGCTGCCACCGAGGATAAAGGCGTGGGACTCCAGGCGCTCCTGCAACTCGATACCGGCCAGCGGACCGCCCGGATAGTCGACTTCCGGGGTGATGCCGACGACGATCCCGGAGTTGGCGTTGCGCTCGTTGCGCGAGTATTGGCTCATGCCGTTGGTGACCACCCGGTTCGGTTCGGAGGTCGCTGCCACCACAGTGCCGCCCGGGCACATGCAGAAGCTGTAGACCGAACGCCCGTTCTTGGCGTGGTGCACCAGCTTGTAGTCGGCCGCGCCGAGTTTCGGGTGCCCGGCGTACTTGCCCAGACGCGCGCGGTCGATCAGCGATTGCGGGTGTTCGATGCGGAAACCCACCGAGAATGGCTTGGCTTCCATGTACACGCCACGGCCGTGGAGCATGCGGAAAGTGTCGCGGGCGCTATGGCCCAGGGCCATGACCACGTGCCGGGAGTTGATCTGTTCACCGCTGTCGAGTTGTACGCCGGTCAGTTGGCCTGCGTCGATCAGCACATCGGTGACTCGCTGCTGGAAGCGCACTTCACCGCCCAGGGCCTCGATCTGCTGGCGCATGTTCTCCACCACGCCGGTGAGGCGGAAGGTGCCGATATGCGGTTTGCTGACGTAGAGGATTTCTTCCGGCGCGCCGGCCTTGACGAACTCGTGCAGGACCTTGCGGCCGTGGTGGTTCGGGTCTTTGATCTGGCTGTAGAGCTTGCCGTCGGAGAAGGTCCCGGCGCCGCCTTCGCCGAACTGCACGTTGGACTCGGGGTTGAGCACGCCTTTGCGCCACAGGCCCCAGGTGTCCTTGGTGCGCTCGCGGACTTCCTTGCCGCGTTCGAGGATGATCGGCTTGAAGCCCATCTGCGCCAGCAGCAGCCCGGCGAAGATCCCGCAGGGGCCGAAGCCCACGACCAGCGGACGTTCCTGCAGATCAGACGGGGCCTGGCCGACCACCTTGTAGCTGACGTCCGGGGCCGGGTTGATGTTGCGGTCCTCGGCGAACTTTTTCAGCAGGGCGTCTTCGCCACGGGCCGAGAGGTCGATGGTGTAGATGAAGCAGAGTTCGGAAGATTTCTTGCGGGCGTCGTAGCTGCGCTTGAACAAGGTGAAATCGAGCAGGTCATCGCTGGCGATGCCCAGGCGCTGGACGATGGCCGGGCGCAGGTCTTCGTCGGGATGGTCGATTGGCAGCTTGAGTTCGGTGATTCGTAACATGACAGGGTCCAGTGTGCGGGCCACGCGGGCGCGCCGGCTTTACATCAAACCGGCGATTATAAGCCCCAACGGCCAGATTCCGTGAGGCTAAAACAGCAGCTCGTCGAATCAGTCGTTACGCGCGCCGCCGAAATAGCCGCAGCCGCGCTGGACCTGGCCGTTGACCCGCAGTTCGGCGCTCAGGTGGCGCACACTGCCGGTGCTGCTGTCGACGCAGGACTGCGGCGCGACCCACAACTCGATGCGCTGGGAATTGGCTTCGCTGCTCAGGCTGAAACGTCCGTCACCCAGTTGTTCTTCCAGGTAAGGCAGGGCCAGGGGCGGCTGGTTTTCGCGTTGCAGGATCATGCCGTTGCCGCCGACCTTCAGGCT
The DNA here is from genome assembly GCF_059420225.1 of Pseudomonas sp. GW821-FHT04D07. Lineage (NCBI taxonomy): Bacteria > Pseudomonadati > Pseudomonadota > Gammaproteobacteria > Pseudomonadales > Pseudomonadaceae > Pseudomonas > Pseudomonas sp. GW821-FHT04D07. The sequence goes on from NZ_JBWKTH010000001.1 coordinate 272,032, forward strand.
CCAGTCCGGGTTGTGACCGCTGGCAATCACGGTCTGGAATTTGAAGTCGGGATCGTTGCAACTGCCGGTGCCGCGTTCCAGGCGATAGTACTGTTGCAGGTTCAACTGGCCGTCGCTGCCATCGGCGGTGCTGGAGGAAAACCGTCCGCGCAGGTCGGCGAACAGCTTGCCCGAGGGGCCGGAGAGGCTTGCGGCCTGCTGCAGGACGCTGGTGTTGCCGCTGTCGCTGACGACATAGCGGCGTTGTTCCTGGCAGGGCTGGAACATCAGCTTGCCGTTGACGCTGGCGAGTTCACCTTGCATCCGGCTCAGGCCCGCCGTGGATGGCGAGGTGGCTGGCGCAAGCATCTGGCAACCGGCGGCGAACAGCGGCAGGGCGAAAATCATCAAGGAACGGGCGGCGCGCATCATGGGGTCTCCAGGCAAGTGCCGCCACGTTACTCAGGCCGGGAGGGCTGCACAAGCCTTGGCGCCAGTCTCCAGGTTTTGTGGCGTCTTTAGGGGCCTCTTCGCGGGCAAGCTCCGCTCCCACAGTCATTCGTGTCGAACCTCAAGTCTGTGTACGACCGAGAATCCGTGGGAGCGGAGCTTGCCCGCGAAAGGGCCCTAAAGGCCGACAAAAAACTCGCGGGCACTCAACCGACGTAGTAGGTCTGACCGGTCTGCAAGCCTTCCACGCTCTTGGCGTAGGCCAAGGCCACGTCCGCCGCTGGTACCGGTTTGAATCCACGGAAGTACGGCGCATAGCTGCCCATGGCTTCCACCAGCACGTTCGGGCTTACCGAGTTCACCCGCAGACCGCGTGGCAGTTCGATTGCCGCCGCCTTGACGAAGCCGTCGATGGCGCCGTTGACCAGGCTTGCCGAGGCGCCGGTGCGGATCGGGTCGCGGTTCAGAATGCCGCTGGTCAGGGTGAACGAGGCACCGTCATTGGCATATTCCCGTCCGATCAACACCAGGTTGACCTGGCCCATCAGTTTGTCTTGCAGGCCGAGGGCGAAGTCCTTTTCGCTCATGTCGGCCAAGGGGACAAAGTTTACGTTGCCGGCGGCGCAGATCAGCGCATCGAACTTGCCGGTCTGTTCGAACAGCTGGCGAATCGATGTGCTGTCGCTGATGTCCACGTGCAGGTCACCGCTGCTGCGACCGATCTTGATGATCTGGTGACGCTGGCCGAGTTCCTCTGCCACGGCCGAGCCAATGGTGCCGTGGGCGCCAATCAATAGGATTTTCATGATGCGGTTCCTCCAGTGGGTGATTGAGCCTTCAGTCTAGAGTGGATTTTCCTGCTGATAAGCGCACTAATAGGCAACCTTTGGTTTTCTTTTGGAAACAATCCATGAGTGATATGGATGATCTGGCGGCTTTTGCCGTGTTGGTCGAGGCGGGCAGTTTTACCCTGGCCGCCCAGCAATTAGGTTGCAGCAAGGGGCAGTTGTCCAAGCGCATCAGTCAATTGGAGGCACAGTTTGCCGTGGTGTTGTTGCACCGCACCACCCGGCGCCTGAGCCTTACCGCCGCCGGTGCGGCCTTGTTGCCCCAGGCCCAGGCGTTGGTGATACAAGTGGAGCGGGCGCATCAGGCCCTGGCCCGGCTCAAGGACGACATCGCCGGGCCCGTGCGCATGACCGTGCCGGTGTCCCTCGGGGAAACCTTCTTTGATGGTCTGCTGCTGGAGTTTTCCCGGGATTATCCCGATGTCCAGATCGAACTGGACCTGAACAATGGTTTCCGCGATCTGGCACGGGAGGGCTTCGACCTGGCCATTCGTACCGAGGTCGGCAGTGACGAACGGCTGGTGGCGCGGCCATTGCTGGTGATGAACGAACTGACCTGCGCCAGTCCGGCCTATCTGGAGCGTTACGGTGAACCGCAGACGCCCCAGGAGCTGGCGAACCACCGTTGTCTGCTCAACAGCCACTACAGCGGTCGTGAGGAGTGGCAATACCACCGTGAACATGAGCTCCTGCGGGTGCGGGTAGCGGGCCCCTTCGCCAGCAATCACTACAATCTGCTGAAGAAGGCGGCGCTGGTGGGCGCGGGCATCGCCCGCCTGCCGTCCTACGTCCTGCCTGCGGAACTGGCCGACGGGCGTCTACGTTGGCTGTTGCGCGACTACCGCACCCGCGATATGCCGTTGTACCTGGTGCACCCTTACCAGGGTGGCCTGCCTCGGCGTACGCAAGTACTCGCCGACTATCTGGTCGGCTGGTTCAAGCGCAGCAGCGAGGCGTTGGCGCGGCTTCAGCGATAACGCCTGGCAATCAGTTGATCAATGGAAAACACCCCCGGCCCCTTGGCCATCAACAGCAACAGGATCGCCATCCAGGTGCCATGGGTCGGGTAGGCGCCCGGGTAGACGAACAGCTGGATGGTCAGGGTCATGCCGAACAGCGCCAGTGCCGAGAAGCGCGTGGCGAAACCGAGCAGGATCAGTACCGGGAAAAAGTGTTCGCCAAACGCGGACAGATGGGCGGCAATCTCCGGCGACAGCAGCGGCACCTTGTACTCGCTGGCGAACAACGGGATGGTGGAGTCGGCCAGGCGCGGCACGCCGATATCGAAAGTGCCGGAGATCAGGTCAACGGCAAAGCCCTCGACCTTGGTCTGGCCGGATTTCCAGAACACGGCCGCGATGGAGAAGCGGGCGACAAAGGCAATCAGGCTGTAGGGAATCATCTCGAAGAGCTGGATGATCCGCCCGATCAGGCGCGCAACGGGGTTCTGCGGTTCAGTGCGGATGTTCATGGGCGGGCCTTTTCTTCTGAGTACAGGTGGATGATGGCGCTGTAGCGAATCAACAGGGCAAGGGCATGGCTCGGATCGAACGTTTCGCTGGCGTCATAAGCGTAGGCAATGGCCAACTCCAGCGGACAGTCGTTTTGCAGGCTTTGGATAAATACCAGGGTGCCGATATCGATCCTGAATACCTCGACTTGCCAGTGTTGGCGCAGGACCAGCGCGGCTTCGCCCTGTGTCGGGTCGATCTGTTCCAGCTGGCCTTCACCTTGATGGGCTTCCCATAACGACACGACGGCATAGGGTGAATCGAGCACGGCGAGGCTGGGATGCAGGCGAACCCGCAGGCGGCTGAGGGCCTCGGGGGCGGCGAGGTGGAGGCCAATCTGCTCCGGGCTCAAGGGGCGCGCATCGGCGGCGTGATAGGCGTTGATCCGCAGCCGCTCCAGGCGGGCCACGTCGGCCAGATAAGGCACGCTCGCCGCAGGCGCAAATCCCTGGATAAAGCTGCCGAAGTCCTGGCCGTAGTCGTTGAGGATCGGGCTGATGGGCGGAAAATCGCGGATATAGAGGCCGGCCATGTCGCGGAAGAACTCATCGCCGACCAGGACCCTGATCACCGGGTAGCTGTCCGCCAGGGCATTGATCAGCGAACTCTGGACATTGTTGCGATACACCGCGAAGCGGCTGGCCGGATCGGCCCCATTGCGGCTGCACAGGCCGGGTGGACAGGGCCGTTGTGGGTCGAGCAGCGCGGCACTGAAGGTGGCTTGGTCGCTCATGCTGGCACCTCGTTCCGGTCCAGCAGCCCCTGGGCTTGGCCGGCTTCAGCCAGAAGCACGGCGAAGGCGGGGAGTTGGTTGTCCCGTTCGATCAGGGTCGCCATGGGCCCGATTTTCGCCAACACCTGCTGATACAGGGCCCAGACCGCCTGATCGATCGGCGCGCCATGATCGTCGATCAGCAGCCGGTCGCCGAGGTTGTCGGCATCTTCGGCAAAACCGGCCAGATGGATCTCTCCCACGGCGTGCAGTGGCAGCGCCTCGATGTAGGCCAGCGGATCGCGCTGGTGGTTGATGCTGGAGACGTAGACATTGTTCACGTCCAGCAGCAGCCCGCAACCGGTGCGACGGATGATTTGGCTGATGAAATCCGCCTCATCCAGGGTCGAGCGCTGGAATTGCAGGTAAGTCGCCGGATTCTCCAGCAGCATTGGCCGCTTCAAGGCGCTTTGCACCTGGTCGACATGTTCGCAGACCCGTTGCAAGGTGGCCTGGTCGTAGGCCAGCGGCAGCAGGTCGTTGAGAAACACCGGGCCGTGGGTCGACCAGGCCAGGTGTTCGGAAAAGGACTGGGGTTGATAGCGTTCGATCAGTGTCGCCAGGCGCTTGAGGTGTTCGTGGTCCAGCGGGCCTTCGGCGCCAATGGACAAGCCGACCCCGTGCAGCGACAGCGGATACTGTTCACGGATCAAACCCAGGTAATGATGAAACGGCCCGCCGGCGACCATGTAGTTTTCGGCATGGACCTCGAAAAAACCGAGGTCGGGACGCGTTTCGAGTACGACTTGAAAGTGTTCGGTCTTGAGCCCCAGCCCGGCGCGGGGCGGGAGCCCAGGTACAACGGCCTGAGCGCGGTGAAGGGGGGCGGGTCGCAGTGACATGGGCATCTTCGGCGCTCAGGCTGGCGGGTGACGGGGTTCTGGTTGATCAGGCCTTGGGGGTGAAGGCTTGCAACTGACCTTTGCCGGTAGGCGAGGTCTCGCTTTTCGTGTTCAAGCAGGTGCCTTTTGGCACGGACTTCCAGGAGTTGGCCTGGAAGTCTTTGGTCGAAGTGCCGGCGCAGGTGGTGCCGGCGCCCGCGGCGCAGTCGTTCTTGCCTTTCATGGCGACGCCGAAGCATTTTTCCATATCATCGGCGGCATGGGCGGTCATCGGCAATGCGGCGATGCTCAGGGCGGAACCGAGGGCCAGGGCCAGGGTGGCGGCGGACAGGGTGCGGGTAGTGGCGCTCATGGTAGATCTCCAGTTGTTGTCAGGTTGGGAAGCAGTTGTGGGGTGGGTTTCATTGCCTTCCTGCCTTACTTGAGCGGCATCGGCAGGATTTGTTACAGCCTGTTGGAAAAAAATTAAGGTTTCTTTAAAAAGAAAAAGCCCCGAACAGGTCGGGGCTTCTTTTTTTTGGCCGCTGGGCGGATCAACCGCCCAGATACGCCTCACGCACTTTCGGGTCGGTCAGCAGGTCGTTGCCGCTGCCTTCCATCACCACTCGGCCGTTTTCCAGCACGTAGGCACGGTCGGCGATTTTCAGCGCCTGGTTGGCGTTCTGTTCCACCAGGAACACCGTCACACCGTCCTTGCGCAGCTGTTCGATGATATCGAAGATCTGCTGGATGATGATCGGGGCCAGGCCCAGGGACGGTTCGTCCAGCAGCAACAGTTTCGGCTTGCTCATCAGCGCCCGGCCAATGGCGAGCATCTGCTGTTCACCGCCGGACATGGTGCCGCCGCGCTGGTTGAAACGTTCCTTGAGGCGTGGGAACAGTCCCAGGACCTTGTCCATCTGCGCCTGGTAATCGCCCTTGTCGGTGAAAAAACCACCCATGGAGAGGTTCTCTTCCACGGTCAGGCGCGAGAACACCCGACGGCCTTCCGGCACCACCGCGATGCTCTTGCGCATGATCTGCGAAGATTCCTGCCCCACCAACTCTTCGCCCATGTAGCGGATACTGCCGCTGTGGGCCTGCGGCGAACCGCAGAGTGTCATCAGCAGGGTCGACTTACCCGCGCCGTTGGCACCGATCAGGGTGACGATTTCACCCTGGCGAACCTCCACATTGACACTGTGCAGGGCCTGGATCTTGCCGTAGAAGGTGGAAACGTTTTCGAATTGCAGCATTTACGCTTCCCCCAGGTAGGCTTTGATCACTTCGGGATTGTCGCGGATCTGTTGTGGCGTGCCGTCGGCCAACGGTGTGCCCTGGTTGATCACGACGATATGGTCGGAAATGCTCATGACCAGCTTCATGTCGTGCTCGATCAGCAGCACCGTGACGTTGTGTTCTTCACGCAGCACACTGATCAGCGCCTTGAGGTCGTCGGTTTCCCGCGGGTTCAGACCGGCCGCGGGCTCGTCGAGCATGAGGATCCGCGGGCGGGTCATCATGCAGCGGGCGATTTCCAGGCGACGTTGCTGACCATAGGCCAGGGTGCCCGCCGGGCGGTTGGCGAACTCGGTCAGGTTGACCTTGTCCAGCCAATACGCAGCGTACTCCATGGCTTCGCGTTCGCTCTTGCGGAACGCCGGGGTCTTGAACAGGCCGGCGAGGAAGTTGGTGTTCAGGTGCCGGTGCTGGGCAATCAGCAGGTTTTCCACTGCGGTCATGTCCTTGAACAGACGCACGTTCTGGAAGGTCCGCACCACGCCCTTGCGGGCAATCTCATGGCCGGCCAGGCCCTGGATCGGCTGGCCGTCGAGCAGGATGCTGCCGGCACTCGGCTTGTAGAAACCGGTCAGGCAGTTGAACACCGTGGTCTTGCCGGCGCCGTTCGGGCCGATCAAGGCCACTACTTGTTTTTCCTGGACGGTCAGGGCCACGCTGTTGACCGCCAACAGGCCACCGAAGCGCATGCTCAGGTCGGTTACTTTGAGGATCTCACGGCTCATTTACGCAGCTCCATGTGAGGACGTTGCATGGGCAGCAGACCTTGTGGACGCCAGATCATCATCAGCACCATCAGGGCGCCGAACATCAACATGCGGTATTCGCTGAAGTCACGCATCAGTTCCGGCAGCAGGATCATCACCACGGCGGCGAGGATCACCCCCAGTTGCGAGCCCATGCCACCCAGCACGACGATGGCGAGAATGATCGCCGACTCGATGAAGGTGAACGACTCCGGCGTCACCAGGCCTTGGCGCGCGGCGAAGAAGCTGCCGGCGAAACCGGCGAAGCAGGCGCCCAGGGTGAAGGCCGTGAGTTTGATCACGGTGGGATTCAGACCCAGTGCCCGGCAGGCGATTTCATCTTCGCGCAGCGCTTCCCAGGCACGGCCAATGGGCATGCGCAGCAGGCGGTTGATCACGAACAGTGCGAACAATGCCAGCAACAGGGCCACCAGGTACAGGAACACCACCTTGCTCACCGGGTTGTACGTCAGCCCGAAAAACTCGTGGAAGGTCTGCATGCCTTCGGCGGCAGTGCGCTCGAACGACAGTCCGAAGAAGGTCGGCTTGGGAATGTTGCTGATGCCGTTGGGACCGCCGGTGAGGCCGGTGAGGTTACGCAGGAACAGCCGGATGATTTCACCGAAGCCCAGGGTCACGATGGCCAGGTAGTCACCACGCAAGCGCAAGACCGGGAAGCCCAGCAGGAAGCCGAAGCTGGCCGACATCAGGCCGGCGAGCGGCAGGCAGATCCAGAAGCTCAAGCCGAAGTAGTGCGACAGCAGCGCGTAGGTGTAGGCACCCACCGCATAGAAGCCGACATAACCCAGGTCGAGCAGGCCGGCCAGGCCGACCACGATGTTCAGGCCCAGGCCCAGCAGCACGTAGATCAGGATCAGGGTGGCGATGTCGACCGCGCCGCGCGAGCCGAAGAACGGCCAGATCAACGCGGTCGCGATCAGCGCGATGATGATCCAGCGCTGGGTGCTCGGCAGGGTCAGGAACTGGCCGACCTTGGGCGAGACCAGCGGGCCACGGGATGACTTGAACAGTGCATTGAACTGCCGGCTGAACAGCACCCGCAGGAACATCAGGACCGAGCACAGGGCGATGACGCCGAGGGTGACGGGACCCGTACCCTCCACCTCGAGGTTGATCCCGACGATGCTCAGCTTGAGCCCGAGCACCGGAAAGGCCACGGCCCAGACCAGCAAGGCGCTGAACAGCGCCGATTTGAGATATTTGCTCATACTTTCTCAACCTCCGGACGGCCCAGGATGCCGGTCGGCCGGAACAACAGCACCAGAACCAAAAGACCGAATGCCACCACGTCCTTGTACTGGTCGCCGAAGATATCGGCGCCAAAGGCTTCGGCCACCCCCAGCACCAGCCCGCCGAGCATGGCGCCCGGAATACTGCCGATGCCGCCCAGGACTGCCGCGGTAAAGGCTTTGAGGCCCACCAGGAAACCGGCGTTGGGGTTGATCACGCCGTATTGCATGCTCAGCAGCACGGCTGCGACCGCCGCGAGGGCGGCGCCGATGACGAAGGTCAGGGCGATGATGTTGTTGGTGTTGATGCCCAACAGGTTAGCCATCTTGATGTCTTCGGCGCAGGCGCGACAGGCGCGGCCCAGGCGTGAACGGGAGATGAACAGCGTCAGTCCGGTCATGGCCACCAGGGTGACGACGAATACCAGGATCTGCATATAGGAAATCAGCACTTCCTCTGCGCCGCCTGGACCGAAGGAGAAACTCCCCGGGATCAGGTTGGGGATGGACTTGTCCTTGGAGTCCTGGGACAGCAGTACAGTGTTCTGCAGGAAAATCGACATGCCGATGGCGGAAATCAGCGGGATCAGGCGGTTGCTGCCACGCAGGGGGCGATAGGCAACGCGCTCGATACTGTAGCCATAGGCACTGGTCACGACGATCGTTGCGATAAACGCGGCGGTCATCAACAGCGGCAGGGAGTGGATACCCAGCATGGCCAGCCCGGCAAGGGCGATGAAGGCCACGTAGGAACCAATCATGTACACCTCGCCATGGGCGAAGTTGATCATTCCAATAATGCCGTAAACCATTGTGTAGCCAATGGCAATCAAGGCATAGGTGCTGCCAATGGTCAGACCATTAACCAGCTGTTGGAAGAAGTGATAGATCTCAGGCATTACAGCGCTCCTAAAAACCCGATACGCATTTCACTGGTGGAGTCATATTCCGGCCCGCTGCCGTGGTCTGTGGCCACGTCGGCACGAGCGTTTGCCAGCGAACCGCTGGTGACGGTTTTAAGATTTTCAGGTGAGCCAGCTCCCGGATCGCGGGTGTCAGGCCCATAAACCTCGTAAAACAAAGCCCACTGCTTGCACAGTGGGCTTCTTGACCGGTCAGGCCTGACTTACTGAGGGGATACTTCGGTTTTCGGTTTGCCGAAATGCCACTGGTAGACCACGAACTTGAAGTTCTTCAGGTCGCCCTTCTCGTTGAAGGAGAGCTCGCCGGTCGGGGTCTTGAAGGTACCGGCGTGGATGGCGGCGGCCACCTTGGCGGTGTCTTCGCTCTTCGCGGCCTTGATGCCTTCGGCGATGACTTCCACAGCCGAGTAGGCCGGGAACACGAATGGGCCGGTCGGGTCTTGTTTCTTGGCCGCGAATGCATCTACCAGGGCCTTGTTGGCCGGATCCTGGTCGAAGGACTTCGGCAGGGTCACCAGCAGACCTTCGGAAGCGTCCTGGGCGATCTGCGAGATGGAGTCGTTGCCGACGCCTTCCGGACCCATGAACTTGGCGTTCAGGCCTTTTTCCTTGGACTGACGCAGGATCAGGCCCAGTTCCGGGTGGTAGCCGCCGTAGTAGACGAAGTCGACGTTGGCTTGCTTGAGTTTCTGGATAATCGAGGAGAAGTCCTTGTCGCCAGCGTTCAGGCCTTCGAAGACGGCCACTTTCACGCCTTTCTTCTCGAGGGTCTGCTTGACCGCGGTGGCGATGCCTTCACCGTATTGCTGCTTGTCGTGCAGGACCGCAACGATTTTCGGTTTGACGTGATCGGCGATGTAGTTACCGGCGGCAGGGCCCTGGGCGCTGTCCAGGCCGATGGTACGGAACACCATTTTGTAGCCGCGAGCAGTGATTTCCGGGCTGGTGGCGGCCGGAGTGATCATGATCACGCCTTCGTCTTCGTAGATATCCGAAGCCGGTTGGGTGGAGCTGGAGCAGAGGTGACCGACTACGAACTTGACGCCGTCGTTGACCACTTTGTTGGCCACGGCTACGGCCTGTTTAGGGTCGCACGCATCGTCGTATTCCTTGGCTTCGAGCATCTTGCCGTCGACGCCGCCCTTGGCGTTGATCTGTTCGATGGCCAGTTTCGCGCCCATGAACTGCATGTCACCGTACTGGGTCACAGGACCGGTTTTCGGGCCGGCGATACCAATCTTGATGGTGTCTGCAGCGAAAGAATGGCTGGCAATACCGGCCAGAACCATAGCGGCGAACAGTTTGGAAATCTGCTTAGTCATTAGTGCTCCACTCTTGCTGTTGTAGTTTTTAGAGTCCTACGGCCGGGGCTGTGGGACCGGGTCAGATTTAACGCCGATATCCCGGTTCTGGCTCCGGCAACTGTACCGATACAGTTTAGTGTGCGCCCTCATCGATTGGATAGCGGGCAGCCGGAGGCAAAATCGAGATATGTCGCCTAAGTGAAAGAAAAAGACAGAATAGCGGCAGATTGTCATGCAGATTTTTATCTGGATGTTGCTGGCTTTCAGCTGCAATCCCTGGCGCCTTCCATCCCCTCGATCACCCCTTCAGTTTCATCTGGGTGTTTCCAAGCGAGTCTCGACGTTATCATTGCGCCGATTTTTTCTCAGGTGGACCCCCATGATTCAAGAACCTAGCACCCTCTATGCCAAACTGCTTGGTGAAACCGCATCTATTCGCTGGGAAGAGCTGCAACCGTTCTTTGCCCGGGGTGCCCTATTGTGGGTCGAGCCGGCACTGGATCTGATCGCCGCCGCCGAGGCCGTGGCCGAGAACCAGGCCGCAAAAGTCGCCGCATGGCTGGACAGCGGGGAGCTGGGCAAGGTGTCTGAATCGCGGGCGCTGGATCTATTCGAGCGCGATCCGACGCTGTGGGCGGTGGTGGTTTCGCCCTGGGTGATGGTCCAGGAAAGAGCAACAAAATAATTCAGTGCACCGTAATTGCGCATAACCCTTGTGCGTTTATAGCCGGGCGGTGTGTAGGTCCGTAACTGCGTTGCGCAGTAATGGCAGTTTGCCCGTAGAGAAAATCTACAATCGTCCGGTCACTTCGGATTCTCTCGAATACGACGCTGTCCTGTAGGAGCCGGCTTGCCGGCGATAGCGGTGGTGAATATCACATCGCAATCGCCGGCAAGCCGGTTCCTACACTTAGGGCTGTGCTCAGTACTCGGTCTTGCCCGTGTGGTTGTTCAGCGAAATGACCTTGGTCTTGCCAATGCGGTGACGGTAGATCTCGCGCAGGTACTTGATGGCCTTCTTCACGCAGTCGCGGGACAGACGGATATCGTTGATCGAGACGAACTTTTCCTTGTCGTTGATCAGCTCGCGGTACTTCTTCTCGTACATCGGCTTGATTGCGTACCAGTTGGTGTCGAGGATCTTCGCCGGGTTTTCGAATTCGTTGAGCAATTCGTCGAGGCTGTCTTCATCGAACTCATCACGGGTGATGAAGTCCAGCATCGCGTTGTCCAGCGTATCGTCGAAACGGTACGGGTTACGCGCGAAGCAGCGTTTGATAAAGGCCACGATCAGCGTCAGGAAATCGTCCGACAGGCACGGGCTCTTGGCGATCAGGGTGGTCAGCGAGAGGTTCGCCGAGGCGCCGATGACCAGGGCGTAGCGCTTGAGCGTGGTGTTGGGGAACAGGCTGTTGAGGTGGGTCTTGAGCCGGTTCAGGTCCATATAGGACAGTTTGTAGTCCTTGGGCAGGGAGACGATCGAGACCACCGACGAGCAGTTTTTGAAGAAGTGCAGGTCGTGCAGCGCCGCGGCGTCGTAACCCGAGGTCTTGTACTGATCCAGGGCCGCGCGATAGCGCTTGGACTCGATGGGCAGCAGGCTGATGCCTTCGATTGCCTGGGTCACCTTGTTGAAGTGCGGTAGGTCGATGGAGCGGAAGAACAGGTCGTCGATGTTCAGCCGTTGGGGCTCTTTCTCGAACACTTTGAACTTGTCGCCAGTGGGCGTCGGCTGTTCTGGTACCACGGATTCGGCGTAGGCAATGGCCACGGGACCAGCCAGGCTCATAAACAGGTCGTTGGCATCCAGGCGAATGGTCTCGCCGATGTCGATGCCGGCCCGCCGGAAATAGTTCTGGTCGTAGTCGGTGGTCACCGCCTGGGCAGTGAGAATGTTGAAGATCTGCTGGGAGATGTACTGGTTGGCGTGCTTCTCCATGGCATTGACATCAATGTTCTGGATGTTGCCGTCATCGCTCTCTTCGGCATAACGCATGATGTCGTTGGAGATCAGCATCATCGCGTTCCACGGGCGAATGCGCCCCATGACGCTGGCTTCGCTGCTGTCGTCATTGTCGAAGTTGTACGAGAAGTCCCATTCTTCGGACAGGTACTTGCAGAGCAGGCGGCCGGCGTTGATGTGCAGGGCTTCGGACATTTCACTGCGGTGATCGGAAATGTTCGGCAGTACGCAGATACCGCTGGTGAAGATCGGTTCGAACACAAAGGAGTGGCCGCTCTTGCTGTCGTGCTCGTCGGCTGGCTTGGTGTCGAAGGTTTTGTTCATGTAGGAGTATTGCTGGGCCAGGCCGAATTCCGAGGCCATGCCTGAACCGGTACCGCCGCCGGCGCTGAAGATCGAGAAGTACAGGCGCGACTGGTTGGCCTTGATGCCGCAGGAGTCGATCAGGTAGGAGTGGATCATCTTCCAGTCGGGGCTGGAGAAGCGCTGGGTGTCCTTGTTCAGGATGATCTTGGCCAGGTACTGGCCGAGGATCGGCGCGTTGCCCGCACCACCGGCATGGACTTCCGACAGGTCCATGATCTTCATCTTGCTGTAGTCGCGGATAAAGCCGCTTTTTTCGCCCTTGCGCGAGAAACGAATGCGCCCGGCGATGTCCTTGTCCAGGTCGCCGAGCATCACCAGGGGTTCCACCAGGAACACCGGCTTGGCGGATTTGTTCTGCACCAGGCGCAGGTTGTTGCGGATCCATTGCGCCGGGCGGTAGCCCTTGTCGCTGACCTTGTCTTCGTTGTTGAACTCGTTGAGGTAGAACTTGCGGGCGTTGTACACCAGTTCCGCGACGTCCAGGGCAATGTTCGAACCGCAGCGACCCAGGCCGATCAGGCACACGGAGGGGAATTCCTGCTCACGGCGCGCCTCGCTTTCGCCTTCGGTATGGGGCGAGCGGGGGAACACCATGTCGCGCAGGCCGTCGAGGTTGTCGAGGATGCGGTCGGTGTTGGTTTCGGTGAAGTACAGGTACTGCTGAGTCGACAGCGGACGGGGAGTGGAGTAGGCCTTGTAGGTTTTTTCCGCGACCGGTGGCAACGTCAGATCGGATACTACGTTGGCTGGAGTATTTTTAGAGGTCATTGTGCGCCATTTGCCTGGTCTGGTTCGGCGGTCGAAAGGATATCAACGCGCCATCACGGAGTGAGAGATCGCGACTGTACCTCGCGATATGGGCCTGAGCGATAGGGTCTATCCCTAGGCGCTCCTAGGGGAGAGCCTTGCTTGTATTACCGAAGCATCGGCCAAAAAATGGCGTTCTTTAATTGGCGGGGAACTTTTTATGAATTTTGTACTATCAGCGCACTGAACGCAGTGCTGGGGAATTGCCGGCGCTGGTTGAGTTGGACTATAGACGCTCACCCCAGGCTGCAAGGGGGGCCTGGCAGAGTGAGGCCGATGATTTGGAAATGATCTAAATAGCGATGGGTATTAAGCGCTCGGCCTGTTCCGGCTCCAGCGGTGGCAGTCCGGCAGCCGCGCGGGCTTTGTCGCAGTACTCGTTGTGCACGCCGTCGACCCACGAAGCCTCGAATTCCCGGCAGGTGCTTGAGCGTTGGTGGTAGATCGAGCAACTGACCTGCTGGCCGACTTCGCCCTCAAGTGCGGTGCAGCGCGGCGAGCTGCATTCGGTACCGAGCATGGCCACATGGTTGGGGCCGACCTGGGTGACCAGTTCGTCGGGCACCAGGCCACCGGCCGAGGCGCATTCTCCCCAATAGAAGGACACGCGGAAGTACGCACAACAGGCACCACAATTCAGACACGGATTAGCGTCGGGCATGGAAGGTCACGGAGGAAGTGGGGGGAGGTCATCGGCGGCTATTCTAGGCTTCGGCCCGGGCTTTGGAGGGTATTTTTTGCATAACCTTCGCCGCGGTCGCCTGTGTCGCCGCGATCAGGTGCCTGGGCAGGGCATTGCCGGGTATCAGCGCCACGAATGGTGGCAGACAGTCCAGGCGCCGCTCACTAGATTGAAGGTTCCGGGCTCAACGCGTCTGGCGGGCAAGCCCCTATAACAATAAAAGAGACGGACCCCCATGCAGAACTCGACCCAAGCGGCGAATGCCTGGCGCATTCTGTTCCTGTTGTTCCTCGCCAACCTCTTCAATTTCTACGACCGCACCCTGCCGGCGATCATCATCGAGCCGATCCGCATGGAATGGCACCTGAGCGATTTCCAGATCGGCATCATCGGCACCGCGTTCACCATTGTCTATGCCATTGCCGGCCTGCCTTTGGGGCGGATGGCCGACAACGGTTCGCGCAGCAAGCTGATGGGTTGCGGGCTGGCGGTCTGGAGTGGGCTGACGGCGGCGAACGGCCTGGTGGGCAGTTTCGCGACCTTCCTGCTGGTGCGCATGGGGGTGGGGATCGGCGAGGCCGCTTATGCACCCGCGGCCAACTCGCTGATCGGCGACCTGTTCCCGGCGCATCGTCGGGCGCGGGCCATGGGCATCTTCATGCTTGGCTTGCCGCTGGGACTGGTGTTGGCATTCTTTACCACCGGCGCCATGGTCAAGGCCTTCGACAGCTGGCGTGCACCGTTCTTTATCGCGGCGGTGCCAGGGTTGCTGCTGGCGGGGTTCATGTTCTTTATCAAGGAGCCGAAACGCGGTGCGGCGGAAACGGTGAAGGTGTCCCAGGAGAAGGTCGACCGTCCGGTGCGTCGGTTGATGGCGATCCCGACGTTTCTCTGGCTGGTACTGGCGGGGCTGACCTTCAATTTTGCCACCTACGCTTGTAACTCGTTTCTGGTGCCGATGCTGCAGCGCTACTTCCTCATGCCGTTGCAGGAAGCCGCGGTGGCGACCGGTTTGATCGTCGGGGTCACCGGCTTGCTTGGATTGACGCTGGGCGGTTGGGTCGCGGACAAATTGCACCAGCGCATTGCCAATGGCCGGCTGTTGTTCGCCGCCGTGAGTCTGGTGATCTCGACGCTGACCACGGCCTGGGCACTGCATGCCGGGCGGATCGAGATCGGGGTGTTCGTCGCGGTGTTCAGTGTCGGTTGGCTGTTTGCCTACAACTTCTACACCTGTGTTTATACGGCGATTCAGGACGTGGTCGAGCCGCGGCTGCGGGCGACGGCCATGGCCGTGTACTTTGCCGGCCTGTATCTGTTGGGGGGTGGCCTGGGGCCGGTGGTGGTGGGTTTGCTGTCCGATCATTTCGCCCATGCGGCGATGCTGGCGGCGGGAGCCGAGCAGATGAGCGAGGCGTTCAAGGCCGTCGGGCTGCATGACGCGATGTACCTGATTCCGGGCGCCTTGTTGCTGACGCTGGCGTTCCTGTTCCAGGCGGCGCGCTGTTTCAGCAAGGATGCGCAGCGTATGCGCGAGGGGATGCTGGCGGATGCGCCGGCTGTGGTGCCGGTTACTGCTTGAGAGCGAGGCGCCTTCTTCGTGGGCAAGCTCCGCTCCCACAAGGCCTGTGTCAAACCTGGAATTTGTGCACGACACAGACCCTGTGGGAGCGGAGCTTGCCCGCGAAGGGGCGCTTAAGAGCACCGACTCCCACAGCGACGGATTACATCAACCAGCCACCAGCACCCGAATCGCTTCCAGGCGTAGCGCGGCTTTTTCCAGCATGGCCAGGCCTTGTTCACGCTGTTGACGCAAGGCCAGCAGTTCACTGTCACGCACACTCGGATTGACCGCCTGCAACGCGGTCAGGCGTGCCAGCTCTTCATCGGTATCCGCCGCGAGGCGCCGTTGGGCCTCGGCCACGCGCTCGGCGTGACGCGGTGCGATCTTGGCTTCGCCGGCGTTGATCTTCGGCGTCAGGCTGTCGCGCTGGGCCTGGATGAATTTGTTGGCACTGGCCCGTGGCACGCTTTCCAACTGGTCGTTCAGGGTTTCGAACGCCACCCGGGTCGACAGGTCGTTGCCATTGGCATCCAGCAGGCAGCGCAGCGCCGCCGGCGGCAGGTAGCGGCCCAGTTGCAGCGAGCGCGGTGCGACCACTTCGCTGACATAAAGCAGTTCCAGCAACACGGTGCCGGGCTTGAGCGCCTTGTTCTTGATCAGCGCCACGGCGGTGTTGCCCATCGAGCCGGACAGCACCAGGTCCATGCCGCCTTGCACCATCGGGTGTTCCCAGGTGATGAACTGCATGTCTTCGCGTGACAGCGCCTGGTTGCGGTCGTAGGTGATGGTCACGCCTTCGTCGTCGCCCAGCGGGAAGCTGGCGTCGAGCATCTTCTCGCTCGGCTTGAGGATCAGGGCGTTTTCCGAATGGTCTTCGCTGTCGATACCGAAGGCATCGAACAGGGTTTCCATATAGATAGGCAGGGCGAACTGGTCATCCTGCTCATGGATCGCCTCGACCAGCGCGTCACCTTCGCCGGCACCCCCGGAGTTGAGTTCCAGCAGGCGGTCGCGACCGGTGTGCAGTTCGGCTTCGAGGCGTTCACGCTCACCGCGGGCTTCGTCGATCAGCGCTTGCCACTGGCCGTCATCGGCGTTTTCCAGCAGCGGTAGCAGGCGTGGGCCGAACTGGTGCTGCAGGGCGTTGCCGGTCGGGCAGGTGTTGAGGAAGGCGTTCAGCGCTTCGTGGTACCACTGGAACAGGCGTTCTTGCGG
Source organism: Pseudomonas sp. GW821-FHT04D07 (assembly GCF_059420225.1). Classification (NCBI taxonomy): domain Bacteria; kingdom Pseudomonadati; phylum Pseudomonadota; class Gammaproteobacteria; order Pseudomonadales; family Pseudomonadaceae; genus Pseudomonas; species Pseudomonas sp. GW821-FHT04D07. The sequence continues at coordinate 288,532 of NZ_JBWKTH010000001.1, forward strand.
GCTGGTCTGCAGGTACGGCACATGCAGTTCGATCACGTGTTTCTGGCCGATCCGGTCGAGACGGCCAATGCGCTGCTCCAGCAGGTCCGGGTGGGACGGCAGGTCGAACAGCACCAGGTGGTGAGAGAACTGGAAGTTGCGACCTTCACTGCCGATTTCCGAGCAGATCAGCACCTGGGCGCCGAACTCTTCATCGGCGAAGTAGGCGGCGGCGCGGTCACGCTCGAGGATGTTCATGCCTTCGTGGAAGACCGTGGCCGGAATGCCGGAGCGCACGCGCAGGGCGTCCTCCAGGTCCATGGCGGTTTCGGCGTGGGCGCAGATCACCAGGACCTTGGTGCGCTTGAGCATTTTCAATTGGTCGATCAGCCACTCGACGCGCGGATCGAAGCGCCACCAGCGGGCTTCGTCGTCGGTGTCCGGCTGGGCCTGGAAGCTGACTTCCGGGTACAACTCGGCGTGTTCGCCCAACGGCAGTTCGAGGTACTCGTCCGGGCATGGCAGCGGGTAGGCGTGCAGCTTGCGCTCCGGGAAACCCTGCACTGCGGCGCGGGTGTTGCGGAACAGCACGCGGCCGGTGCCGTGACGGTCGAGCAGTTCACGCACCAGGCGGGCGCTGGCATCGCTGTCGCCAGCGTTGACGGCGGTCAGCAGGGCTTCGCCTTCGTCACCCAGGAAACCCTGGATGGTTTTGTGCGCGGCAGGCGACAGGCGGCCTTTGTCCAGCAGTTCCTGGACGGCTTCGGCCACCGGGCGATAGTTCTCGCTCTCGGCGCGGAAGGCCTTGAGGTCATGGAAACGGTTCGGATCAAGCAGGCGCAGGCGGGCGAAGTGGCTGTCCTGGCCCAGTTGTTCCGGGGTCGCGGTCAGCAGCAGGACGCCGGGAATGGTTTCGGCCAACTGTTCGACCAGGGCATATTGCGGGCTGACCTGGTCTTCATGCCAGACCAAGTGGTGGGCTTCGTCGACCACCAGCAGGTCCCAGTCGGCGGCGAACAGCGCATCCTGGGCCTTCTCGTCTTCCACCAGCCACTCCAGGGCCACCAGGGCCAACTGGGTGTCTTCGAACGGGTTGCTGGCATCGCTTTCGATAAAGCGTTCGGCGTCGAACAGCGCGACCTGCAGGTTGAAGCGCCGGCGCATTTCCACCAGCCACTGGTGTTGCAGGTTTTCCGGGACCAGGATCAGCACACGGTTGGCGCGCCCCGAGAGCAGCTGGCGATGGATCACCAGACCGGCTTCGATGGTCTTGCCGAGGCCCACTTCGTCGGCCAGCAAGACCCGTGGCGCGATGCGGTCGGCAACTTCCCGGGCAATGTGCAACTGGTGGGCGATCGGTTGCGCGCGCACGCCGCCCAGCCCCCAGAGCGAGGACTGCAATTGCCGGCTGGTGTGTTCCAGGGTGTGGTAGCGCAGCGAGAACCAGGCCAATGGGTCGATCTGCCCGGCGAACAGGCGGTCGCTGGCCAGGCGGAACTGGATGAAGTTCGACAGCTGGGTTTCCGGCAGCGTGACGGCTTCGTTCTGCGCGTTGAGACCGTGGTAGACCAGCAATCCGTCGACATCGTCGACTTCCCGCACGGTCATCTTCCAGCCTTCGAAGTGGGTGATGGTGTCGCCCGGTGAGAATCGCACGCGGGTCAGGGGCGCATTCCGTAGCGCATACTGGCGAGTGTCGCCAGTGGCCGGGTAGAGCACGGTCAACAAGCGGCCGTCCTGTGCCAGAACGGTGCCTAAACCCAACTCCGCTTCGCTGTCACTGATCCAGCGTTGCCCCGGTTGATACTGCTGCGCCATGCTGCCTGACTCCCGCCTTGAAAAAGCCGACTATGTTAACGGAATCGACGCTTTCAGGCCAAAAGAAGCTCACAAATACCGCGCTTTTAGCGAGCACCCTGCCTTTGCAGGTGCGAGACCTGGAAGAAAGGGTAGCTCATCGGCATGTCGGGCACCTTTGTGTGTTAATCCGGTCACACTTTGACCCTCCTGGGCTCAAGTCGCCGAGCTCGCCGCCGACAGCCTGACGACAGGAGAATGCCATCATGCTGCCACCGATACTGCCCCTGAGTGTCGTACCGATTACGTCCCAGACCGATCCGATTCGACCGCGACCGGACATCCCCCCCGTGGTGCCGGTGCAGGAAAGCTCCAATGAGAGCACCATCGACCTGCAAAAGCGTGACCCGGACGAGGCCGGCTGGCTGCTGCGCGAGGAACAGCGGCGCCAGCAGGAACAACAGCAACGCCGGCGTGAAGCCGACGATGACCCCGAGTTGCACCTGGCCGTCCCGGGCGATGAGTTGAATGCCGACAACACTGTACCCGTGGTGGCGCTGATGGAAGATCAGCCGCGTCAGGGCCTGTTGGTGGATGTCGAAGTCTGACGGCGCTCGTTGGCCAGGGTCCGCAGGGCCTGGAGCAGGGTGTCGATTTCTTCCCCGGTATTGAGGTGGCTGACGGCGATCCGTGCGACAGCCGGCAGGTTCCGCGCGCGCATATCCAGTGGCGTGTAAGCCGTGCCGTTGGCCCCCAGGTTGATGCCGCTTTCGGTCAGCCGCTGTTTCAGTTCAAACACATCCCAACCTTCCAGCGTGAACGCAATCAGCCCTGATTGTTGTCCGGGCCGGCCCAGGTCGTGCAGTTCCAGGCCATTGATCTGCCCCAGTGCCTGGCGCAGGGGCTGGCTCAACGCCTGGATTCGCCGATGAATTCGCTGGATCCCCAACTCCACGGCCTCTTTCAGTGCATTCGCCAGTCCGGCCAGCAGCGCCAGGGAGACTTCGCTGGTTTCAAAGCAGCGGGCATCGGCCCGCGGGGTAAAGGCGTGGCCGTCCCAGGGCGCCGAGAGCACATCGAGCTGGACTGGCTGCAGCTGCGCCATGAATGCCGGGCGTACATACAGCAGCGCCGTGCCCCGCGGGCCGCGCAGGAACTTGCGGGCGGCGCCCTTGAGTACGTCGCAGCCCAGGGCCTGGACATCACAGGGCAGCTGGCCCAGGGCCTGTCCAGCATCGATGAAGTAGGCAATACCATGCCGCCGCGCCACTTCGCCGATGGCCTGTGCCGGATTGATCAGGCCACCGTTGGCCGGGAGCCAGGTCAGGGCGATCAGCTTCACGCGTGAGTCGATCATCCGCTCCAGGGCGGACACCGACACCGCGCCGCTCTCGTCACAGGGGATCACCTCGAGCCGGGCCCCGGACTGCAGGGCCTGGCTCATGCAGGCCAGGTTGCCAGCCCATTCATGCCGTCCCACCAGGATCCGGTCGCCCGCCCGCCAGCCGCCCAGGGCACTGAACGCCATGCCCCAGGCCGCCGAGCCGCTGCTGGTAAAGGCAATTGCGGCGCTGTCGGTGCCGAGCAGTCTGGCCGCCCAGTGACGAGCTTGCTCCTGCAATCTGGCACCTTCAACGCCGGCTTCCATGGGGCCTATTGTCGCTTCCCTCAGCAGTTGCGTGGTGATGGCGTCCAGCGTGGCCTGGCTGGGCAGGGAGGCGCCGGCGTGATTGAAATGGATCACCCGGGAGCAGCCGGGCGTCGCGGCCCGCAGGTGGGCGATCTGGTGCGCAAGTGAATCGTTCATGGCCGCAGCTCGAAAATCGCGTCGATCTCCACGGCCACACCGCTGGGCAGGCTGGCGACACCGACGGCGGTACGCGCGTGGCGGCCCTTGTCGCCCAGGGCATTGACCAGCAGATTGGAGGCGCCGTTGGCCACGACCCCCTGGCGCTGGAAGTCGGGGCTGCTGGCGACAAAGACCCCGAGCCGGACAATCCGCAGCAGGCGTGAGAGATCATCGTCAAGGGCGTGGCCCAGTTGGGCCAGCAGACCGAGTGCGGCGAGCTCCGCGGCCTGCGCGCCTTCTGCTTCGTCCAGGGTGTCACCCAGGCGACCGATAAAGGCTGGCTTGCCGCCTTGCAGGGGAATCTGCCCGGAAATGAACAGCTGGTGCTGGCTGATGACGTAGTTCACATAGTTGGCGATCGGCTGCCCCGGCTGCGGCAGGTTCAGGCCCAGTTGGGCCACTCGGTCGGACAGGGAATCATTCATGGGTAAACCTCCGGGAAAGAGGCTTGAGCATGCTGGGCGCGCCATGACCCGACAAACGCATAGATTCAATCCGACGTATCCAGATAATTCATGCGTCGGCGGCGCTGCACTGCTCCCGCAACCACTCGCAGAAGGATTCGGCGGCGGGACTCAGCGCCGCGTTGGGCTTGACCAGCCAGTAGCCGATCTCGCCTTCATAGGCCGGCAGGTCGAAGGCATTCACCAGCGTACCTTCCTTGAGATGTCGGCCGATCAAATGTTGGCGACCCATGGCGATGCCCTGCCCGGCGATAGCCGCCTCGACCACGATGTTGTAGTCGTGGAGCATGACGCTGGGGTAGTGCTGGAGATCAAGGCGATGATGGCGGGACCAGTCGATCCATTCGAAGGGTTGCTGCGCCTGTGACATGAGCCGCGGGCCTTGTTCGACGCCATCGGCCTTGAAGGACGGGCTGCAAACCGGGAAAAGGCGTTCGCCCATCAGGCGCACGGCGTTGACATGGGGCCAGCCGCCTTTGCCATAGCGGATCGCCAGGTCCACCTCGGCGCCCGCCACATCGGCCAGTTGAATCGAGGGCTCCAGTTCGACCTTGATCTGCGGGTAACGACGGATAAAGCCGGCCAGGCGCGGGGCCAGCCAGAGGGTGGCGAAGGAGGCGAGCAAGCCGATGCGTAGCACCTGGTTTTGCCGGGGCAGGCTGAGCTGACGGCTGGCCTGGGCGATCTGTTCCAGGGCCGGGCGGATTTGTTGGTAGTACCGACCACCTTCTTCTGTGAGATCGATGGCGCGAGTGCGTCGGACAAACAGTCGCTGGCCCAGATGCTGTTCGAGTTTCTGCACTTGGTGGCTGATCGCACTTTGACTGACGCACAGCTCGTCGGCGGCCTTGATGAAGCTCAGATGACGGGCCACGGCCTCGAACGCGCGCAGGGCCATCAAGGGCGGCAGATCTTGGTGCAACGCCACTTCAGCGCTCCTTGGCGGGCAATCGGGGTCAGGGGATTGTGCTGGGAAATCGGGCGACTGCCCAGGTCTTGTTGCGCGGGAGGTCTGGATAAGCGGCCGACTTGCCCGCATTATGAGTCCATAGCGCGTGTCGAAGGTGGCCGACAGTGACCCTTCGATGGAACTCGACGGATAGCGATGTAATCTGACCATGAACCAAGATGACAAGTTGATCGACCTTGATACTGAACGGGCCAAGCGTGTCCATGATCTCAATGAAAAGCGCTTGAATGAAGTTCGTCAGGCGTTCGAACAGGCCCTGCCGCTGGGCAAAGGCAAGAAAAAACCGAAGAACAAGCCGAAAAAGCGCTGATAGCCCACTGATTCTTGATATGGATCAGTTATTCCCCTTCTCCCGCGCCCTGCCTTGGGCGGCATTGACCCTGGTCAATTTTTCACTGTGCCTGCTGGGCTAACTTAGCTCCATCGCAACAAGGCAAGTGCAGGAGGCCAGTCATGTTCTTCGATAACGTGGTGATCGCCGGAGTGCTGACTGTCGGCCTCATGGTGATGTTCTTCGCCGGTTTTGGATTTTTTATCTGGAAAGACTCACATAAACGGAAAAAACCGTAGAGCTTCCAGGGAACGAGCACGCAAGGCATTTTGGGCGACTTCGGTCGCCCTTTTTTTTGCTCTTTTTTTGCCGGTGTCGAATCGGCTATTGGCATTGGATCCCGGTCATACCGGGAAATAAAAAAGGTGCGGTCCCGGCGGGAGCGCACCTTTTTTCGTTATTCGCCCGGGATCAGTTGCCGAGCACTTTCGTCGCCAGCCAGAACAGACCGGCGGACAAGCCGATGGTCATTGGCAGGGTCAGCAGCCAGGCCAGCAGGATGGTCTTGATGGTGCTGCCTTGCAGGCCGCTTTTGCTGGCAATCATGGTCCCGGCCACACCCGACGACAAGACGTGGGTGGTCGAGACGGGCAGGGCGACGATGTTCGCCAGGGCGATCAAGCCGGCGGTGGTGATTTGTGCCGACATGCCCTGGGCATAGGTCATGCCCTGCTTGCCGATCTTCTCGCCGATGGTCAGGACCACGCGTTTCCAGCCGATCATGGTGCCCAGGCCGAGGGCCAGCGCCACCGCGATGATCACCCAGAACGGCGCGTATTCGGTGGTGGCGGTCAGGTCCTTGCGCAGTTTTTCCAGGTCGGCCTTTTCACGGGAATCCAGGCCTGGCAACTTGCTGACCTGCTTGGCGGTGTCATCCAGGCAGAGCAGGCCGCGACGCACTTCAATGCGTTTTTCCGCCGACAGCGAATGGTAGTCGGTCACGCCCGTGAGGTTGCTCATCAAGGCGTTGATGGTGGGTTCGGTCCGTTGCGGGTTGCAGCGGAATTTGCCCGGCATATCGTCGGCCACGTTTTTACCCAGGGCGAGGAATTCGCTCAGGGTGGCGTTATTACGCTGATAGAACTGGCTCAGGTGCAGGGTCGCGTCGCGGGTGCGTTCGATCTGGTACGTGGTGGTGCTCAGGTCAAGGACGAACTGCGCCGGGACGATACCGATCAGCACCAGCATGATCAGGCCGATACCTTTCTGGCCATCGTTGGAACCGTGCACGAAGCTCACGGCCATGGCGGAGAGCACCAGCACCAGACGGTTCCAGAACGGCGGGTGCTTCTTGTCGTCGATCTTGCGCCGTTGTTCCGGGGTCTTGTGCATCTTGGACTCCGGACGCCACCATTTCAGGCCAACCAGTATCAGGCCCGCCAGCACCAGGCCGGCAATCGGCGAGAAGATCAGCGAGGCGCCGATATCGACCGCTTTCTGCCAGTTCACGCCTTCGCTCACGGGAATGCCATTGAGCAGGGCGTTGGCCAGGCCGACACCGAGGATCGAGCCGATCAGGGTGTGGGAACTGGAGGCCGGAATGCCGAAATACCAGGTGCCCAGGTTCCAGGCGATGGCCGCCGCCAGCAGCGAAAACACCATGGCCAGACCATGTCCGGTGTTGACGTTGATCAGCAGCTCGACCGGCAACAGGTGAACGATGGCGTAGGCAACCCCGACCCCGCCCAGCAGCACGCCGAGGAAGTTGAACACCCCGGAAAAGAATACCGCCAGGTGCGGCGGCATGGCTTTGGTGTAGATCACAGTGGCCACCGCGTTAGCGGTGTCATGAAAGCCGTTGATGAACTCGAAGCTGAGGACAAAGGCCAGGGCGAGCACCAGGCTCACAAGCACCCAGGCATCCAGTCCGCTGAATAAATCGATCATGAAGGTTTTCTGACCCGGTCATAAGGGGGCGCGATTATGCCAGAAAACTTTCAGGTGAGGGCCTGCCTGACGCCATTTGACCTGAGCAGGTGCTCAGGGCCGACGGTTGACACGCGGATGGCGTAGGTCTTGGCGTCCAGCGGGCCAGGCGTTATCCGGGTAGGAAAGGTCTGGTGGCGAAGGGCAGGGCTCGGCAAGGTTCAATACCGATAAGCCTAAGGCTCTTCGGTCTTGAGTTCCTTTTCCATCTTTTGCAGTTCCTGGGTAAACGCCTGGTCCAGAAGACTGGCTCGTTTGCGCCAGGGTTTGCGTTCTGGATCGGGTTGGGCGGCGTAGGTGGTGACAGCCCCGCCGTAAACATCCTTGTAACGTTGCTCCTGGCGCTCAAGTTCCGCGCGCAGTTCGTCTTTCGTCACAGTACTACCTAATTTGAGTTGAGTGATTGTATTCCATTAAACACAACCGCCCTGACGAGACGTTCAATTTCGTGATTGAGCGCTGACAGTCGGAACCCCAGTCGGGCCAGACGGCCTTGAGGTCGCACAGGGAATTATAGCGGTCGGTTTGACTGACACTATCGCGAAGATAAGGGAGTTCGTCAACTTTGTCGGTGAGTTTTGTGATGTAGGAGTTTTTAACTGTAACTTGAGGGCGGGCTAACCGCTGCCTGTTTTTTGACGACAGTTATCAACTCAAGTTGCATTGCAATAAGCCTGATACTTGGAAGTGGTCTGCTGATGCAGTTGCAGAATGGCTGTTCAACTTCTGGATCGGCACGCCTTGCGATGACCACCCAGCAAGGAGGTAAAAAAAACGGCCTCACTTCGTGGGTGAGGCCGGACCGACGGAGTTCCCGGTGGGTACCTGACCAGTATCCCGGGAAAACCGCAGCGGCGCGCCAAGGTATAAGCTACGACGATCAGGGTCAATTGCGATTATCGGTCGTTGGTTCGATAATCGCACAAAGTCGCGCGGCCCTGGCTTGTCTAATCGCCTGGGCCCGGCTTGTAATGGGTTTCCACGGCAGACAAGGAATTTGTAATGAACGACCAATTGCGTGATGCCTTCGCCTCCGTGGCGCCGCCCATCGTGGCCTCGCCGGCCAAACGTATCCAGGCGTTGACCGGCGATCCTGACTTCATGACGTCGCTGGCCCGTGGCCTGGCGGTGGTGCAGGCGTTCCAGGAGCGCAAGCGGCACCTGACCATTGCGCAGATCAGCCACCGCACGGAAATTCCCCGCGCGGCGGTGCGCCGTTGCCTGCATACCTTGATCAAGCTCGGCTACGCCACCACCGACGGACGGACCTATTCGCTGCTGCCCAAGGTACTGACCCTGGGCCACGCCTACCTGTCATCCACGCCCCTGGCGGTGTCGGCGCAACCCTATCTCGACCGCATGAGCGAGCAACTGCACGAAGCCTGCAACATGGCGACCCTGGAAGGTGACGACATCCTCTATATCGCCCGTTCCGCCACCACCCGGCGGCTGATCTCGGTTGATCTCTCGGTAGGCGGCCGGTTGCCGGCCTATTGCACGTCCATGGGCCGAATCCTCTTGGCGGCGCTGGACGATGCTTCCTTGCATGAGTACCTCGAACACGCCGACCTGCACGCCAAGACCAGCCGGACCCTGCATACCCCCGAAGCGCTGCTCGAATGTCTGCAGCAGGTGCGCCAGCAGGGCTGGTGCATTGTCGACCAGGAACTGGAGCAAGGCTTGCGCTCGATTGCCGTGCCGGTCTATGACGCCTCCGGGCAAGTGCTGGCGGCGTTGAACGTCAGTGCCCATGCCGGACGTGTCAGTTGTACCGAGCTGGAGCAGCGTTTCCTGCCGAGCATGCTCAAGGCCAGTCGCGAGCTGAGTGCGCAGTTGTTTTCCTGAGCCACACGCGGCGCTGCTTTCCAGGGCAAAATGCTTGTCGGATAAAATGGTAGCTTGCAAACAATTCGTTCGATTATCGAACAGTTAATCGATTATCGGATTGTTTGGCCGCCGATCCCCGGCTTACCCTGAGCTCATCACGGCGCTGAACTTCGCGCCGCCCCTCAGGCAGGTTGAACCCGGGAGTCTGCACCCATGGCTGAAATCCTTTCGCTGCATGAAGCGGTGAAGCAGTTCGTCAACGACGGCGATACCGTCGCGCTCGAAGGCTTTACCCATCTGATTCCGACCGCGGCGGGTCATGAAATCATTCGTCAGGGCAAGAAAGACCTGACGCTGGTGCGCATGACCCCCGACCTGGTCTATGACCAGCTCATCGGTGCCGGTTGCGCCCGCAAACTGATTTTTTCCTGGGGTGGAAATCCCGGTGTAGGTTCGTTGCACCGTCTGCGCGATGCCGTCGAGAAACACTGGCCACACCCGCTGGAAATCGAAGAACACAGCCATGCCGACCTGGCCAACGCCTATGTGGCCGGTGCCTCCGGCTTGCCGTTCGCGGTCCTGCGGGCCTACGCCGGCTCCGACCTGCCGAAGGTCAATCCGCTGATCAAGACGGTCACCTGTCCCTTCACCGGTGAAGTGCTGGCCGCCGTGCCTTCGGTACGCCCGGATGTCACCGTGATCCATGCGCAGAAAGCCGACCGCAAGGGCAATGTGCTGCTCTGGGGCATTCTCGGTGTGCAGAAGGAAGCGGCCCTGGCGGCGAAACGCTGCATTGTCACGGTCGAGGAAATTGTCGACGACTTGCAGGCGCCAATGAACGCCTGCGTCTTGCCGACCTGGGCCCTGAGCGCGGTGTGTCATGTCCCTGGCGGTGCCCATCCGTCCTACGCCCATGGCTATAACGAGCGCGATAACCGCTTCTACCAGGCCTGGGATCCGATTGCCCGCGACCGCGCGACCTTCACCGCCTGGATCGACGAGTACATCCATGGCACCGCGAACTTTGCCGAGTTCCAGAGCAAACTGGCCCACGCTTCGGAGGTTAAGTAATGACCTACACCACCAATGAAATGATGACGGTGGCCGCCGCCCGTCGGCTGAAGAACGGTTCGGTCTGCTTCGTCGGCATCGGCCTGCCGTCCAAGGCCGCCAATCTGGCACGGCTGACCTCTTCGCCGGACGTGGTACTGATCTACGAGTCGGGCCCGATTGGCGCCAAGCCCAGTGTGTTGCCGCTGTCCATCGGTGACGGCGAACTGGCGGAAACCGCTGACAGCGTGGTGCCCACCGGCGAGATCTTCCGCTACTGGTTGCAAGGCGGGCGTATTGATGTCGGCTTTCTCGGCGCGGCCCAGGTCGACCGTTTCGGCAATATCAACACCACCGTGGTCGGCGACTATTTCTCGCCCAAGGTCCGCCTGCCCGGTGCCGGTGGTGCCCCGGAAATCGCCGGTTCGGCGAAAAGCGTGCTGATCATCCTCAAGCAGTCGGCGCGCTCCTTCGTCGACAAGCTGGACTTCATCACCTCGGTCGGTCACGGCGAAGGCGGCGATTCGCGCAAGCGCCTGGGCCTGCCGGGTGCCGGTCCCGTGGGGATCATCACCGACTTGTGCATCATGGAGCCGGAAGCGCACAGCAACGAATTTATCGTCACCGCGCTGCACCCGGGGGTAACCCGTGAGCAAGTGATCGCCGCCACTGGCTGGGCCGTGCGCTTCGCCGAGCAGGTGGACAGCACGGCGGCGCCGACCGAGCTTGAACTGACTGCCCTGCGTGACCTCGAAGCTCGTACCGCCGCGGCCCACGGCCAAGCCCCCGGAGAAGCATGATGCGCGACGTCTTTATCTGTGATGCCATTCGTACCCCCATCGGTCGCTTCGGCGGTGGCCTGGCCGGTGTGCGCGCCGATGACCTGGCGGCCGTGCCGATCAAGGCGCTGATGGAGCGCAATCCGTCGGTGAACTGGGGCGAGGTCGATGAAGTGTTTTTTGGCTGCGCCAACCAGGCCGGTGAAGACAACCGCAACGTCGCACGCATGGCGCTGTTGTTGGCGGGATTGCCTTCGAGTATTCCCGGGGTAACCCTCAACCGTCTCTGCGCCTCGGGCATGGACGCAATCGGCACCGCGTTCCGGGCCATCGCCAGCGGCGAGATGGAGCTGGCGATTGCTGGCGGCGTGGAGTCCATGTCCCGTGCTCCGTTCGTGATGGGCAAGGCGGACGCGGCGTTTTCCCGCAACATGAAACTGGAAGACACCACCATCGGCTGGCGCTTTATCAACCCGCTGATGAAGGCCCAGTACGGTGTCGATGCGATGCCGCAGACCGCTGACAACGTGGCGGACGATTATCAGGTGTCCCGCGCCGACCAGGATGCTTTTGCCCTGCGCAGCCAGCAACGGGCGGCTGCGGCCCAGGCCGGCGGTTTTTTCACTGAAGAAATCGTGCCGGTGCGTATCGCCCACAAAAAAGGCGAAACCGTGGTCGAGCACGATGAACATCCTCGAGCGGACACGACGCTGGAGACTCTGGCCAGGCTCAAACCGGTCAACGGCCCGGACAAGACCGTGACCGCCGGCAATGCCTCCGGTGTCAACGATGGTGCCGCTGCGCTGATCCTGGCGTCTGCCGAGGCGGTGAAGAAACATGGCCTGACCGCCCGTGCCCGGGTGCTCGGCATGGCCAGTGCGGGTGTCGAGCCCCGGGTCATGGGGATCGGCCCGGTACCGGCGGTGCGCAAGTTGATCGAGCGTCTGGGGCTGGCGGTCAGCGACTTCGACGTTATCGAACTGAACGAAGCCTTCGCCAGCCAGGGTCTGGCGGTACTGCGTGAACTGGGCATCGCTGACGATGCGCCGCAGGTCAACCCGAACGGTGGCGCCATCGCCCTCGGTCATCCGCTGGGCATGAGTGGCGCACGCCTGGTGCTGACAGCGCTCCACCAGTTGGAAAAAACCGGCGGCGGCAAGGGCCTGGCGACTATGTGTGTCGGCGTCGGGCAGGGGCTGGCACTGGCGATTGAGCGCGTCTGAGAACCACAGGCAACAAAACAGGCGCCCGGATGACTGCCACGCACGGTCATTCGGGCGATTGTTCTTGCAAAACAGGCCTGTTGCAAAGTATGTCTAGACTGCAACTTACCTCCTTCGAGTGATGAGACATGACAACAACAACGATGCCGTACACCTCCGAAGAACGTAACAAGAGAATTTTTGCGATTGTCGGTGCCTCTTCCGGCAACCTGGTCGAGTGGTTCGACTTCTACGTCTATGCCTTCTGCGCCATCTACTTCGCCCCGGCGTTTTTTCCCTCCGACGACCCCACGGTGCAGTTGCTCAACACTGCCGGGGTATTCGCCGCCGGCTTCCTGATGCGTCCCATCGGTGGCTGGTTGTTCGGTCGCGTGGCCGACAAGCACGGCCGCAAGAACTCCATGATGATCTCGGTGCTGATGATGTGCGGCGGCTCCCTGGTCATTGCCTTCCTGCCTGGCTACGCGACTATCGGCGCCTGGGCGCCGGCGCTGTTGCTGGTGGCACGACTGTTTCAGGGCGTGTCGGTGGGCGGTGAATATGGCACCACCGCGACCTACATGAGTGAAGTGGCCCTGCGCGGCCAGCGCGGTTTCTTCGCTTCGTTCCAGTACGTGACCCTGATCGGCGGCCAGTTGCTGGCGGTGTTGGTGGTAGTGATCCTGCAGCAGTTCCTCAGCGAACCGGAGCTCAAGGCCTGGGGCTGGCGGATTCCGTTCGTGATCGGCGCCATCGCGGCACTGATTTCGCTGTTCCTGCGCCGGGCCCTGAAGGAAACCACCAGCAAGGAAACCCGCCAGGACAAGGACGCCGGCAGCATGCGGGCGTTGTTTCGCGATCACAAGGCCGCCTTTATCACCGTGCTCGGCTATACCGCCGGCGGCTCGCTGATTTTCTACACCTTCACCACCTACATGCAGAAATACCTGGTGAATACCGCCGGCATGACGGCCAAGACCGCCAGTTTCATCATGACCGCCGTGCTGTTCCTTTATATGTGCATGCAGCCGTTGTTCGGCATGCTCTCGGACCGCATCGGCCGGCGTAACAGCATGCTCTGGTTCGGCGCTCTGGGGACCCTGTGCACCGTGCCGATCCTGCTGACCCTGAAGACCGTGACCAGCCCGTTCCTGGCCTTCGTGCTGATCACCCTGGCGCTGGCGATCGTCAGTTTCTACACCTCCATCAGCGGCCTGGTCAAAGCCGAGATGTTCCCGGTCCATGTGCGGGCACTGGGCGTGGGCCTGGCCTATGCGGTGGCGAATGCGCTCTTTGGTGGCTCGGCGGAATATGTGGCCCTGAACCTGAAGTCGGTCGGGATGGAAAACGTCTTCTACTGGTATGTGACGGTGATGATGGCCGTCGCCTTCCTGTTCAGCTTGCGCCTGCCGAAAGAAGCGGCCTACCTGCAGCACGATCATTGATCGCTTCGCGCGCCCTTGAGGGGCGCGCCTGAGCGCTGCAACCAGCGGGCAATACATGGGTTTTTTACTTGAAGGGGATGAACGTGGGTTTCGTACGACTTGCCGAAGGTGAACTGCATTACCAACTGGAGGGTCCGCCAGGGGCTCCGGTACTGGTGTTGTCCAACTCGTTGGGCACCGACCTGGGGATGTGGGACACCCAGATACCGGCGTTTGCCGAGCACTTTCGAGTATTGCGTTACGACACCCGTGGCCATGGCCGTTCGCTGGTGACACCGGGGCCTTACAGCATCGAGCAACTGGGGCGCGACGTCCTGGCGTTGCTCGATGCGTTGGAGATTGATCGGGCGCACTTCTGTGGCCTGTCCATGGGCGGGCTGATCGGTCAGTGGCTGGGCATCCATGCCGGTCATCGTCTGCACCGGCTGATTGTCTGCAACACGGCGGCGAAGATCGGTGATGCGGCTGGCTGGAATCCGCGGATCGAAGCCGTTTCGACGGGCGGCCAGACGGCCATGCTGGCGCTACGCGATGGGGCGGTTTCCCGCTGGTTCACCCCGGCGTTCGCCGAGGCGCACCCGGATCGGGTCAAGCCGATTACCGAGATGCTCGCCGCCACCTCGCCCGAGGGCTACGCGGCCAACTGCTGCGCGGTGCGCGATGCGGATTTCCGTGAGCAGTTGGCGCAGATTCAGCTGCCGCTGCTGGTGATTTCCGGCACCGAGGATGCGGTGACACCGCCTTCGGGAGGGATCTTTATCCAGCAGCATGTCGAGGGTGCCGAATACGCCGAATTCCATGCCGCGCACCTGTCCAATGTGCAGGCCGGCGATGATTTCAGCCAGCGGGTGCTGGATTTCCTGTCCGCCAGTGTGTAAGGCAGTGCGAGTGAAACTTTTCTCTTTTAGATGAAACTTTCGCGATGGCCTGAACGCTGCCTTGCGGTTGTGCTCTGATTAATGTGATGACCCTTTTGCCATTACCTTGATCCGGACTTGCCCAATCCCATGAAGTCGTTTGCCGCACTGTTGTCAGGGCTCGTGATTGTCGCGAGCCTTGGCGGCTGCATCGGTCCGCCGATGCCCCTGACCCCGAAGACCGAGCAAGCCCTGCGCTCGCAACCACCGATTCGTTTCCTGCTGACCTACGATGACGGACCCAGCGCCTCGAGTTTCTGGAACCCGACGGCATCGGTGCTCGATGACCTGGCCCACAACCCGATCCAGCCGGGTATCAAGGCCGTGTTCTTTGTCCAGACCCGTGCCCCCCGAGCCGGCAACAGTGACATAGGTCGTGCGCTGATGCGCCGTGAGTATGCCGAGGGACATATCCTCGGCTTTCATACCGCGACTCCCTGGCACACCAATCACCGCTCGCTGAGCCCGGAGGAGCTGGAACAGTCACTCACCGACGGTAGCGCGGATATTGCGGCGATCACTGGCGCGCCACCGACGATCCTGCGCCCACCGTTCTGGAATTACGACAAGCGCACCTTCGCCGCCTACCAGCGTCATGATATGCACGTTTTGTTGACGGACCTGAGTGCCAATGACGGCAAGGTCTGGGGCATCACCGCCAGTCCACAACGGCGGGCCAACCTGCTCAAGCACCTGGCCGAAGTGCGTGAGCAGATTGCCCAGGGGAAGATGCCGGTGGTCGATGGAGTGATTCCGGTGGTGGTGACTTTCCACGACCTCAACCGCTACACCGCCCGGCATATGCAGGAGTATTTGCAGATCCTGATGGACTGCGCACGGGACACCGGCGTGCCGACGGCCGAGCAACCCTTCTATACGGATCGCTCGGCATTGTTGCGGGCCGTGATGGCCCGTACGGTTCAGGACAGTTCCATGCCCGTGCAGTTGCCCGGGTTCTGGAACTGGTGGTGGGATAAGAATTCACACTAAGGCGGCGGACGCCTATAGCAACGAAATCGGATAGCTGACGATCAGCCGGTTCTCATCGAACTCATTGGTGCTGAAGCTTTTGCGGATACTCGAATTGCGCCAGCGCACGCTGAGATTTTTGAAGGTGCCGCTTTGCAGGGTGTAGCCCAGTTCCGATTCGCGACCCCACTCCTTGCCGTTGGTAATGGCCCCGGTGTGCACGTTGTCGCCGCTGATATAGCGGTTCATCAGGGTCAGCCCCGGAATGCCGAGCGCGGCGAAGTTGTAGTCATGGCGCAACTGCCAGGACTTCTCGCGGGCATTGTCGTAACTGTTGTTGTAGCTATCGTTGGCCAGGGTGCCGCCGCTGGTGCCGTTGACGCGCATCCAGACGCTGTTGCCGGTGAGTTTCTGCAAGCCGACATAGAAGGTGTTGCCACCATATTTGGCTGAGAACAGTCCGGACCAGGTCTTGTTGTCCAGCTCGCCAGCCTTGGCGCTGCCGTCGTCCTTGCCGTAGAAGTAGCCGAGGTTGGCGCCCAGGGTCCAGTCGCCCAGCGGTTGGCTGTGCACCAGGTTGAGGTACTGCTGGCTGTAGATGTCCTTGAGCTGGGCATTCCACACTCCGATCAGGGTGCGCTTGTCGTTGAAGCTGTATTCGCCGCCCTGGAAGTTGAAGCGGTCGGAGGTGATGCCCGGCTTACCGTTCATGAACATGGCCGTCATGCTCGAGTCGTTGCGTGGGCTGTTGTTCTGGAACTGGCCGCCGTAAAGGGTCAGGCCATCGATTTCCTTCGAGGTGATCTGGCCGCCACGAAAGGTCTGCGGCAGCGAACGACCATCGTCCGAGCGCAGGATCGGCAGCACCGGCATCCATTCGCCGACTTTCAATTCCGTCTTGGAAATCCTCGCTTTCAAGGCCACATCCAGGCGCCCGAAGTTGCTGGCCGGGCGTCCGTTGCCGTCCAGCGGCAGCAACTGGGTACCGCCGGTGCCTTTACCGCCGTCGAGCTTCTCCGAGAATGTGCCGAGCACATCGGCGCCGAAGCCTACGGTGCCCTGGGTGAAACCCGATCGGGCATCCAGGATAAAACTCTGCGTCCATTCCTGAGCCTTGCTCTGAGGGAAGGCTGGATTGATGAAGTTGCGGTTGATGAAAAAGTTACGCAGGTTCAGGTTGGCCTGGGCATCTTCCACAAAACCATGCTCTTCGGCCAGCACCGGCAGGGTCGCGCTGGCCATGGCGATGGCCAGCAGGGCGTGGGAGGACAGCTTGCTCGGGTTCAGTGGCTTCATGGATCGGTCTCTCTAATTGTTAGGGGTGAAGCAGGGCGCAGCTGCAACCGTTGGTTGCAGACAAGCGATTCGAACGAGGAACGGGCGAGTGTGATCAGCCGCTGAGCGCGGGGTATCGAGACATGGTGGGCGAACCTGTTGTTATGGCTATGGGTCAGTGCGGAGAATGGTGCGGTGAATTAACCAGGTAGTTCAATTGAGGTTTGTGGGTTTTGGGCGATTATCGAACAGAACAATGCCAGCATAAAAAAACCCGCCAGCGGCGGGTTTTTCGTGGTGCGTGAAAGGTCTCAGCCCTTCGGTGGTGTTTCGTCGATCGGATGGGCCTGACCGCTCTGCTCGTACCAGCCGCCGCCGAGGGCCTTGTACAGGTTGACCTCGCTGGTGAGCTGCGACAGGCGATCGCTGATCAGCGATTGCTGAGCACTGAACAACGAGCGTTGAGCATCGAGGAAGGTCAGGTTGCTGTCGACACCAATGCGATAGCGACGCTCGGCCAGGCGGTAGTAATCCTGGTTGGCGGCGACCAGGTCACGCTGGGCCTGCAGCTGCTGGTTGAAAGTCTGGCGTGCCGCCAGGCCATCGGAGACTTCCTGGAAGCCGGTCTGAATGGCTTTCTCGTAGTTGGCGACGCTGATGTCTTTCTGGATTTTCGAGTAATCCAGGCTGGCTTTCAGGCTACCGGCGTTGAAGATCGGAATGTTGATGCTCGGCGCGAACGACCAGGTTCCCGAACCGCCCTTGAACAGACCGCCCATGTCCGGGCTCAAGGTCCCGGCATTGGCGGTCAGGCTGATGCTCGGGAAGAACGCCGCGCGGGCGGCGCCGATATTGGCATTGGCCGCCAGCAGTTGGTGCTCGGCGCCGAGAATGTCCGGACGCCGTTGCAGCAACTCGGACGGCAGGCCGGCCGGCATCTCGCTGAGCAGCTTGGCCGACAGCGGTTGGGCTGCCGGCAGGTTGGCCGGCAAACCGCTACCGAGCAGCAAGGTCAGGCTGTTCTGGTCTTCGGCCACCTGGCGGGTGAACTGTGCCAGTTTGACCCGCGCACCTTCCACCGAGGTCCGCGACTGGCTCAGGTCCAGGGCGGACGCCACGCCGACTTCATTGCTGCGGGCGGTCAGCTTGTAGCTTTCCTCGTAGGCCGTCAGGGTGTCCTGGGTCAGCTTGAGCAGTTCCTTGTCGGCCTGCCAGGTCAGGTAGGCGTTGGCCACACTGGCCACCAGGCTGATCTGGGTGGTACGGCGCGCTTCTTCGCTGGCGAAATAGGTCTGCAGCGCTTTTTCGCTGAGGCTGCGGACACGGCCGAACAGATCCAGCTCATAGGCGCTGACCCCGAGGGTCGCCGAGTACTGACTATTGATCGTTGCTTTGCCGGTACTCGAGACGTTGGCCGGCACCCGTTGACGACTGCCGCTGCCCGTGGCGCTGACCGCCGGGAACAGGTCGGCGCGCTGGATCTGGTACTGGGCGCGGTAGGCGTCGATGTTCAGCGCCGCGACCCGCAGGTCGCGGTTGTTTTCCAGGGCCACCTGGATCAGCTGTTGCAGCGCCGGGTCGTTGAAGAACTGGCGCCAGCCCTGTTCGGCGGCCGCGACGTTCGCCGCCTGGGCCGGCGAGTAGGCCGGTCCTTGCGGGTACTGCGCCGCTACCGGGGCTGCGGGGCGCTGGTAGTCGGGGATCAACGAGCAACCGCTGAGCACGAAGGCCGCGACCGCTACACTGAGAAGGGACTTGCTCATTGGCCAGCCTCGTTGCTTGGAGTTTCAGTAGTGTCTGACTTCTTGTGCTTTTTCTCACCGCCGATGGACGACACCGACACGAAGAACAGCGGAACCCAGAAAATCGCCAGAATCGTTGCGGTGATCATACCGCCAATCACGCCCGTACCGATGGCGTGCTGGCTACCTGAGCCGGCGCCGGTGGAAATCGCCAGCGGTACCACGCCGAGGATGAATGCCAGGGAGGTCATGATGATCGGCCGCAGACGCATCCGGCACGCCTCGACGGCGGCGTCGATCAGGCTGCGACCCTGTTCATGCAGTTCCTTGGCGAACTCGACGATCAGGATAGCGTTCTTCGCCGCCAGGCCGATGGTCGTCAGCAAGCCCACCTGGAAGTACACGTCGTTGGACAGCCCGCGGAAGGTCGTCGCCAACAGCGCACCGATGATCCCCAGCGGTACCACCAGGACCACGGCGATTGGAATCGACCAGCTTTCGTACAGTGCGGCCAGGCACAGGAACACCATCAGCAGCGACAGGGCGAACAGTGCTGGCGCCTGGGAGCCGGACAGCTTCTCCTCGTACGACAGGCCGGTCCAGGAGATCCCGACGCCGGCCGGCAGTTTCGCGGCAATCGCCTCGACTTCCGCCAGGGCCTGGCCGGTACTGTAGCCGGGGGCCGGCGCACCAAGGATTTCCATGGCGGCAACGCCGTTGAAGCGCGACAGCTTCGGCGAGCCGTAGACCCACTCGCCCTTGGCGAACGCGGAGAACGGCACCATGACCCCGGCGCTGTTGCGCACGTACCATTTCTGCAGGTCTTCAGGGCTCATCCGTGAACTCGGCTTGCCCTGCACAAAGACCTTCTTCACCCGACCACGGTCGATGAAGTCGTTGACGTAGTTGGCACCCAGGGCAATCGACAAGCTGTTGTTGATGTCCGACAGGGACAGGCCCAGGGCACTGGCGCGTTCGTCGTCGATGCTCAGTTGGTATTGCGGCTCGTCGTTCAGACCGTTTGGACGCACCTGGGCGAGCACCTTGCTTTGCGCGGCCAAGCCGAGGAACTGGTTACGCGCGGCCATCAACTTGTCGTGACCGATACCGGCCTGGTCTTGCAGATAGACGTCGAAACCGATGGCGTTACCTAACTCCAATACGGCCGGAGGGGCGAAGGCAAATACCATCGCGTCGCGGAACGAGAAGAAGTGTTGCTGCGCACGGGCGGCGAGGCCGAACACGCTGTTTTGGCTGGTGCGTTCACCCCAGGGCCTGAGCATGATGAAGCCCAGGCCTGAGCTCTGACCATTACCGGCGAAGTTGAAACCGCTCACGGTAAACACCGAAGACACGGTGTCGGATTCCTTGGTCAACAGATACTCACGCATCTCGTTGAGGACCGCCTGGGTCCGTTCGGTGCTGGAGCCGGCTGGAGTCTGCACCTGGGCAAACAGTACGCCCTGGTCTTCTTCCGGCAGGAACGAGGTCGGAATGCGCATGAATAACCAGATCATGCCGGCAAAGATGATCACGTAGACCAGCAGGTACGGCGCCTTGTGGCGCAGGATGCTGCCCACGGTGCGCTCATAGCCGCGTACGCTACGGTCGAAGTTGCGGTTGAACCAGCCGAAGAAGCCGCGTTTGGCCGTGCCGTGGTCACCCTTGGCAATCGGCTTGAGCATGGTGGCGCACAGCGCCGGGGTGAAGATCAGGGCGACCATCACCGACAGGGCCATGGCGGACACGATGGTGATCGAGAACTGCTTGTAGATCACCCCGGTGGAACCGGCGAAGAACGCCATGGGCAGCAATACCGCCGAGAGCACGAGGGCGATACCCACCAGTGCGCCCTGGATCTGCCCCATGGATTTCTTGGTGGCTTCCTTGGGCGACAAGCCTTCCTCGCTCATCACCCGTTCGACGTTTTCCACCACGACGATGGCATCGTCCACCAGCAAGCCGATGGCCAGCACCATGCCGAACATGGTCAGGGTGTTGATACTGAAACCGGCGGCCGCGAGGATCCCGAAAGTCCCCAGCAAGACCACCGGTACCGTCATGGTGGTGATGATGGTGGCGCGGAAGTTCTGCAGGAACAGGAACATCACCAGGAACACCAGCACGATCGCCTCGACCAGGGTTTCAACCACGCCCTTGATCGATTCAGTCACGACCGGAGTCGTGTCGTACGGGTAAACCACTTGCATGCCAGGCGGAAAGAACGGCTCAAGTCCGGCGATGGTCTTGCGCAAGGCCTTGGCGGTATCCAGGGCGTTGGCGCCGGCAGCGAGTTTCACGGCGAGCCCTGACGCCGGCTTGCCGTTGAACTGGGCGTTGATGCTGTAGTTTTCACCGCCAAGGGCGACATCGGCGACATCACCCAGGCGCACTTGCGAGCCGTCCTGGTTGACCTTGAGCAGGATCGCCTTGAACTGTTCGGCGGTCTGCAGGCGGGTTTTGCCGATGATGGTGGCGTTCAACTGTTGCCCGGGCATGGCCGGCAGCCCACCCAGTTGCCCGGAAGCGACCTGGACGTTCTGTGCGGCGATGGCGGTTTTCACGTCCACCGGGGTCAGTTTGAAGTTGTTCAACTTGGCCGGGTCGAGCCAGATGCGCATCGCATACTGGGCGCCGAACACCTGGAAGTCACCGACACCGGCGGTCCGCGAGATCGGGTCCTGCATGTTGGAAACGATGTAGTTCGCCAAGTCGTCGCGGTTCATGCTGCCGTCCGTGGAGACGACACCAATCACCATCAGGAAGTTCTTCACCGACTTGGTCACGCGGATACCCTGCTGCTGCACTTCTTGCGGCAGCAGCGGGGTGGCCAGGTTCAGTTTGTTCTGCACCTGGACCTGCGCGGTATCGGGGCTGGTGCCCTGATTGAAGGTCGCGGTGATGGTCATGCTGCCGTCGGAGTTACTCGACGACTCGATATAACGCAGGTTGTCGATACCGTTGAGCTGCTGCTCGATCACCTGGACCACGGTGTCCTGTACGGTCTGCGCCGAAGCGCCCGGGTAGGTCACGGCAATCGCGATGGCCGGCGGTGCAATGGCCGGGTACTGGTTGATCGGTAACTTGAGGATCGATAGAGCCCCGACCAACATGATCACCAGGGCGATCACCCAGGCGAAGATTGGACGGTCGATAAAAAATTTCGACATGGTTTACTCCCCTTTGCTGCCCGCGGCTTTAACTGTTGCCGGGGCAGGTGCCGGGTTGGCTGCCTTCACGTTAGTGGCTTCGCTGGCCTTGACTTCAACGCCAGGACGGACGAACTGGAGACCTTCGGTGATCACCCGATCGCCGGCTTTCAGGCCGTCTTCGATCAGCCACTGGCTGCCGACGGTACGGCTGGCCTTGAGCTGACGCAGCTCGACCTTGTTGTCCGGGCCGACGACCAGCGCGGTCGGGGTGCCTTTCAGGTCGCGGGTCACGCCTTGTTGCGGGGCGAGAATTGCCGCGCTGTTGATACCGGCCTGCAACTGGGCATGCACGAACATGCCGGGCAGCAGCGTGTGATCCGGGTTCGGGAACACCGCGCGCAGGGTCACGGAGCCGGTGGTTTCATCCACGGTGACTTCGGAGAACTCCAGCTTGCCGTCCTGCTTGTACTGGCTGCCGTCTTCCAGGGTCAGCTTGACCGAGGCGGCATTGTCGCCGGCTTTCTGCAGGCGACCGCTTTCCAGCTCGCGACGCAGCTGCAGCAGTTCGGCGGTGGACTGGGTCACGTCGACGTAGATCGGGTCGAGTTGCGAAATCGTCGCCATGGCAGTGCTCTGACCGCTGCTGACCAGTGCGCCTTCGGTGACCGAAGAACGGCCGATACGCCCGGACAACGGCGCGTACACCTTGGTGTAACGCACGTTGATCTGGGCACTTTGCAGGGCCGCTTCCGATTGCAGGCGGTTGGCGACGGCGGTGTCGTAATCCTGGCGGCTGACGGCCTGTTCGTTGACCAGCTGCTTGTAGCGATCGGCAATCGAACGGGTCGATTGCAGGTTCGCTTCGGCGCTTTTCAAGGTCGCTTCATAGACCGACGGGTCGATCTGGTACAGCTGTTGGCCGGCTTTGACATCGCCACCTTCCTTGAACAGACGCTTGAGAATGATGCCATTGACCTGTGGACGGACTTCCGCGATGCGGTACGCCGTGGTGCGACCGGGCAGGTCGGAGGTCAGGGTAAAAGCCTGGGTTTGCAGGGTAACGACGCCGACCTGAGGTGCGGGAGGAGCGGCTGGCGCAGCAGCCTTTTCCTCTTTACATCCGCTGAGCAGCGATGCCAGGGCGACGGCGGTGACCAGAGCGGTAACAGCTGGCTTGAGTTGCATGAAAATCCTCGGGTCAGGCGCGCACGATGCGCACAAGAAAAGTGGAAGGGTAAGAAAGGTGGTCCGGGTGGATAAATAGGTTGCTAATGAATATACTTACATTCATGGTTGTTTGTAAATACTTGCGCTTTGCGCGGAAATAGTTACAAAGCATGTGATTTAGCCCGGGAAAAGGCACAACAATCGCCTCCCGCCATTAAGTTCCGATTAAGCCCGGCGTTCGTCCGCGGCACCCTGATTGAGGTTTTACTGCCATGGTCCGTCGCACCAAAGAGGAAGCTCAGGAGACCCGGAGACAGATACTTGAAGCTGCCGAAAAAGCTTTCTATGAGCGAGGTGTGGCGCGCACGACCCTGGCCGATATCGCGACTCTGGCGGGGGTGACCCGGGGCGCGATCTATTGGCATTTCAGCAACAAGGCCGAACTGGTGCAGGCGATGCTCGACAGCCTCCACGAACCGCTGGATACCTTGGCCCGGGCGAGCGAGAGCGAAGAAGAACTTGATCCGCTGGGCTGCATGCGCACGTTGCTGATTCATGTGCTTCGTCAGGTTGCGCTGGACCCCCAGACCCGGCGAATCAACGAAATTCTGTTTCATAAGTGCGAGTTCACCGATGAAATGTGTGACCTGCGCCGTCAGCGCCAGGCCGCCAGTGTGGACTGCAATCTGAAGATCGGTTTGACCCTGCGTAATGCCGTTGCCCGCGGGCAATTGCCGGGAGATCTCGACCCTCCCCGCGCCGCCATCGCCATACACGCGTATATCCATGGGATTATTGCTCAATGGCTGCTGGTCTCCGACAGCTTTGAGCTGCAATCGGAAGCGGAACGTCTGGTCGATACCGGGCTGGACATGCTGCGCTTGAGTCCTGGCCTGCGCAATTAAGGCAAAATGCGTAATTGATTCTAGTTGTATCAGAATCGGACGCGAGTAGAGTTGACGCGCTGTATCGACGGACAGCAGCGGACCATTATCTACCCGACCGCTCTATCTTGGTAGTTAGTAAGCTACGTATTTTGTAGCGAATGTGTTGCGAGTTTGTGAATGAGTGTGCCCGATTTGTTGCACAAGGGTTCCGAGCAGCCGCTCAAGGGCATAGCCCTGATCGGCCTGGCGGTGCTGATGTTTGCCAGCCACGATGCGTTGTCCAAGTACCTGTCCGGGTTCTATCCCATCGTCATGGTGGTCTGGGCCCGCTACGTGGTGCATACCTTGTTGATGTTGGTGATCTTTGTGCCCCGCAGCGGCTTCTCCGCCGTGGTGCGTACCCAACGGCCAGGCCTGCAGTTGCTGCGGGCGTTGTGCCTGATCGGCACCAGCTTGTTTTTCACCACGGGGCTGCGCTACATCCCCTTGGCCGAAGCCACGGCGGTCAACTTTCTCGCGCCCTTGCTGGTGACGGCTTTGTCCGTGCCTCTATTGGGGGAACGGGTCGGTCGTGGCCAATGGGCGGCGGTGATCGCTGGTTTTGTCGGCGTGCTGATCGTGGTCCGCCCTGGTGGCGCCTTGTTCACCCCGGCGGTAGCCCTGCCACTGTGTTCGGCCCTGTGCTTTGGCTTCTATCAATTGCTGACGCGGATGCTCAGCGGTGTCGACAGCCCGACTACCAGCAACTTTCTCACGGGTATCCTCAATAGTCTGATCATGACGGCTTTGCTGCCGTTTTTCTGGACTACCCCCACCTGGGGGCATGGGCTGTTCATGCTTGGCCTGGGCACCTGCGGCATGCTCGGCCACATGCTGTTGACCCAGGCGTTCCGGCATGCGGCGCCAGCGATGCTGGCACCGTTCAGTTACGGGCAGATTCTCTTCGCGGGGATGTACGGCTATCTGATCTTCGATCACACGCCGGATGCATTCGGCGTAGTGGGCATTTCGGTGATCTGCCTCAGTGGGCTCGCGGCGGCCTGGGGCCAGCGCACGCGCTGAGAACCTGGCCAGCGGCGAGAGGGGCGTTTTCCGCGCCAATGGTTTATCGAGATCTTCAACGCAATCGTCGTTCAGTGTGGCCGCTGTGCCACTCAACTCATACTGAACTTGACGTTGTAGCTGTAGGGCGGCGCCTTGAGGGTTTTACTCAGGCGCGCTTTGCAGGAGGCCTGGCGCTCACCGATGGACTCGGCCTTCCTGATCCAGATGGGCAGGTAGTTGGGATGTTGGGTGTTGGCGAAGCGTTCCTGCAGGCTATGTTGGGCGACGAAGCGACACTTGCGCGACCCGGCGCCATAGATGAACCAGGCCCTCGGACCGTCCAGTACCAGTTCCCGGCGCTCGCCACTGGCGATGTTGAAACTCGATGGCGCAGCGCCGCCCAGGTCGAGACCGGTGCCCAGCAGTTCGAGGGCGTCGGGGGAGTCGTTGCTGATCTCGATGGAGGTGACTATTTTGGAAACGCCCGATTTTGCCGGCTCGGGTTCTGACGCGCCAGGTCCGAGGGGGGCGATGCCAGAGGTGCCGGTGGCGAAGGCGGCGAGAGAAATCAGTCCCGAGAGCACGGCGCAGAACAGGGCGAGGCTGATGGACTGCAAGAGGGGAGTCATCTGATTAATTCCTTTTAATGAGGTCTTTGAGGCAGCGTCATCCCATGACACTGCGTGCCTGGCCGATTCCGGCGGGGCACTGGGTAAGTATGGGGTTTGTTACCGAAAATACCCCGAGCAAAGGGCAGTACCGTATGTAGGCTTATTCCTCAATAGAGGTGGGTCACTTCAATAAAGCGGCGAGTTGAAGGCGGTTGCCCTGCCATCGCCAACAGAAAGCCCCGGCGCTTGCGGGCCGGGGCTTTCTGTTGGCGGGGCTTGCCGGGTGCTGCTTACAGCGTCGGGTAGTCGATGTAGCCGACCGGGCCTTTGCCATAGAAGGTTTCCGGGTGCGCGGGGTTCAACGGCGCATCAGCCTGCAGGCGGGCGGGCAGGTCCGGGTTGGCGATGAACGGCACGCCGAAGGCCACCGCATCGGCCTTGCCGCTGGCCAGCCAGGCGTTGGCGCTGTCCTTGGTGAAGCGTTCGTTGGCGATGTAAGGGCCGCCGAAGGCCGCCTTCAGTTGTGGGCCAAGGCTGTCGCCGGCTTCTTTCTCGCGGGAGCAGATAAACGCGATACCGCGCTTGCCCAGTTCGCGAGCGACGTAGGTGAAGGTTTCCGAGAGGTTCTCATCGCCCATGTCGTGGGAGTCGGCGCGTGGCGCCAGGTGCATGCCGACGCGGCCGGCACCCCAGACTTCGATCACCGCATCGGTCACTTCGAGCATCAGGCGCGCGCGGTTTTCCACGGAGCCGCCGTAGTTGTCGGTGCGCTGGTTGGTGCTGCTTTGCAGGAACTGGTCGAGCAGGTAGCCGTTGGCGCCGTGGATCTCCACACCGTCGAAACCGGCGGCCTTGGCGTTTTCCGCACCGACGCGGTAGGCGTCGACGATGTCGGCGATTTCAGCGGTTTCCAGGGCGCGCGGGATCGGGTAGTCCGACAGTGGGCGCACCAGGCTGACATGGCCCTTGGGCTGGATGGCACTCGGCGCGACCGGCAGTTCGCCGTTCAGGTATGAAGGGTGGGACACTCGGCCGACGTGCCACAGTTGCAGGAAGATCCGCCCGCCAGCGGCGTGGATGGCCTTGGTCACGTTGGCCCAGCCACGCACCTGGTCGTTGGACCAGATACCCGGGGTGTCCGGGTAGCCGACGCCCATCGGCGCCACGGAGGTGGCTTCGCTGAGGATCAGACCGGCGGAAGCGCGCTGTACGTAATACTCGGCCATCAGCGCGTTGGGCACGCGACCTTCATCGGCACGGCAGCGGGTCAGTGGGGCCATGATGATGCGGTTCGGCAGTTCCAGGTCGCCCAGTTTGATCGAATCGAAAAGAGTTGCCATGTGTACAAACCTCGTGGGTAACAGTTGATAGCAGGAGTCAGTGGGTAGCAGGAGCGAGTTCGTCGTTGTTGTTCTGGCGAAAGGTGATCAGGGTCACCAGCAGTGCGAGGACTGCCAGTGCCGCGGCGGCCAGGGGGACGCGGGTGAGGCCGAAGCCGTGGGCGATGACGTTGCCGCCGACCCAGGCCCCGAGGGCGTTGCCGACGTTGAAGGCGCCGATGTTCAGGGTCGAGACCAGGTTGGGCGCGGCCTGGCCGTAGGTCACCACGTTGATCTGCAGGGCCGGTACGGCAGCGAAGCAGGCGGTGGCCCAGAGGAACAGGGTGAGTTCGGCGGGGATCAGCAGCAGGCTGCTCCAGGTCAGCACGGTGGCCAGCACGGCCATGGCGATGAACACGCCGATCAGGGTCGCGGCGAGGTTTTTGTCCGCCAGCTTGCCGCCGATGATGTTGCCGACGGTCAGGCCCAGGCCCATCAGCACCAGGGTCCAGGTCACGCCCCGTGGCGAGACGCCGGTCACTTCGCCGAGCAGCGGCGCGATGTAGGTGAACAGGGCGAACACGGCGGCGGCGAACAGTGCGGTCATGCTCAGGGATAACCAGAGCCCGGCGCCCTTGAGTGCGGCCAGTTCGGCGCGCATGTCGAGTTTTTCCTCGTCACGCTTGGCCGGCAGGTAGCGAATCAGGCCGATCAGCGCGATCACGCCGATCACCGTCACCGCCCAGAAAGTCGAGCGCCAGCCGGCCTGTTGGCCCAGTGCGGTACCCAGCGGTACGCCGAGCACGTTGGCCAGGGTCAGGCCGGTGAACATCAGGGCTACCGCCGAGGCGCGCTTGTCCGGGGCCACCAGGTTGGCCGCCACCACCGAACCAATACCGAAGAAGGCACCGTGGCACAAGGCGGTGATGATCCGGGCGAACATCAGCACGTTGTAGTCACTGGCGATGGCGCACAGCAGGTTGCCGACGATAAAGATCCCCATCAACGCGACCAGGGCCGCCTTGCGCGGTAGCCGCGCAGTGGCCAAGGCCATGAACGGCGCGCCGATCGCCACGCCGAGGGCGTAGCCGGTCACCAGCCAGCCGGCGCCGGGAATCGACACGCCGAGGTCCGCCGCCACATCGGGCAACAGGCCCATGATGACGAACTCGGTGGTGCCGATGGCGAAAGCGCTCAGGGCCAGGATCAGTAACGAGAGGGGCATCTTGTGCGGTCCTTATTAGAGCTCTTGGCTCATGATGCGGAGGAACTCCTGGATGGTTTCCTCGTTGCGTTTGAAGAAGTGCCATTGGCCGGCTTTCTGACTGGTGATCAGCCCGGCGCGCTGGAGGGTCGCCAGGTGCGCGGAGACGGTGGATTGCGACAGGCCGCAACGCTGGTCGATCTGTCCGGCGCAGATACCGTACTCGTGGTTGTGGTACTGCTCGGGAAACTGGTTTTTCGGGTCTTTCAGCCAGCTGAGAATGTCTCGGCGTACTGGGTGTGCCAGCGCTTTTATTATTTCGTCGAGGTCAAGGGGCATGGTCGTTGCTCAGGGTGGATAAAACGTTATATCGCGATGGGGCGAAATATATATCGGTATTTCGCGATACACCAATATGATTTTGATCTGATCTCAGCGTTATTCGCTATATCGGGTTATAACGATATAGGCCGGCGGAGTGCTAAGCTGTCGCTCATGAATTATCTCGCACACCTGCATCTGGGCGGCCAGCGCCCGGAACAACTGCTCGGCAGCCTCTATGGCGACTTTGTCAAAGGTCGCGTGCAAGGGCAGTTCACCCCGTCGATCGAAGCGGCGATTCAACTGCATCGCCACATCGATGTGTTTACCGATCGGCACCCCTTGGTGGGGCAGGCCCTGTCGCGGTTTTCCCTGACGCGGCGGCGTTATGCCGGGATTGTCCTGGATGTGTTCTTCGACCATTGCCTGGCGCGGGATTGGGCGCTCTATGCCGAAGGCGAGTTGGACAGCTTTACCGCCCAGGTCTATCGCGTGCTGGAAAACCAGCGGAATCTACCTGGGCGCCTGGCCGAGATCGCACCTTATATGGCGGCCAATGACTGGTTGGGTTCCTACCGTGATTTCGCGGTGCTGGAGCAGGTGCTGCGGGGCATTTCGCGGCGTTTGTCGCGGCCCGAGGAACTGGCGCATGCGATGCGCGAGCTGGAAGGGCTGTATGAGCCGTTGAGCGAGGATTTTCGGCTGTTCTATCCCGAGTTGCAGGCGTTTTCCCACGCTCACTCCCTGAATGAACGCGATCCTTTGTAGGAGTCAGCTTGCTGGCGATGGCGATTTCTCAGGCGACTACGCTGTCGACTATCAGATAGCTATCGCCAGCAAGCTGGCTCCTACAGGTAGTGCGATGTTTTCAATGTTCCAGATTTATCAGGCGGCTTCGGCCTGACGCGTTACCGAACGCCTCACTTCAGCGACTTCACCAAACAATGCCATCTGTACCGCCTGCTGCGCCTGGAAGGCCAGTACCGCGCGTTCCTGGCCGTTGCAGGTGATCGGTTCGAGTATCTGGATCTCCACATCGCCCTGGTCATTGGAAAACAGGCGCATCAGGTGCGACAGCAGGTCGTCGTCGCCAATGAACGGGGCCAGCAGGTCGGGCTTGCCGTCGCGCAGATAACGAATGGCCACTGGTTGCAGCGCCACATCCGCATCGATCGCCGCCGACAGCAGACGGCCGTGGAAGGTACGCAGCGACCGACCATCAGTAGTGGTGCCTTCCGGAAACATCAGCAGCGGGTGGTGCTGTTCCAGATGACGGCTCATCTGTTTGCGGATCAGTTGGCTGTCACCCGAGCCACGGCGGATAAACAGGCTGCCGGCTTTCGCGGCCAGCCAGCCCGCCACCGGCCAGGTTCGTACTTCGGCCTTGGACAGGAAGGACAGCGGGGTCAGGCCACCCAGCAGGGCGATATCGGTCCAGGACACGTGATTGCTGACCCACAGCATCGGCTGGCTCGGCAGCTCGCCACGTACGGTGACGCGAAAGGGCAGGGCATTGCTCAGGCGCGCCATGAAAAAGCGCGACCAGCGTTGCCGCCGCACCATGGAATTGGCGACCCTCAGGCGTTCGAACACCCCGAAGACGCTGGCCATGCTCAGACCGAGCGCCACCACCAGCAGCACCCGGGCTATCCGACCGTACACCCGTAGGCGGCTCATCAGACTGCCGCCTTGAAGTGCCGCGCGTAGCGTGGGCACAACTCGTCGCGCTTGAGCAGGATAAACACGTCGGCTACCTGGAAATCCTCATCCCAGCACGGCTCGCCGCAGATCTTCGCGCCCAGGCGCATATAGGCCTTGAGTAGCGGGGGCATTTCGGCGATGACGTTGCCGGGAATATCCAGTGATGGCAACGGCTTTTTCGGTTCGGCGCGCAGGTGTTCGGTGCACAGGTAGCGTTCGCGCAGGCGCTGCATGATCGCCTGGGCCTGGATCCCGCCGTCCTGCATCGAGATGCTGGCGCAGCCCATCAGGTAGCTGTAGCCGCCTGCGTTGAGGACTTCGGCCAGTTCGCCCCAGAGCACGGCGATGGTGCCGCCGTTACGGTAGGCCGGGTCGACGCAGGTGCGGCCGATTTCCAGGATTGGCCCCTGCAGATGGCCGAGGCCGTGCAAGCTGAATTCTTCTTCGCTGTAGTAACGGCCCAGGGTGTTGGCGGCCTTGTGGTCGAGCAGGCGGGTAGTGGCCACCAGGCGGCCGGTGCTCAGGTCGCGTACGCCGATATGGGCGCAGTGCACATCATAATCATCCATGTCCAGGCCCAGCTCAGCGCCTTTGAGCTTGGCGTTGAACTCGCCGCTGAAGACGTTGAAGCGCAAGGCTTGGGCTTCTTGCAACGCCGTGGCGCCCAGCAGGCGTTCGGCTTGCAGGCGGCGTTCACTGCCGGTGTCGCTGATGCGGGCGATCTGGGTCATTACGAGTCTCCGGTTGCCGGCCAGGGGTGCGGCCAGTCGACTTTGTTGTGCAAAGTCAGGCTATTTAGCCCCGGTGTCATCGCCATGAAGCTTTGGTGATGCTTATATGACAGGAGGGGCTCGGGACCGGCCAATCAGGGGGCCGAGATCTTGAATGCGCCACAAAACCTGTAGGGGCAGGGCTTGCCGGAGTTCCGCGAAGGTGTCCTTGAGAACGCTAAAAGCTTGGCTGGCAAGCCAGGCTCAGGATCTGTGTTCGGCCCCGGAGAACCCCTGCACCAGGATTGTCATCAAGCGCGCTTAAGCTGGCGCGAGGCTATTTCTGCGAGCTGGCTCCATGCCCAAGGGTTCGACCTTTTTTCCTGCCTTGTTGCTGGCGTTCAGCGTCACCGCGCGTGCCGAGGTCTGGCCGGGCGAAGATTGGTCCCAGGGGCCGCAGGTGTCCGGACCGGCCCTTGAAACCCTGGAGTCCTACGCCTTCCCCGGCCGCGACGATGCCACACGAAAAGGTGTCCGTACCGATGCGCTGCTGGTTATCCGCCATGGCCAGATCGTCTACGAACGGTATGCCGGTCCCAGCAGCGTCAATACCCCGCACCTGACCTGGTCCGTCAGCAAAAGCGTGATGGCCACCGTGCTTGGCGTGGCCTATGGCCAAGGCCTGTTCCAGTTGCATGAGTCGGCGGCGCGCTTCTACCGACCCATGCGCGCCCATCCCCATGTCACCCTGGAACACCTGATGAACTGGTCCTCCGGTATCGACTGGCAGGAGGACTATGAATACGCACCGTTGAAGTCATCGGTGGTGGCGATGCTCTATACCCAGGGGCACGCCGATATGGCCGGCTATACCGCCGCCCATGGCGAGTACAGCCGGCCAGGGCGGGTCTTCCGTTATTCCAGCGGTGACAGCAACGTGCTGTCCGCCGCCTTGCGCCAGATTGTCGGTGCCAAGCGTTATCCGAACTATCCCTGGACGGCCCTGTTCGACCCGCTGGGCATTCGCAGTGCAGTCTGGGAACGCGATGCCAGTGGCACCTTCGTCGCTTCATCCTACGTCTATATGACGGCCCGGGATCTGGCGCGAATCGGCCTGTTGATGGAGCGTGAGGGGCGTTGGGGTGAGCGGCGGTTACTGCCCAGGGCCTGGGTGAACTTCAACCTGCGGCCCTTCGCCGGCTATAAACCGGGCCAGGACGAAGCCGTGGGGGGCGGCCAGTGGTGGCTCAATCGCTCGATCAAGGGCGCCGCCAAGCCCTGGCCGGATGCGCCGCCGGACACCTTCGCCGCCCTCGGGCACTGGGGCCAGGTATTGTATGTGATCCCCAGCGCGGACCTGGTCATCGTGCGCTACGGCGATGACCGTGACGGCAGCTACCGCCACAACGAATTGCTCAAGCGAGCGCTGGCGGCGTTCGCGCCGACGGTGGCGCCATGAGTCCGCGGGGATTTGTGCGCCGGCGTCCGCTGGTCAGCCTGTTGTTGCTGCTGCTGTTTGCCCTGGGCGTTTGGACCTGGCATGAGCGGCAGGCCTTGCAGGCTTTTCCCGGGATCATCAGTGCCTATACCGCCAAGGAGTACTGTTCCTGCCGTTATGTGATGAACAATGCGGCGGACTATTGCCTGGGGTACGTCAAACAGTCGGTGCCGGTCAGCGACTTCCACGATGATCCGCAACAGCACCGGGTCACCGCCCGAGGGCTGGGACGCAGCAGCAGCGCTGTCTGGGTTGGCCCGCACGAGGGCTGCCGGCTGGAGCCCTGATCCGTGGTTTGCCACCTTTATCCCGGGCGGGTAAGGTGGTGCCTACGTCCAATCAGGAGCTTGCATGCACCGGTCCCGCCTATTCCTGGCCCTGCTCGGGGTGCTCGCCCTGCCGGCCCAGGCCAACTGGTACCTGGACAACGAGTCCTCACGCCTGTCTTTTGTCACCACCCACAACGCCGATATTTCCGAAGTCCACCGCTTCCTGACCCTGCACGGCAAGATCGACCGCCAGGGCGTAGCGACCCTGGAAGTTGAGCTGGAGTCGGTCAGCACCGGGATTCCCCTGCGTGACGAGCGCTTGCGTCGTGACCTGTTCGAGATCAAGACCTGGCCCGAGGCGCAGGTCGTCGCGCAGATCAACGTCCAGCCGATCAACGACCTGGCCCCTGGCGCGCAACTGGAGCTGCGCCTGCCACTGGTGGTGAAGCTGCGCGGCAAGGAGCACAGCTACAACGCCGAGCTGCTGGCGACCCGGCTGGATGAACGACGGTTTCAAGTGGTGACCCTGGAGCCGTTGGTACTGCATGCCGAGGACTTCGAGCTGCTGCCAGGGCTGGCGGTATTGCGCAAGGCCGCCGGTCTGTCGGCCATCAGCTGGTCGGTACCGGTGGGCGCGGTGCTGATCTTCGCGGCGCGCTGACATGGCCGGCGCGATCTTCCCCTGGCGGGCTGACAACGCTTTCGAGCTGTTGATCGATGGGCCGAATTTTTTCCCACTGATGCTTGAAGCGATTGCCCGGGCCGAATGCCAGGTGGAGCTGGAGCTTTACCTGGTGGAGGCCGGCGCCTGTGCCGAGGCCATGGTCCGGGCGCTGGCCGAGGCGGCCGAACGCGGTGTGCGGGTGCGCTGCCTGTTCGATGATTACGGCAGTCTCGCGTTTACCCTGGGTCTGCGCCGGCGCCTGATCGAGGCCGGGGTCGAACTGCGCTTCTACAATCGCCTGAGCTGGCGCCGTTGGGTGCGCAATCTCTATCGCGATCATCGCAAGCTGCTGTTGGTGGACCAGTCCCTGGCCGTGGTCGGCGGGACCGGGGTGACCGACGAGTTCTGGACCCCGGGTGAAGAGGGCTTTGAATGGCACGAAGTCATGGTGCGGATCAGCGGTCCCCTGGTGCTCGACTGGCAACTGTTGTTCGATCGTCAATGGTTGGCCAACGAGCAACGTGCTGCCTGGCGACCCCTGGCGCCTTTCGGCCTGCCACGCTTGCCGCGGGTTCCGGTGGTTGGACAGGGGTTGGGCCGGGTGGCCTACGCCGATGCCCGGCAGCATCGGGATATCCTGCGCTCCCTGGTACGGGCACTGAACAGCGGCAAGCAGCGCATCTGGCTGGCGACCCCGTATTTCCTGCCGACCTGGAAGGTCCGCCGTTCCCTGCGCCGGGCCGCCAACCGCGGCATCGATGTGCGGCTGCTGTTGACCGGGCCGCGTACCGACCATCCGTCGGTGCGCTATGCCGGCCATCGCTATTACCCGCGCCTGCTCAGGGCCGGGGTGCGGATTTTCGAGTACCAGCCGTGCTTCCTGCATCTGAAAATGGTGCTGATCGATGACTGGGTCAGCATTGGCTCGTGCAATTTCGATCATTGGAACCTGCGCTTCAACCTGGAGGCCAATCTCGAAGCCCTCGATCCGTCGTTGACCCTGGCGGTGGAAGCCAGTTTCCTCACTGATTTTGCCCTCAGCCAGCCAGTCAGCCTGCAGGACTGGAAGGCACGGCCGCTGTGGCGGCGGGTCAAGCAGCGGCTGTGGGGCTGGGTCGACCGCCTGGTAGTCAATGCGCTGGATCGGCGGGATTGATAGACTTCGATCCATTCCGCCCCACGCCGAGGAATTGCCGATGACTGCTTCGTTGCTCATAGCTGTGCTCGCCTCCGGCTTTATCTATGGCATTACCCCGGGGCCCGGCGTGCTGGCGGTTTTCGGTATCGGCGCAGCCCGTGGCCGGCTGGCTGGGGCGGGGTTTCTCTGCGGGCACCTGTTGGGCGATGTGATCTGGTGCAGTACGGCGCTGGTGGCCATTGTCGGTGCTCGGGAAATCGGCAGCAGCGCGTTCGATATCCTTGGCGTGCTCAGTGGTCTTTACCTGTTCTGGCTGGGGCTGCGGGCGATCCGCAGCCGGCGCTCCAGTGCCGAGGCCCCCCAGGGCGCGGCGCGGCAACCCTTCGCGCACGGCATCCTGTTCGGCCTGACCAACCCCAAGGCCTACCCGGTGGCGGTCGCGACCTTCACCGCCTTGCTCTCCAGTCGCGCCGAACTGTTGCAGTGGTCGATGCTGCCGTGGCTGATTTTTCTCAGTTTCCTTGGCGGTGTCGTGGCATACGCTATTCTCATCGGTATTGTCGGCGCTCGGCGGGTCAGGGCGTTTTACCAGCGGCACGAGTTGATAATCACCCGGTTATGCGGCGTGATGTTTATCGGCTTTGCCGTTAACGCGCTAGTCCATGCGTTGCCGGGATTGATGCCAAACAAGGCTTGAATCTGCTGCAAGGGGAGGGCAGGAAGCCGGTATTTCCATGGATAGACGTTGACGCTTACTTTTTTTGGGGCGATCTCTTTCTGATGGAATCCAAGACTGTCACACCGCTGGCCAGCTTTATCGACCTGCTGATGGACGCCGTGTGTGCGGTGGATGTCGAAGGACGGTTCGTCTTTGTCAGCGCCGCCTGTGAGCGGATCTTCGGCTACACCCAGGACGAACTGATCGGCCTGCCGATGATCAACCTGGTGCTGCCGGCAGATCGGGAGCGCACGCTCAAGGCTGCCTGCGAAATCATGGGAGGGCAGCCCAAGCCGTATTTTGAAAACCGCTATGTGCGCAAGGACGGCCAGGTGGTGCATATCATGTGGTCGGCGCGCTGGTCCGAGGTCGACCAATTGCGCATCGCCGTGGCCCGGGATATCACCGAGCGCAAACTGGCGGAGTCCCGACAAGCGGCGCTCTACGCGATTTCCGAAGCGGCCCACGCCACCGAGGATCTGCTGGCGCTGTTCCAGCGGGTGCATCGGATCATCGGCGAGTGGTTGCCGGCGGAGAACTTCTGCGTGGCGCTTTACGATCAACAGCGCGACCAACTGAGTTTCCCCTACCTCGTTGACGACCGGCGCGAGCCGAACGCCGTCGACCGTAACTGTGCCGAGGTCGTGCGCAGCGGCCAGCCGCTGCTGTCGAACATCGAAGGCGCACCCTCCTGCCTGGGCGTGCCGTTGAATTCACAGAACGGCACCATTGGTGCACTGCTGGTGAAAAGCAGCGGTGGCGAGCGCTACACCGAGCACGACCAGGAACTGCTGCAATTCGTCTCGGCCCAGGTCGCGGCGGCTATCGAGCGCAAGCAACTGCATGCACGACTGGAGTACATGGCGCGCTATGATCAACTGACCCACCTGCCGAACCGGGCTTTCCTCCAGGAGCGTCTGAAGGCCGCGTTGGCCCGGGCTCGGTGCGAGGGTGGGCTGCTGGCGCTGCTTTATGTCGATCTGGACAAATTCAAACAGGTCAACGACAGCTTTGGGCATGCGGTAGGCGACCTGCTTTTGCAGGAAGTGGCTCGACGCCTGCAACAATGTGTCCGGGAGACCGACACCGTGGCGCGTATCGGCGGCGACGAATTCGTCATCCTGCTGGAGCATTTGCAGCAGCCGGAGCATGCGAACCGAGTGGCCGACAAGGTCCGCCACCTGCTTGGCAAGCCCGTGCCCTGGGAGGCCTTCGAGCTGAGCATCGTGGCGAGTATCGGGATTGCGCTGTATCCGGAAAATGGCGAAGAAGCCCAGCAACTGTTCAAGCATGCGGATGAGGCGATGTATGGGGTCAAGCGCGGCGTGGTGACGCACTGAGGGAGACGATTGTAGGTGTTTGTATCTGGTTTAGTACAATATCGCTAAAGTTCGGTGGGTTCAGGTCGATGTCAAGGAGACCTAAACCTGAATGAGCGTCTGTCATGGTTTCCATCAGCAGCGTTACCATCAATACCCCCACTGTTGTCCCCGTAGCGTCCCCGCTCGGCACAGGGAAGTCCACCGATGCCGGTAAAGAGGGCAAGGCAACGAGTGATAGCCCGACAGGGGTCAAAGTCAACCTGTCCGGTGCCGGGGTCAGCGCGTCCAAAGCCGATCAGGCCCAAGCGGCCAGCTCGGAGCCGGATCACATCAAGCAACTGCGCAAGCAGATCGAGCGGTTGCAGAAGATGATCGCCGAGAAACAGGCCCAATTGCAGCAGCTTCAGGCAAACAAGAACATGAGTCCGGAGCAGAAGGCCCAGCAGGTCACTGCGCTGAATGGTGAGTTGTCGACCTTGTACGGATCGTTGGCCACTATGAACGGCGCGTTGATCTCGGCCTTGAAGAAGCAGGCTGACGGGAAGTAACGGTTGATTCAGGCGGCTAGGCCTGATCGGTGGTCACTCATCAAAAAGTCACCACCGATGTGGCATTTCCTGAAGCCCGCCCAATGACCTGTCAACCTGTGATCATGATTGGGGCTCCCGCCAGTGGAGCTGAACAGGTCAGAGGTGGTTCATGGAATTCTTCGAAAGGCTCACCCGTCGCGCTGTTCTGTTGCGCCTATCCTGGATTGTCAGAATACTGCTGATTAGTTGTGTTTCCGTTCCCACGTTGGCGGCGACGACTAAAACCACCAATACCCTACCTACGCAGCCAGGGGTAACGGAACGATTTGTTCTGATTACACCCGATCAGCCGCGAGCCAGTCTGATTTTGTTTTCTGGCGGGGAGGGTCGACTCAATATTAATGACAATGGCGATATCCGCACGGGCAAGAATAACTTTCTAGTCCGGACTCGGGATCAGTGGGCGGCTCAAGGGTTTCAAGTTGCTGTCGTTGATAGGCCCTCCGACGGGGTTGAACGCGACAGTTACAGATACGCTCAGGATATTCGTTATGTGGCCGAGTTTCTGAAGAAAAAGTCCAATATCCCAGTATGGTTGGTTGGTACCAGCCGTGGCACGACCTCCGCAGTCTCGGTGAGTGTAAAGTTTGCGGCGGACAGTTTA
Source organism: Pseudomonas sp. GW821-FHT04D07 (assembly GCF_059420225.1). Classification (NCBI taxonomy): domain Bacteria; kingdom Pseudomonadati; phylum Pseudomonadota; class Gammaproteobacteria; order Pseudomonadales; family Pseudomonadaceae; genus Pseudomonas; species Pseudomonas sp. GW821-FHT04D07. The sequence continues at coordinate 325,973 of NZ_JBWKTH010000001.1, forward strand.
TTTGATGGTGTGGTTCTGACTTCAAGTATTCTCGACGGGGTGGGCAGCGTCACCGCGTTTGATCTGTCTCGTATCAAAGTTCCTGTGCTTGTTGTGCATCATCGTAACGATGGCTGCCATGTCACCCCCTATGCATTGGCGCCCACGCTGCTTGGCCAGCTTTCCTCTGTCCCGGCCAAGGAACTGATCACGGTGGAGGGCGGGGATGATTCCGGTAATCCTTGTGAGGCCATGGCGCATCATGGTTACAACGGCGTCGAAAGCGTCGTAGTGCAAAAGGTGAGTGATTGGGTTAAGGCTCACTCAACCCGCTAGTCTCCCGCTTCAGAAAAACCTTCTCTTTTAGGTTGCCATGCCCTGTTTGTAGTTGAGCACTTGGGTGGGGCCGGGGTGTGGCTACTTGAAACACGATAGGAAAGAAGGGGTGGAGGATTTTGGTATCAAAAAAAATGAATTCAAATAGCAATATTTTGCGTTTGTCAGCTATGTCCAGTGTTGCCAAAATGCTGACCTGATTCCAATGAATGCTCTTTTTCGTGCCTCCCCCGGTACACAGGCTCATTAATATTAATGAGCCTTTTTTATTCAGTGTGAAAAATGATCAAGTCTGTTTTGTCGAGTTTTTATCCGGCGCCATTGAACACCCGGCCCAGGGAATGGTTGCGCGCATCAGTCGGGGCGTGGGCAGGTGTTCTTATTACGGCCCTGGTGTGCCAATACGTCTATGGGCTGGAGCTGACGCTTCATCTTATAGGTCCGGTAGGCGCGTCATCCGTTTTGTTGTTTGCTGTTTCTACGGGCGCACTGGCTCAGCCTTGGTCGATAGTCGGCAGTTATTTTGTCGCTACCGTGGCCGCGTTGATAGCGGTACCGTTACTCGGTCATTCTTTCTTGAGCGCCAGCGTCGCTGTGGGATTGGCCATTGGCGGCATGTTCATGCTTCGTTGCCTGCACCCTCCCGGTGCTGCCGTGGCGCTCTGTGTTGTGCTGTCTCAAAGCGATTTGGCCCCCTTGGGGCTGCAGGTTTTTTATCCGGTGATGCTGAATGCCGGAGTTCTCTTGGGGTGTGCACTGGTATTCAATAATCTGACCGGGGTTCGCTACCCCAAAGCCCATCTCAATCCATCGGCGGAGATCAACCACACCCGGGATATCCCTCCGTTCGAGCGGGTCGGTTTTAATAGTGATGACCTTGACGCGGCACTGGCGGATATTGACGGATTTGTTGACGTCACGAAAGAGGACCTGGAAAGCATTATCCGATCCACCGAAAAGCACGCGTTAAGACGGAGCATGGGGGATATTCAAGCTGCCCATATCATGTCGAGGGACGTGCTTTCGGGGACCCCGGAAACAACCATTAAAGAGGCGGTGCGGATCCTGATGCACCACCACATCAAAACCTTGCCCGTACTGAATGAAGAAAACCATATTGTCGGTATTATCAGCCTTACGGATATTATCAAACACCCGCTAGCCAGTCGGAGCAGCGGTTTGCCTGGCGTGTTCGGGGTCAAGAAAAAGACCTTGTTGAAAGACATCATGCAGGCGCCCGTGACCTGTGTGACGACGACGGCTCATATTGTCGAGCTGATACCGTTACTGTCAAAGCAGGGCTTGCACTGTATTCCGGTCCTGCAAAATGACGTATTTGTCGGGGTGATCACACAGACAGACTTGATCGCGGCCTTGCACCGCGATTTGATTGTGCACCTGCATTAGTCAGATCAGCGGATCCCAGCGTTGGGACCAATCGCTATCCCGGGTGACAATATCTTTTAATAGCTTGATGGCGAGTTGCAGCTCGGTCGATGATCGGCTACGAGAATAGACCAGGAAGGTTGGGTAGCTGAATTCAGGGGCGGAGCTGACGCGCTCAAGAATGCCGCTTTCAATATAGGATTGCACGACACGGGTCCTGAAGTAGCCGGACCCGCCATTGTCGAGAATATATTGCAGGGCGACGGGCCCCAGGTTGAAGGAAAGCGCTGCCTTTGCTTTTTCCGGCAAGGCCGCGTCATGGGAGTGCCGGAAGCCAACGCCCCAGTCGATGTAGACATAAGGCTCGGGTTTGGCGATCAGGCGGACCAGTATCAATTTTTCTTCGAGAATCTGCTCGACTTGCAAGTCGGGCCAGTAGGCCGGTTGATAAACCAAGGCCGCATCCAACAGGCCAAGCTCCAATTGTCGTAACAGCGTTGAGCCGTCCCTGATCTCCGTTTTGATGGCGTGCGTCGGTATGGATTTCTGGATTTCACGAACCCAATCCAGAATGAGCGGATTGCATAAACTGACTTCGCCACCGATATGCAATATTTTGTGGAAACCTTCGGGCAGGGGTAAATCCCTGACCGCGGCCTCCCAGGTTTGTACCAACTGGTTGGCATAGACAACGAAAGCTTCCCCGTCCGCTGTCAGTTTGGCCCCCGCTTTGTTGCGGACGAATAACTTGCTATTGAGGCTGCTTTCCAGCTTTTGCACACGGGCGGTGATCGCCGTCTGGGTCACATGCAATCGCTGCGCGGCGGCAATCAGACTGCCGCATCTGACGATTTCCAGAAAGGTTTTAGCCAGCTCGATATCCATTCTTATGCGCCAAAAATACGTTATGGGGCCACGCGGAGTGGGCCTTGTAAAGACCAGGCTGGGGGCTTTTTTCCAATTTGGCCAGATTTCTCGAGTATGGCCTTTTGTTATTACTGGTGACTCTCTAGAATCCGTTCCGCGCTCCGGCCATGGAGGCGCTATGCCATCAATTAGGGAAGTCGACATGCAAATTGGAAAAATTCTGGGGTTGGCCCTGGTGCTCGGGCTGAGTGGTTGCGCGAGCTTCACCAAGGACGAAGTGGCGCCGGTGAAGCTGCCATCGATGTCCAGCTATTCGAACAAGCCGAATGTGTATGTGGACTTCAAGTTCTACCAAGGTGTGCCAAAAAGCGCCTCAGCCGTTGAAGTGCCGCAAGCGCGCGAGATGCTCAAGCCTGAACTGCAAAAAGTGCTGAACGATTCCGGACTCTTCAGTCGTGTCACGCTGGACGAATTCCAGAAGCAGCCTGGTGATTACAACCTGCACCTCAAGGTTTACAACCATCCGGCGGGTGGTGGCCAACTGGTCATGGGCTTTATCAGTGGCCTCAGCCTCATGATCATCCCGGCGCTGGCCACTGATCAATACACCATGAGTCTCGAAGCGGTTGACCAACAAGGGGTGGCAATCAGCAATGCGAGCAACCATGACTCGATCAATACCTGGATGGGGATCTGGTTTGTACCTTTGATGGGCAATACCCCGAAAGCGGCGATCAACGACACGTTCAGCCGCCAGGTCAATGCGCTGCTCAAGCAAATGGTCGAGAGCAATGGCCTGAAATACTCGGCGCTCAACTCCGGCGTACCACGGGCTTGATAAACCAAGGGCCGCAATAGCGGCCCTTTTTTATCCTTTCTTCAAGGCCTGAATGAACTGCGGGTCGCTGTACAGCGCCTTCAGCAAATCACGCACCATCGGGTTGTAGGCATTGGCGGCGTTCGGAATCGCAATGAATCCGAAAAAACTGCTGCTCCACTCGTGGTTCACGTCCTTGGTCGCGTCATAGACCACCTCATTGCCCTTGAGCAAAGTAAAGCGGGCAGAGAGCTGCCCGGTACCGGTGCTGGCTCCTGCCGTCAGCTCATTATTGACCAGCAATACATTCAGGTGCCGCTCTGCTTGCGGATCCAGCAGGCCGGCTTTGCTCAGCTCTTCGTTGATGGCCTGCTGAATATGCAGGGGGATGCTGCCGCTCGGTGAACGGATCGGGTTAGTCCGAACCATCAGCGAGCCCTGGCCAGAGGCGGCTTTCACCTCGGCATTGCTGATCGATTGCAGCGGTGGAGTTTGCTTGAGTTGTTGGACGTTTTCGTAGCTCGGCTCGTAGCGGGTCATGGTCACACCGCAGCCTTGCAGCAACAGGGCGAGCAGTGGGAGCAACAGAAGGGACTTTTTCACGGCATATCCTTGCGTGAGTGTAGGGAGGCCGGATTATCGTTAGATGGCTTATCGCTATCAACCATGTTTCAGCGTTGAGCTGAGAAAAGGAAGAAAAGGGGCGCTGGGCTCCTCTTCGTACCCCGAAACCGACTGACTTGAGGGCAGCATTCAAAGCTGATGCTGCCAAGGCTTTACGTAAGCCTCCTGCCGGTGTGCAGCACCAATGCCGCATGCCAAGCCAGCCGTTTGGCCTGTCCGGGAACTGTGACGCCCACCCCGCTATGCTGATTTGATTAGATTTGTACGTGAAATTAAATCATGAGGTTATTTCTAACCCACCTGTCTGGGTTTACCCGATTTTTGGAAGGCGGCCTTTCTTTGTGCTGTTTTATGTCTACTCTCAAGAGTGGTCATTTTGCCATCATCCTCATCAATGGATCTGAACAGGTCAGAGGTCGTTCATGGACTTTTTTGAAAAGCTCGCCAGTCTCGCTGCCAAAGTGCGTCTTTACGGAGGGCGTAAATAGTACGACTGATAGTGTCGATTCAGAAGCTAAAATTCTGACGACACTGGAGGAGCTGGAGGGTTATCACATTGTTCGTGCGATGGTGCGTTCTGTCGTTGATGCGAAACGTATCGTGCAGCGGGACACTCAGAGCTACTTCGGTATCCTGCTGGATGATAACAATCGTAAGCCGATTTGCCGCCTGCATTTTAATCGCTCACAGAAATACATCGGGATCTTTGATGAGGAAAAAAACGAGACGCGGCACCCGATCAACTCGGTGGACGATATTTATGAGTACTCGGATTGCTTGAAGAAAACGGTAGGCTATTACATGTGAAGGTATTGGCCGCCTGGTTCGGCATAATCATTGGCTGATGGCTGATGACAAAACTCGGGGCAAACTCCAGAGTCTTGCGCGTTATGTGGGGATTCCATGACCATCCGGACACCCATTCCACCAACATCCGGGCTTCACTCAACCAGGTCACCAGTAATTGCCGTTCCGGCAAGGCGGTCAGTTGTCCTCGCTGTCGATCCCCCAGTAATTGTTGAGCTTTTTTCGCAGCACCAGCAACGCGTCGGTTTCAGCCAGCGCCTTGTCTTTACGGCGCAGTTCGCGCTCAAGTTCCTGGATGCGTTTCTTGTCCTTGCGGGCTTGCTCGCGATCGTCTTTTTGCTGGGCTTTGTCTGCTTTCTGGCCGTTGATGCAGGCTTGCCGCCACGCCTTGATTTGCTCGGGGTACAGGCCTTTGCGACGGCAGTATTCAGCCAGTTCAATTTCGGACAAACCGGCGGTTTCAAGGACGACGGCAAACTGGGTTTCGGCTGTCCAGTTCTGGGCCGATGGGCTGTTCTCGGACACTGCGTTTCCTTCAGAGCGGGCCTTTCTGCGCCAGTTGGCCAATGACATGTCGCTGACCCCTTCGCGCCGAGCAACCTCGCCATCGACAGGCTCAGCGGGGGAAGCAGCATCTTGAGCAATGCGGCTTTGCGTTCCGGTGAATAGTACGGCACGAACAGTCTCTTTCCGCCCCCGATCTGCGTCTTCAGGAAAATTCGGAGAGGCGACAACTATCCTGACACCGGGGGCTTTCTGGACGCACCTTGCTGGCGTCGCCAGGTGATTGGTTGTTAGGTAGTTGGCTAATCGTTATGATCGGATTATTTGTCAACGATTACGATAATGGCCAAAACAAAAGAATCCGAGTCCGTTGATCGCAGTGTAACTGCTGCCGAGAGAACGCTGGCTCTCCTGGATGCCTTCATTGGCACTGGACGTGAGCTTTCCTTGGGAGAGCTTGAGGAGCGTACGGGCCTTTTTAAAAGTGTGATCCTACGTTACATGATTTCCTTCGAGCGCTGGGGATACGCAACCAAGACTGGTAACGGCGTGTTCCGGTTGGGCCCGCGAGCTTTCCAGCTTGGACGGGCCTTTGAGCGCGCGTTAAATATCAGTGAGATCATCCAGCCTGTGCTGAACAGCATCACTCAGCAAACCACCGAGACCTCTTCAGTGTACATCCGAGATGGAGACTGGCGGGTGTGTTGGCTGCGGGCTGAGTCTAGTCACATGATCCGGGTTGGGATTCTGCCAGGTAATCGTCTGCCGATGGATCAGACAGCCACCAGCCGGATTTTACGACGGTTTTCTGAAGAACCGATCCATGACATCGATGAGCTCACCATTGACGTGATTGAGCATTCCACGGGGATTGGTGATCCGCTTCTGGCATCGGTCGCCGCCCCATTGTTTGGCGCAAACAATGAGTTTCTCGGATCATTGACTCTCTCAGGCATCAATAACCGGTTCGATCCTTACCGTCGAGATTTTCACCAGTTGATGCTCGATCAGGCGCTAACGATCAGTCGGGCTCTTGGGGCGACAAATAGCAGGGAAGGGGGGCGACTGGAGTAATCCAGTCACCCTGGTGTCGCGGAGGGATCAGGCTACGGAAGGCTCGCGCTGAAAGATCGGTACGCCCATGCGAGCAGTGCCTGGGCCGAAGCGCTCAGCAAATTCGTGAGCGAGTGGACGGGTGTCGTTACGTAGCCACAAGCGCAGCAGATGGCGTTTCTTGTCCTCTTCTTCGAAGTCAACGAACTCGGTGCGAGAGTGGACGATTGTGTGGTTGTTCAGCAACTGCATGTCGCCGGGTTCGAACTGCATCTCGAAGCAAAATTCAGCGCTGTCGGCCAGCTTGTCGAACAGGTTCAGCGCGGCTTCCTGCTGCTCGGTTTTTTCCTCGCCACTCTTTGTGAATGCGGGCTCGATGGCGTTACGAACGTAACGGCAGCTCAGCTTTCCCTCGAAGTCACTGAAGACTGGAATTTTATGGTCGCTGAGTTCGCCAGCACCTGGGCGCTGCTCGCCTTTCAGGTCGTAGAAGAAGCCATCAAACAGCGGTTTCAGAAGCTCAGGGTTGGTTTCCAACATCCGGTTGTAAATCGAGAGCGAGCTGGAGAAGCGACTTAGGCCCCCTGACTGCGGAGTGCGCAGGCACAACAGACCTACGATATCGCAGTTGTCGGTGTGGAAATTCAGCTTCGCCTTTGTGTTGTAGCCACGAGTTTTTTGGCTGTAAGTGACACCTTCATCCTTCACATGCCCCAGCAAATGGGCGCGCGAGTTTTGGGTCACCGGAATGCCCAAGTGCAGCCCAATGCCCCAGTAGATTCGAGACGCATCTTCCTTACTGTAGTTCTGCACAGGCAAGCCACGCAGCACGGCCATGCCCACGCCTTCGTGGATTTGCTGATCGACGGCTTTCAGCACCAGTAGCGTGTGATCCAGCGGGAAGTCCTGTTTGGTGATGCCGGTGATCGGCAGATGGCGTACTCGCGCCAAGGCAGCGTCGAGCTCGTTGATCACCTTCTCGTCCAGCCGGTACAGCCAGGATTCGTCCTTGTGCAGCGATGCTGCTGTCCATGCGCTACGGTCGGTCACTGGGGTAGTTCGAGTTGTCATTGTTGGTCTCCTGCGGGTGTGCCCGGACATGATGGGGGAAGCCGGTGCGTGCAGTTATCATAACTGCGTTATGAAAATGCTCAAGAGGGGGCTTTACAATTTTCATAAAGTGGTTATGAATTGTCGGGCGTGACATGTGCGACCTGACCACAGGCAGCCATCTAATAGACAAAAATAATTAACAGGCCTAGCGTGATGACTAACTACAATCCAAGCAGCAGCGTCGAGAAATCGGCGATAACAAAATTGAGCTGGCGCCTCATGCCCTTGTTGATGGTGAGCTACCTGGCTTGCTACATCGACCGCACGAACATCTCGTTCGCCGCGCTAAAAATGAACGCTGATCTAGGCTTGGATGCCTCTACTTTCGGCGTTGCCGCCGGCATCTTCTTCCTGGGATACCTGCTGTTCGAAATCCCATCGAATCTGGCCTGCCATAAGTTCGGCCCACGGTTCTGGATATCCCGCATCATGCTTACCTGGGGCATCATTTCGGGACTGACTGCATTTGCTTGGGACGGCACCAGCCTGATCGGCATTCGATTCCTTTTGGGGGTTGCTGAGGCAGGCTTCATCCCAGGAGTGGTTCTATATCTGGCGAAAGCGTTCCCGGAAAACTACCGAGGCAGAGCGACCGGGATGTTCCTAATGATGGTGCCGGTTGCGAGTTTGATCAGTTCTCCACTGTCCACTTGGCTCATCGGCGTGGACGGCGTTTTTGGTCTCAAAGGCTGGCAGTTGCTGTTCGTCGTGGAAGCAGCTCCTTCGATACTCTTGGCATTTGTCGTGTTCGCTTGCCTGCGCGATGAACCGTCAAAAGCGAAGTTTCTGACCCCGGAAGAGCAGAACTTTCTCCAGTCCACGATCAATCAGGAGTCTGCCCATAAGCCTTCCTTCAAGCTCTGGGCTGTGCTGACCAACAAGAGTGTTTTGGCACTCGGGATGGTCAATTTCGGCGTGCTGATCACCCACCAAACGGTAGGGCTGTGGCTGCCGCAGATCATCCGTGAATTCGGATGGACGGCACAGCACATCGGCTGGTCGATGGCGGGACTTTACATGCTTAGCGCTGTTGCCATGGCTGTCTGGGGCCGTCGGTCTGATCGCAAGGGCGAGCGTAAGCAACACGTGCTGATCGCACTGGGTTGTGCTTGCGCAGGCCTCATTTTCTCTACGATGTTCGACGCTCCGTGGGCCAAGTTCGCCTGTCTGACCGTTGCTCTTGTCTGTAGCTTTGCATCGATGGCAGTGATCTTGACCATCCCCACGCAATTTTTGAAAGACCGTGCTGCTGCCGGTGGTATTGCCATGGTTGTGGCAATTGGGAGCCTCTCGGGATTCCTGGGCAGCTCACTGGTCGGGATGCTCCGCGAAACCACGGGTGGATTCACTGTTCCAATTCTGGTGATCGCAGGCCTGGGTATCGTTGCTTGCCTGACGTTGGCCCGCTTGCCGATTACACCAGTGGCGAGCGCCTCCAAAGAAGTGCCAGTTGTGAAGTCTCAAGCGGCATGAAATGGCATATGAATCAGGTTCAGGAGGTGGGGCCAGCTGACTCCATCGCCTGTTCATCGCTCGTGAAATTGGCCTCAGATTATGAACTTGGTGAAGTCGCAAGTTCTCGCTGCTATCTGAACGATTTGCGTCATGAACAAATCCTCTTCCGCAGCACGGTGAATGGCCTTGTAGAAAACTTGGGGAAGGGCAGGTTCAACGTTGAGCACCTGGAGCTGATTCCGATCAAGCAGCTGTTTCAGACAGTGCAGTGGGAGGTAGGAAGTCGCCAAGCCGGAGACGGCCATGCCTATCTGAGCCAGGAGGTTGTTGCAGGTGATGGAGCGACTGACGTCGACCCCTTCCTCCCTGAACCACTGGCCGTATGCCTTACCCATACCGGACAGCACCCCTTGGACAAGCAGCATTCGTCCCGTCAGCTCTTTAAGCGTCAGCGTTCCGGAATCTCCGATCAGGCTTGGGGCGCACATCCAGGCATTCTCCACGGAGTTCAGTCTCGTGCAGGTGAATCGGTTGTCCTGAAAAATATCCGGCACGATGATCAGGTCGATCGAGTTGGACGTCAGGCGCTCATACAGGATTGGACTGAGGTCGACTTCCGGAATGATTTCCACATTCGGGTACGTCTCCCTGATCCCTTGAACAAGGTCGGGCAACCAAGTGAGTGCCGTGAGCTCGGTCACGCCCAATCGCAGTTTTCTCCGAAGGTTTTCGGGGCTTTCCAGTCGCTGAAGAATGGCGTCGCGCTGGTTCAGAAGCGAGAGTGCCAAGGACGCCACTTCATTTCCCAAAGGCGTGAGCTGGGCGGTACGGCGGCTTCTGTCAAAAAGCGGTTTTTCATACATCAACTCCAGTTCTTGGATGCGCTTGGAGATGGCCGACTGGCTCGTGTTCAGGTGTTCCGCCGCCGCATCGAAGCTGCCCAGCTTCGACACCCAGTAGACGGCTTCAACCTGTTTGATCGTGATCATGTCTGACTCCGCAGAAGGCAGAAAAGGCCATAAAAGATTCCATATTGGTATGAATAAATCAAACTAAATATCGTTATTCATCCAATTCCGGACTATGTAACCTCGACTTGCCAGACTTAGACAATAGGGCTCAGCCTCCATGACATACCCATTTTCCAACCGACTTGATCGTTTCTCTCCTTCTGCGAGTATCGCAGCCAAGGCACGTGCTACTGCACTCGAAGCGTCCGGTATCTCCATTCTCGACTTTTGCGCCGGCGAGCCTGATTTTGTAACGCCAACCAACGTTATCGAGGCGGCAAGTTCAGCTGCACTCAAGGGGCAGACTCACTACACCCCGACGACCGGTACCAAGGCGCTGAAGGCTGCCGTGCAGCGCAAGTTCAAGCGCGACAATGGGTTGGATTTTGCCCCCGAAGAGATCATCGTCAGCTCCGGGGCAAAACAGATGATCTACACCGCCTTCACTTGCACTGTCGATCAGGGCGACGAGGTGATCATTCCTGCGCCTTACTGGGTTTCGTACCCCGACATCGTGAAGCTCTGCGAGGGTGTTCCTGTCATCTTGGAATGTCCGGGCTCTCAAGGCTTCAAGCTCACTGCAGCGCAGCTGGAAGCAGCTATTACGCCACGCACCAAATGGTTGGTGCTGAACTCTCCAAACAACCCTACTGGAGCGATCTACAGCCCGGGCGAGCTGAAAGCTCTGACGGATGTCCTGTTGCATCACCCGCAAGTGTGGTTGATGACTGATGAAATCTACGAGCACCTGAACTACGGCGGGGCCGCCCTGGCAGCCCCTTCGGTGATTGCTCCCGAACTCAAGGCGCGGACGCTCGTGATCAATGGCGTTTCGAAGGCGTACGCCATGACTGGCTGGCGCATTGGTTTTGGTGGTGGCCCAGTGGCTCTTGTCAAAGCCATGGACAAGCTGATGTCCCAGAGTATCGGCGGTGCCTCTTCTGTTAGCCAAGCTGCTGCAGTCGCAGCGCTGGATGAGGGTGAATCCTTCATTCGCCAAGCCGCTGAAGTGTTCGCGGCCCGCCGTGACCTGATCTCCGGGCTGTTGAATGACATTCCAGGCCTGAAGTGTCTGCCGATTGAGGGCGCGTTCTACGCTTACCCTAACTGTTCGGAACTGATTGGAAAGCAGGCACCTGATGGAACGATCCTGAAGACCGACACGGACGTTCGAGACTACCTGCTCGAAACTGCGAATGTGGCAGTGCTAGACGGCGCTGCATATGGCCTGTCCCCTTACCTCCGCATGTCTTTCGCCACTTCCAACGAGGTGATCACCGAAGGATGCCGCCGGATTAAAGAGGCTTGTCAGGCGCTGAAGTAAGATTCAGCGACCGCCCAGAATAAGAAGTTTTGCTCAAATTGATTTCTGCCCTCCACCTAAAAAGAGACTTTTAAAAATGAAAAGGGCCGCCCTTGCACTGTTATGCGTAATCACATCGACAACAGCTATGGCTGATGCCTTGGACGACATCAAAGCACGTGGCACGCTGCGCTGTGCAACGTTGACCGATAGCGTTCCGCTTGGTTACCAGGATCCGGTAAGCCGTGAAATCGTCGGCCTGGATGTGGACGTATGTAAGGCTCTAGCCAAGCACCTTGGCGTTAAACCGGAAATGCAGGGCATCGCCGTCAGTGCGCGAATTCCTTCGCTGATTTCCGGTCGCACCGACGTCGTCGCGGCGGCGCTTGGCTACACCAAGGATCGGGCAGAACAGATCAACTTCTCGGGCGCTTATTACCAGGTGCCGATCAAGATTCTGGTCAAGAGCGATACCGGTATCAGCAGCTTTGCTGATTTTGCTGACAAGCGTATCAGCGCGGTCAAGAGCTCCACCCCAGAGCTTTATGCGCGTCAACAGATCGCAGATGCCAAGGTCATCGGCTTCGAAGATGCTCCGGCAGCGTTCCTGGCTTTGCAGCAAGGCAAGGTTCAAGGAATGGCGATGACCGTGCCGGCAGCGATTCGCTTCCATGCACGTGATCAGAACATGCGGTTCCTCGACCAGGCGCTGCATTTTGAGCCGAATTGCATCGGGATCAAGAAGGGCGAGGCGGCTCTTACCGAAGCCGTTGATAAGGCGTTGGCCGAGATGGAAAGCACAGGTGAGCTTCAGGCGATCTGGGATCACTGGTATGGCAACGACACCGAATACAAGCTGGTTCGGGAAAAGAAATTAACCGCTATTTCCGATTTTCAGTGATTGCTGCAGGCCGCGTAATGCGGCCTGATTGAGGTGTTTGGTGTCAATTTTCAATGGTTTTGCCTCACTGCTGCAGGGCGATTACCTGAGCCTGTTTCTGGGCGGGATCTTCGTTACTCTGCAGCTGTTTTTTATCTCTGGAGTCCTGGCCTTCCTGTTGGGCTGTTTGCTCATGGGGATTCGCCTGATTCCTGGCAGCGCCGGAAACCTAGTGGTTTCCACGTTCGTTGAATACCACCGAAACGTGCCGAGTCTGGTGCAGCTTTTCGTTTGGTATTTCGGCGTGCCTCAGCTTCTGCCCACGCATCTGCAAGATTGGGTAAACGGCCATGGAGGGGAGGTGATCTTCGCGATCATCGCTCTTACTCTCAATGCTGCGGCGTACATCTCTGAAGACCTTCGCAGCGGATTCCGTTCGCTTCCTCGTGGACAGACGGAGGCTGCGCGAGCATTGGGGATTTCCTACGTTCAGACTCTGCGCAAAATCCTGATACCTCAGGCTATCAGAGCCTCTGCTCCGTCAATGGTGAACCAGGCGCTCGTGCTGTTTAAGTCGACTGCTTTGGCGATGGCGATTGGTACGGCTGAGATGATGTACATCACCCGGCAGATCGAGGGTGAGACCTACATGACCTTCCAGACCTTCGCCGTGGCGAGCCTTTTTTACCTGGCTGGCTCGTGGAGCATCATGGCGCTCGGCGCGTTGTGGCAACACCGGCAAGAACTGAGGATGGCTAGATAATGCTGGAAATTATTCAAGACTACGGGGTGCTGCTGTTGGTCGGCCAGTACCCTAACGGGCCATTAGGTGGCCTGGCGCTCACTGTCATTCTAGCGTTGGTCAGTTTGATTGCATCCTTTCCTTTGGCTATCGCCATTGGCCTGGCGCGCACTAGTCCGATCAACCCAGTCCGGAAGGTGGCGATGGGGTACACCTACGTCATCCGTGCAGTACCACTGCTGCTGTTGATCTTTTGGACGTACTTCGCAGTCCCACTGATCACTGGAGTGAACATCTCCGGCACGATCACCATGGTTGTCGCCTTAGTGCTGTACGAAGGGGCATACCTTGGAGAAGTCGTCCGAGCTGGGATCAATGCGGTTCCGAAAGGTCAGGTGGAAGCAGCTCGCGCTATTGGCATGACGTACTGGCAGACGATGTGGAAGATCGTACTTCCGCAAGCGCTCTTCAACATGCTCCCAAGCATCCTGAACCAGTTCATCCTGATTACCAAAAATACCTCCCTCGCGTACCTGATTGGGACTCAGGAGGTGACTTTTGCTGCGTACCAAATCAATAACCAGGTGCTGACCAAACCATTTGAGGTCTACGCCTTGTTGGCCGCGATGTACTTCATATTGTGCTTCTCCCTGAGCCGGCTTGCCAAGTGGGTTGAGCAGTCAATTCAGAAGAAACGACTGGGTACGTATAACGCCGTTTCGGAGAGCAAAAACAGCAGCCAGCTTCTCGTAGGGGAATCAAAATGATTGAGTTCAAAAACGTAAACAAGTGGTATGGCCCCTACAAGGCGCTCAACGAAATCAACGAGACCGTTGCGGCTGGAGAAGTAGTGGTTGTCTGTGGCCCGTCGGGTTCGGGTAAATCTACCTTGATCCGGACTGTGAACCGACTGGAAGAAATTCAAGCCGGCAGCATCCTGATCTCAGGCGAAGATGTGCACGGGCAGAAGCAGGATCTCAACGCAATGCGGAGCCGAATCGGTTTCGTGTTTCAGCAATTCAACCTTTTCCCGCACATGAGCGTTCTGGAGAACGTCATGATTGGGCCTACAACGGTGCTCAAGCGCAGCAAGCAGGAGGCTGAAGTCAAGGCTCGCGATTTACTGGCAAAGGTTGGGCTGGCTCATAAAGCAGACGCCATGCCGCCTCAGCTATCTGGTGGCCAGCAGCAGCGCGTGGCGATTGCCCGTGCATTGGCGATGGAGCCGCCGGTGATGCTGTTCGATGAGCCAACTAGCGCACTCGACCCTGAAATGGTCGGTGAAGTGCTTCAGGTCATGAAGGATCTGGCTGCCGAAGGGATGACGATGATCTGCGTGACCCATGAGATGGGATTTGCTCGGGAAGTCGCAGATAGGATCTGGTTCATGGATGTCGGAGAGGTTCTGGAACGTGCCGCACCTGACCAGTTCTTCAATGCCCCAAACCACGCAAGGGCGGCGAAGTTCATCTCGGATATTCGGGCTCACTGATTATGACCGGGACTGACACGTTGGCGGTTTCATCGCCTCATATCCTGGTACGCCCTGAGTGGCTGCGCCAGTGGGATGAGCCGGTACTGGAGCCTGAGCTCGAAATCATCGACGCCCACCATCACCTCTGGGATCGCGCTTCCGGCAGATATTTGTTCGAGGATCTTCTGCAGGATGCCTACTCGGGCCACAACGTGCGGGCTTCCGTTTATGTCCAGTGCAAGACGATGTTCGATATCTCACGACAGGAGCAATTCCGATCGGTTGGAGAGGTGGAGTTTGCCAACGGTGTCGCGGCTTTGTCTGCCAGTGGGCAGTACGGTGATTTTCGAGCTTGTGCTGCGATCGTTGCTGGAGCTGATCTGACCCACGGTCTTGCGATTGCTCCGGTGCTGGAGGAGATGATCGAGAGGGCCGGGCCAAGGCTTCGCGGCATTCGCAACACGACAGCTTGGCACGCTGATCCGGCGATCGTCACCAATCCGAATCCACCGCCTGCTGGGCTATTGAAAGAGCAGCATTTTCGCCGAGGTGTTTCCTGTCTGGGGCGTTATGGGTTGTCCCTGGATATTTGGGCGTACCACACCCAGTTGGGTGAAGTGCTGGCATTAGCCAAAGCTTTTCCCGACTTGGTAATCGTTCTTGACCATATAGGCGGGCCACTTGGCACTGGTCAATACCAAGGGCGCAGGGATGAGGTGTTCAGCGAGTGGGCAGATTCGCTCTCAAAGCTGTCTCGTCTTCCCAACGTTGTGGTGAAAATCGGAGGGCTGGGCATGAGTGTCGGAGGCTTCAATATGCACCAACGCTTAACCCCTCCCAGCTCTGAAGAACTGGCCCTACTTTGGGACCCGTACATTATGCAGTGCATTGACTTGTTCGGAACCAAGCGATGCATGTTTGAAAGCAACTTTCCAGTGGACAAGGGTATGTACTCGTACAAGGTTCTCTGGAATGCGTTCAAAAGGTTGACCAAGGAGTTCAGCCAGTCGGAAAGAGCCGATCTGTTCAGCGGTACTGCAACTCAGATCTACCGGATGTAGCTCGTTATTGGAATTACAACATTTGCTTGCGTGGAAGTTGGCCGTGCCTGAAAGGGTATGGCATTGAATAACAAAATTTAAAATTATTGGAGAACATTATGTCTAATGGTTTTCGTGTGCTCGATCGTGTCCGTCAAGTCACTTCGGATCTAGTTGAGCGTTTCCGGGAGCTGCCTGTAGCGAACGTCAGCGACTCTATGAACCGCATGAGCGCAGGTGGAGCTCAGCTTCGTCCGATGCACCGCGACGGTGTCCTCGCAGGCCCGGCCATCACCGTCAAATGCCGCCCAGGTGACAACCTCATGCTGCACTACGCATTGGACATTGCTCAACCTGGCGATGTCATCGTGGTGGATGCCGGTGGGGATCTAACCAACGCCATGATCGGCGAAATGATGACGGCGTACGCTATCAAGAAGCAGGTCGCCGGTATCGTCATTTACGGCGCAGTACGCGATTCGCGTTCCATCCGTGAGTCCGATCTGCCTGTCTTCGCCCTAGGCGTTACCCATCGTGGCCCATACAAAGACGGCCCAGGTGAGGTGAACACCCCCATCGCGCTGAATGGGATGGTGGTGGAACCAGGCGACCTGATGCTGGGCGATGACGACGGCCTCGTCTGCGTGCCGTTTGCAGATGTTGAAGAAGTTTATGGCAAGGCGAAGTCCAAGTACGACGCAGAGCAGGCACAACTGCAGGCCATCGCAGCAGGTACCAATGACCGTCGTTGGGTGCTTGCCTCGCTCAAGGCGAAAAACTGCCCGATTCCGGAAAAATAACCTAATGGGTACGCGGCGCTGATTCAGTGGCCGGTACTCCGACCTAGTGCTGCCTAGCTCCGGGGAACACCGGAGTTGGGCAGCATCTTGAGGAGCTTAATTTGAATACCGAGGTCGCGAGATCATGGCCTGCTCCAGTGCGAGCGTTGGCCCATCGGGATTTTCGTTTTTACTTCTTTGGCCAAGCGTTTTCTCATCTTGGCAAGTGGATCCAGCAGGTAGCGTTGGCCTGGCTGGTCTATCACATTACGGGGGCGGCATCCCTTCTCGGGTTGGCGACTTTTTGCGCTCTTATACCCCAGCTTCTACTCGGGCCTCTAGCCGGGGCGTGGGCAGATAAACACGACAAGCGTCGCCTGCTGATGGTTGTCCTGGCGCTTCTTGGCGCTCAGTCGCTCGCACTGGCCATTCTGACCGCAACACACACGATCACTCCCGAGATCATCATCGGCATGTCTTTGTTGCTGGGCGTTTTCAACTCGTTAGAAAATCCGTTGCGACAGGCGATGATCGGCAATTTCATCGGCGACCGAAAGGATCTGCCCAATGGGCTCGCGCTGAACGCGATGTTGCTCAACGGCTCTCGCTTCGCGGGCCCGCCACTCGCAGGGTTACTGGTCGCAAGCACGGGTGAAGCGATCTGCTTTGCAATAAACAGTGTTGCCTTCCTAGCTCCGCTATGGGTGCTCTACAAGGTACCAGGCCGGCCAAGCATCAGAAGCAGCAAGCCATTGGGGGCAGTATTTCGCGAAGGGTTCACCTACAGTTTTGCAAACCCGGCGATCCGCATGCTGATGATCAGCGTGATCGCAACCAATATCACCGCGTCGTCTTATGCCACTCTGCTTCCGGTGCTCGCCAAGAACGTCTTCGTCGGTGATGCCCGGACGCTGGGTTGGCTCTGGGGGGCGGCAGGGATCGGGGCGTTCACAGCGACTGTCGTGTTGTCTCTACAGAAGGGCACGCAGCATCTGAAAGGGATGATCCTGGGTTGCATTTTTGCCAGCGCCTTGGGTTTGGCGGGGAGTGCGCTGACCGGCAACGTTGCTTTTTGTATGGTCTTGCTGGCGGTCGTCGGATTTGGGATAAGCGCGTCGAACGTCAGTTCCAACATCTCCCTGCAGAGTATGGCGAGTGATGCCTTTAGAGGCCGTGTCGTCGCTTTCTACATTTCCATTCGATTCGGCTTTGAGGCAGTCGGCGGGTTGATCGCTGGCGGATTGGCTAGCCTGATGGGAACTCAATACACCCTGATTCTAGAGGGGGTCGTTTTGGCGATCGTCGGTATTTGTCTTGTGGCCAAGCGAAGCAGCTTCGATCAGATGGCTGAAGCGGAGCATGTTAAGGCTGACCAGGAGGAACGATCTGTGGCTTAGCTGGAAATGTGACTCAGATGAATCGCCTAATCAAGGGGCGACAGACGCATTGCATTGACCTGGTTAAGGTAAGCTCCACTGCAACGCTGGAAGCAGACTGATGCGCGTCGCCCTGGCCTATCAGATTTCCTTAGAGCATTTGAGGCCGCTCTCGATAAAAACAGAGTAAGGAGATACGGATTCATTCCGAATAAATTCTCGATGTCGAACAACTCAACGGCTTCTCTGGTCAATTGTGCACTTGAGTTGGAGGTCGATGATCTAATCGACGGCAGCTTTGTGAAACGATTCCGTCAATGTGAGCGCGAAAGGAAGGCCGGTCAGGTGAAGGTCGATTGAGAATCTGATGCGGCTTGCCGCGGTTGGTTTTTTGGTCTCGGAAGAGGGGGAGGTGGCCATTCCTTTCACCCCCTGTCCACGAAGGCGGCTTTAGCTTTAGGCGTTTATTGAATAACTGCAGGGTGAGGTTGATCTGTCGAAGCGTCAGACTAGACGGAATCGACGGTGCACCAATTTTTTGAGATTTTTTCAGGGTTTTCGCGGCGCTAAGAATTCCGGCTGCGAGCTGGTTTTTACAGGAAAAAACAGAGGGGAGATGGACTGGAGTGCCCGGAAACACTGGAGGAGAGGTGGAGCGGGTAGAGGGAATCGAACCCTCAACTAAAGCTTGGGAAGCTTTCGTTTTGCCACTAAACTATACCCGCATTACGCGCTTCACGGTACACCAACGGGGGTTGTCCAATAAAAACCCTCGTTATCAGCTTGGGAAGCTGGAGTAATGCCATTATACGACACCCGCTCGGACGGCTGACTTTGTACCAGATGTGGCCGGGGATTTGAAGTTTTTCTTTGAAAATCTGTGTTTTAACAAGCACGTCGGGTCGGCGGTCACGCACGCAAGGCCAATACCCGTCAGTAAGCGCAAGCGCGGTTCCTGTCGGTTCCAGGCTTGCCTGCGAGACTTCTGGTGGCCACTCGGGCCTCTTCGCTGCGATGCGGCGTCCCGACAAGCCTGGCTCCTACAAGGGGTTTGCGTCCATCACGGGATTTGTGTCCGTTCGCAAGAACGCTGCAAACCCGTGATAACCCTCGTTCACATGGCCTGTGCATGGTGCTCCTGAACGTGTCGGTAATACCGCGATCGGCTTTCCTGATGCGTCGGCTTGAGGAACTCCAGCAGCGCATGACGGCTGTCGCGGCAGGCGGACTTGTGCTCCATGTCGAGAAAGTGCCCGGTGCTGCGGATGGTGCTGAACTGGCTGTGGCGCACATGCTGACCGAATTGCAACGCATCGCTGGGCGAGGTGTATTCGTCCCATTCACCATTCATGAACAGCACCGGTACGTCGATCTGTTTCGCCGCCGTCAGATAGCACAACTGGTCACTGCTGAGCACCTGGCTGATATGGAAGTGCATCTGCCCGTATTCATGCTCGGCCAGGCTGCTGACGTGCCGGTAGTTGTAGCGCTTGAACAGCGACGGCAGGTGCTTGCCGATGGTGTTGTTGACCAGATGGCCCATGCGGTCGCGGTCGCAGGCGCTCAGGTAGTCGACGCCCCGTTCCAGATAGTCGCGCATCGGTTCGCTGAGCACCGGTGAGAAGGAGCTGATCACCGCCTTCTCGATTCGCCGTGGCCGGTGCGCCAGGGCAACCAGGGTCGCCGCGCTGCCCCAGGAAAAGGACATCACATGCTCAGCGCCGAAATGGTCGATCAGCTCCAGGAGGATCTGCCCTTCGATTTCCTTGGTCAGCATTCTTTCGTGACGGTTGTGCGCCTTGGACTTGCCCGCGTAGGGCTGGTCGTAGCACACGACGTTGTATTGTGGATGCAGGTTCTTCACGGTCTGTGCAAACGACGCAGTGGTAGCCAGCGAACCGTTGACCAGGATGATGGTCTTTTCTGCGGCATCTGCGCGATAGAACTCCGTGTAAACCCGATACTGACCCTGTATATCCAACACAGCGATTTCTGGCCTCATGTCAAAGGACTCCTGGCAAGCGGGTATGCGCGCAACGAACTGTGCACGATTTATATGACAGGTAGGCATTCGCCTGGAATGTTGCAGGCCCATGTCGGTCCGTTGAAGCCTGGCCGACGGGTGTTGTTATAGGCGGGCAATCTGCCGCAAAGCGAGAGCCGGTGGGCCTCGCAGTCGACAAAGAGTTTCTTGGTATAGCAGCGTGACTCATCAGTCATATTTCGGCTGACGGTCTGATTCAAGCAGGCGTACGTTGATTGCGCAAGGAACGATTTGTCATAAGTTAGTGACTTCTGCCGAGCGGTCGTCGTCGTGCGCTCAGATCCAGCCGATTTCTTCGGCCTGCAACGGGCGATAGTGCCCAGGGGCCAATTGCTCATCCAGCACCAGCGGTCCCATGGCTTCGCGGTGCAGGCGCAGGACCTTGTTGTCGAAGTGGCCGAACATGCGCTTGACCTGGTGATAACGACCTTCGACGATGCTCAAGCGGGCACTGCGCGGGCCGAGCAATTCCAGCGTGGCGGGCTGGGTGGTCAGGTTCTCGAAAGCAAAATACAAGCCACGGGCGAAAGTCTCGGCGTATTCAGCGCCGATGAGCTGTTCGGTCTCCACGTAGTAGACCTTGGGCAGTTTGGTCTGGGGCTGGGTCAGCCGGCGCGACCACTGGCCGTCGTTGGTCAGGATCATCAGCCCGGTGGTGTTGAAATCCAGGCGGCCGGCGATGTGCAGCCCAACGGCGTCGGGCGCGTCGATCAGGTCGAGGACGGTGCGGTGCTCGGGGTCGCGGGTGGCGCTGACGCAGCCCGGCGGTTTGTGCAGCATGAAGTAGCGCGGCGGGCAGCCTGCCTGCAGCACCTCGTCGTCGACTTCGACCTGGCTGAACTCTCGGACCTCATGATGCGGATCGCTGATGCTCAGGCCATCGACTCTGATCCGTTTTTGCACCAATAACAGGCGCACCTGTTGGCGGTTGAAGCGGGGCAGGTTGCTGAGGAAACGGTCAAGGCGCATGGTTGAAGGCTTTCGGCGTGGGTGGGCATTTTACGTCATGGCGCCGGTTGTGGGGGCGCCTTCAGCTGCTTATCCACTTGCGCGCAACGCGGACACAGGCAGGCGGCGTTGCGCAGTTCGGCCGGCAGGGTTTCGAGTAGCGCCGGGTCGATGCTGACGCTGTAGCACCAGCAGGGCCGGTCGGCCGTGCGCGGGTCGGCCAGGGCGCAGTCGTTGCGCGCACCGCAGGCCGGACAAAGGCTGGGGTCATTCATGGGCGGATTTCAGCAGGTCGCTGCAGACGCGGTTGCGTCCGCTCTGTTTGGCTCTGTACAGCGCATGATCGGCCCGGGCCAGCAGGCTGTGCAAGGTGTCGTCCTGTTGGAGTGAGGTCAGGCCGATGCTGACGGTCAGTTGCAGGCTCTGGCCGTTGTAGCTGTAGCCCTGTTGCTCGATATGTCGGCGAATTTTCTCGGCGATCAGTTGGGCATTGGTGCTGTCGGTGTCCTTGAGCAGGACAATGAATTCCTCGCCACCCCAGCGGCAGATAATTTCCGACTGGCGCAGGCAACTCTCCAGGTCTCGGGCAAATCCGCTCAGCACGGCATCGCCCGCAAGGTGGCCGTAGCTGTCGTTGAGTTGCTTGAAATGATCCAGGTCCAGCAGCAGCGCGGTCAGCGGCTTGGGTTCGCGTTGGGCCTCATGCAGGGCCTGGGCCGCCAGCAGGTCGAAGCCTCGGCGATTGGGCAGCCCGGTGAGGCTGTCGAGTGTCGCCAGGGCCTGGATCTTGCGCTGGTAACGCTGGATCACGCGGTTGAGCAGGGCCAGCACGATCAGGCTCACCACCAGGCAGATCAGCAGGTTCAGGTACAGCGACTGGCGAATCCCGCTGAGGGCACTGTCCTCGCGCTTGTCGACGAACAGGTACCAGTTCAACTCTGGAATGAAGCGCACATTGAGGAAGTGCCCCTTGCCGTCCGAGTCCGTGTATTCGTAGCTGCCATCGTGGGGTTTGGGCAGTTTGGCCTGTAGGTTCTTCATGCTTGCCAGGTCGTTCAGCGACTGCCCGGCCCGGGCGCCTTCGGGGCCGCCATCGGCGCCAGTCAGCACCAGGCGACCGAAAGTGTCGACGAAGTAGACGCTGCGCTGGTAGCGCTGCTGGTACTTGTCCATCAGCTTGACCACCGCGTCCACGGTCAGGCCGACGCCGGCAGCACCGATAAAGTGCTCGTCGTAGTCGAAGACCTTGTAGTTGATGAAGAAGGTCAGGCGATTATTGTTGGCGGTGTCCGGGTCGACATTGATCTCGTAGGGGGCCTGCATGTCCCGCACACGGAAGTACCAGAGGTCGTTGGGATCGTCGATGCGGACTTTCTTCAGCACGCCCTTGGCCTGGTAGTAGGTCAGGTTGCTGTTGGAGACGAAGAAGGCGGTGTAGGCGCCGTAGTGGGTCATGACTTCGTTGAGGTAGCGGGTCATCTGCTCCGGGTCGCGTTCGCCGGCCACCACCCAGTCACGCATAAAGGTGTCGCGGGCCATCATCGAGGAAATCAGGATCGGGCGGACCAGGTCTTTCTGGATTTCCGAGTAGACGGTGTCGGAGGTCAAGGGCAGTTCGGTATTGACGATGCCGTCGCGGATCGAGGTGCGCGAGGCGTAGTAGCTGAGCAGGGAGGTGGCGAGGAAACCGCTGGCCAGCAGGGCGGTCAGCGTCAGGATCAGCGAGCGTTGCGAGTAGAGCACTGAGCGAAGCGGCATGACGATTCCGTAGGCGGGTTCCCGATGGACGCATTCTAGTGGTGCGGATAAAAAATGCCCGCACATTTTGCGCAGCGGTCGGGGCCCTCCACCTCGGCTTGCTGAATGCTTCCGTATAGGCTGTGGCGGTCTACGCTGCTGGCAGACCAACAGGAACGAGGGGTGCACCATGGGGTTTGGCTTAACACGGGCCTTGTCAGGCTGTTTGATGTTGCTGTGCCTGGGGTCGGCGCTGGCGGCAAGCGTACCGCCGGATGAAGCGCCGGCGGCCAGGGCGCTGCTGGAAAAGGCCGTGGCTTACTACCGCGACCAGGGTGACAAGGCGTTCGCCGCGTTCAGTCGCCAGGGTGAATTCGTCGATCAGGACCGCTATGTGTTTGTGGTCGACACCCATGGCGTGATGCTGGCCAGCGGCGGCCCCTCTTCGGCACTGATCGGGCGTGACGTGTCCGAAGCCCTGGGTCTGGATTTGCGCAAGGCGTTCAAGGACAGGCTCAAGACCCCTGAAGGTGGCGGCATCCGTGAGGCCGAGTATCGCTGGCAGAACTGGAATGATGGCAAGGTCGAGCGCAAGCGGGTGTTTTACCAGCGCGTCGGCGAGCGCATCCTGGCGGTCGGTTATTACCTGCCTCGGGCCTCGCCGCAGCAGGCCGAAGCTTTGCTGGCCAGGGCGGCGACCGATCTGGGCAAGGACAAGCAGGCCACGCTCGAGTCGATCAATGCCCTGGGCTTCCTGGAGGATGACCTGTATGTCTTCGTGGTGGATCTGAAAACCCATCGTTACCTGGCCCACGGGACCAACCTGCGACTTGTGGACACTGACTTCAGCAAGGTCAAGGACCCCGACGGCAAGCCGGTGGGGGCGCCGATCCTGGCAATGATGGCCAAGCAGGAGCGTGGAGAGTACGAATATCGCTGGAAGAATCCGGTGACCGGCAAGATCGAGGACAAGCATGCCTACCTGAGAAGGGTCGGGCAGTACCTGGTGGCGGTCGGGTATTACAGCCCTTGACCACCCCACCAGGCGAGCCTTGCGATCAGTGGGTCTTGTCGTCCCGCCCGCGCAACACGTTGTTCGGCATCGCCAGCGCCGCCGCCAATCCCAGCAGGGCGATGGCGGCGCTGATCAGCAGCAGATGGCGGAAGCTCAGCAGCAGTTCCCCGCGCAGGGCATCGCGCGCCGGGCCTTCAGCGCTGTTCAGGCCTTCGAGCAAGGCATTGCCCGAAGCGCCAGCCAGGTGCGTCAGGCTGAAGTCCTGCAACAGCGCCAGCAGCAACGCCGACATCAGCGCCACGCCCATTGCACCGCCGAGGGCGCGGAACAGGTTGGTGGTGCTGGTGGCGACGCCGATATCACGTTGTTCCACGGAGTTCTGCGTGCCCACCAGCGAGGTCGGGAACTGCAGGCCGCCGGCAATCCCGCAGAGCAACATGAACAGGCTGCTGAGTAGTACCGCCTGGGGCGGGGTAAACGCCATGCCGAGAATGCTCAGTGGCATCAGCAGCGCCCCGCTCAGGATCAGTGGTTTGTAGTAGCCGGTCACCGAGGTCCTGCGTCCGGCAAAGTAGGCCCCCATGGGCAGCCCCATCGCCAGCGGCAGCAGGTGCAGGGCCGCGCTGTCGGCGCCGGCGCCGGTCACGCTCTGGAAACGCAGGGGCATCAGCACCGTGAGCGAGATCGTCTGGAAGCTGGTGAAGAAGATCGTGCACCAGCACAGCAGGGCGTTGCGGTTGAGGAACAGGTGCATCGGCAGCAAGGGTTCGGCCGTGCGCCGTTCGTGCAGGACAAACAGCCACAGGGCGCTTAGCGCCGTAACCAGCAGGCCCAGCACCTGGCTGTCGTTCCAATGGTGGCCTTGGCCGATGACGGTGATGCCCAGCAGCAGGGCGGTCAGGCCGATGATCATCAGGACGGTGCCGAGGTAGTCGATGATCGGTTTGCGCTGTGGTATCGCCAGGCCGACCAGGGTGCGGTGGGCCACCCACCAGGCGCCCAGGCCCAGTGGCAGGTTGATCAGGAAGACCCAGCGCCACGACAGGTACTCGGTCATATAACCGCCGAGCACCGGCCCGGCGACGCTGGCCAGCGCATACATGCTGCTGAAATAACCCTGGTAACGGCCGCGTTCGCGGGGCGCGATGATGTCGCCGATAATCGCCTGGCTGACCGAAATCATGCCGCCTGCACCGATGCCCTGGATGATCCGCGCCAGCACCAGTTGCTCCATGCTCTGGGCCAGGCCGCAAAACAGCGAGGCGAGGGTGAACAGACCCATGCCGAACAGCATCAGCCGACGTCGACCATAGAGGTCGCCGAGCTTGCCGTAGATTGGTACAGCCACGGTCATCGCCACCATGTAGCCGGAAATCACCCAGGCCAGCAGGCCGACATCCTTGAAGCGGGCGGAGATGGCGGGCATCGAGACGGCGACAATCGTCTGGTCCAGCGCACCGAGGAAAATCGCCAGCATCAAGGCAATCAGGATACTGCGAATCGCCGGCTTCGTTTGGCCAGTCCTCATAATCCCTCATCCCAGAGCGGCGTTTCGGGAAAGTGCTGCACCAGGAAGTCGAGCATGCTGCGCAGCGCCGCCGGCATGTGTTTGCGCGAGGCGTACACCGCGTAGATGTTCATCCGTATCGGTTCCGCCAGGGGCAACAGCCGCACCAGTTCGCCCCGCTTGATATAGGCCCCGGCCTGGTAGGTGGGCAGCATCGAGATACCCGCCCCGGCGATCACCGCCTGCATCAGGGTCCCGGCCTCGTTGGCGCTGATATTGCCCTGTACCGGCACGGAAACCTGTTCGCCATCCTGCTCGAAATGCCAGAGGCTCTTGCCGAAGTAGGAGTGGGTCAGGCAATTGTGCCGGCTCAGTTCCTCCACCCGCTGCGGCGCCGGATGCTCGCGCAGGTAGGCCGGAGAGGCACAGATCACCGAGCGACAGACAGTCAGACGGCGGGCGATCAGGTTCGGGTCCAATTCGTTGCTGGTGCGAATCGCCAGGTCGATACGTTCGTCGACCAAATTCACCGTGCGGTCGAGCATCTGCAGGTCGACACTGACGCCCGGGTAGCGCTTGACGTATTCAGCGATGGCATGGGCCAGTTGTGCCAGGCCGAAGGAGGTGCTGACGCTGATCCGTAGTATCCCGCGCGGCGCCTCGTCAGGTTCGCGGACGGCGGCCTGCAGGTCCGTCGACAGCTCCAGCAGTTGTCGGCAGCGCGGCAGGGTTTCGTTGCCGGCGGCGGTCAGGCTCAGCTTACGGGTGGTGCGGTGCATCAGCCGGGCGCCGACCCAGTCCTCCAACTCCGCGAGGTAGCGCGACACTACCGGTCGCGACAGGTCCAGATGGTCGGCCGCCGCCGACTGGCTACCCAGGTCGACCACCGTGACGAAGACCCGCATTGCCGTAAGACGATCCATGATTTGCCCACTTTCAGAAACAAACTATGTTTCAGCATCGCATTTTTTGTATTGGTTCGGGCAACTAAGCTCTGTTCATCGCCCTCACGGCCAACAGATTTTGTAGATCGGCCTCCCTGCTCCCTGGGTGGGAAGGCGCCCCTCGACGCACAGCGTCATTCGATTGGAACTGGAGAGTGTCATGAGCAAGATTGCAATCATTGGTGCCAGCGGACGTGCCGGTAGCCAGTTGCTGGAAGAAGCCCTGCGGCGCGGCCACAGCGTGACCGCCATCGCCCGCAACCCGGCGAAGATCACTGAGCGAGCCGGCGTGGTGAGCAAGGCGGTCGATGCGCTGGATGCCGCTGCGCTGGAAGCGGCGATTGCCGGTCACGATGTGGTGATCAGCGCCGCGCATTTCGCCACGCTGCCGGCCGCAGCGGTGATCGCTCCGGTGAAGCAGGCCGGAGTCAAACGCTTGCTGGTGGTCGGCGGGGCCGGTTCGCTGTTGTTGCCGGGTGGTGGTCGGGTGATCGACAGTCCGGGCTTTCCGGCGGAGTACAAGGCTGAGGCCAGTGCCGGTGCGGAGTTCCTTGAGACCTTGCGTCAGGAAAAGGAACTCGACTGGAGCTTCCTGTCGCCGTCGGCGGAGTTTGTCGAGGGCGAGCGTACCGGCCATTTCCGTCTGGGCAAGGACGACCTGCTGGTGAGTGCCGAAGGTCGCAGCTGGATTACTTTCGCCGACTACGCCATTGCCCTGTTGGATGAAGTCGAGAAACCCGCGCATTCGCGCCAGCGGTTTGCTGTCGGCTACTGAGTTTCAGCGATACCTTTTGCTATCTGTAGGAGACGGCTTGCTGGCGATGAACGATAACGCGGTCCGTCTGGGACAGCGCAGCGTCTACATCGCCAGCAAGCTGGCTCCTACAGGTTTAAACTCGCTCCGCCGCCTGTGCCACCAGCCACTCCATCAGTTCCCGCAACTCTGGCGCCGTCCCGGCCCGCTCCGGGTAGACCAGGTAGTACGCCTGTCCGGTGCGCACCCGCAAATCGAACGGCATAACCAGTCGTCCAGCGCTCAGGTCCTCGCCGATCAACGCCCAATCACCAATCGCCACGCCAGTGCCCTGGGACGCCACGCTCATCGCCAGGTCCAGGGTGTCGAAATGCTGTCCCTTGCCGATATTACTGACCCGCGCGCCCGCTACCTTGAGCCAGGCTTCCCAATCCCGCTGGTCGCGCGTGGGATGCAGGAGCATATGCTGCTCAAGGTCGGCGAAGCTGTGCAACGGCACCGGACCTTCCAGCAGTTGCGGCGAACAAACCGGCGTCAGCTGTTCGTCGAACAGGTGGTGAGACGCCACCGAAGGTCCCGGCGGCGCGCCATAGACCACGGCGGCATCGAATTCCTCGCGGCGGAAATCCACCGCATGCTGCACCGTGGTGGTCAGCTCCACGGGCACGTCCGGGCGCTCCTTCTGCCATTGCAACAGGCGTGGCAGCAGCCAGCGCATCATGCAGGTCGGGGCTTTGAGCTGCAGGGCCTCGCGCCGGGCGCCAACCTGATCCACCGCCTCGTCGATCAGGTTGAACACCTGCTGGATCCGTGGAAACAGTTCACGGCCCTGGGCGGTCAGGCTCAGGCCACGGGCCTGGCGCTGGAACAACGCATAACCGAGGTGACTCTCCAAACCGGCGATCTGCCGGCTCACCGCGCCCTGGGTGATGTGCAGCAGTTCGGCCGCGCGGGTGAAGTTGCAGCACTGGGCGGTGACCAGGAAGGTATGCAGAGCGGGCAGCGGTGGCGGACGTTTCATGGGAGGGCAGCTCAGGCATGACGACAGGACATGCCTAGTATGACTATTTTTGCCTTGTGCCCGCCATCGGCCAAACGCTCCAATACCCCTATCGCCGTGCTCATCGGCAGCATGGCTTATACGAACAAGAAGGGCGGGACAGATGGCGACGTGCGGCGAAGTATTGGTCAAGTTACTGGAAGGCTACGGGGTCGAGCAGGTGTTCGGCATTCCTGGCGTGCATACCGTGGAGCTCTATCGCGGGCTGGCGTCGTCGCGCATCGAGCATGTCACGCCGCGCCATGAACAGGGCGCCGGTTTCATGGCCGACGGCTACGCCCGCACCAGCGGCAAGCCGGGAGTGTGCTTTATCATCACCGGCCCCGGCATGACCAATATCACCACCGCGATGGGCCAGGCTTATGCCGATTCGATCCCGATGCTGGTGATTTCCAGCGTGCAGTCGCGCAGTCAACTGGGCGGCGGGCGCGGCAAACTGCACGAATTGCCGAACCAGGGCACGCTGGTGGCGGGCGTCGCGGCGTTCTCCCACACACTGATGTCGGCGGCCGAACTGCCGGCAGTGCTGGCCCGGGCCTTCGCCCTGTTCCAGGCCGGGCGGCCGCGTCCGGTGCACATCGAGATTCCCCTCGACGTGCTGGTGGAAAACGCCGATGCCTTGCTCGATAGCCAGCCGGTGCAGATCACCCGTGCCGGTGCCGCCCCGGCGGCGATCGCGCAAATGGCCGAACTGCTGGCCAAGGCTCGCCATCCGCTGATCCTCGCCGGTGGCGGTGCCATCGATGCGGCAGCCGCGCTGACCCGACTGGCGGAGCGACTGGAGGCACCGGTGGCCTTGACCATCAATGCCAAGGGCATGTTGCCGTCGCGCCATCCGTTGCTGATCGGTTCGACCCAGTCCATGGTCGCCACCCGCGCCCTGGTGGCGGATGCCGATGTGGTCCTGGCCATTGGCACGGAGCTGGCGGAAACCGACTACGACATCACCTTTGCCGGCGGCTTCGAGATTCCCGGTACCTTGTTGCGTGTCGATATCGACCCGGACCAGACCGTGCGCAACTATCCGCCCAAGGTCGCGCTGGTGTCCGACTCGCGGACAGCGGCCGAGGCGCTGCTCGCGGCTGTCGAGGGCCAGGCGCTGGCTGATCGTCAGGGCGATTGGGGGCCGCAACGTGCCGCTACCTTGCGCGCGGAACTGGGCGCTCTCTGGGATGCACCGACCCGCGCCCAGACGCAATTCCTCAACACCGTTCTCGACGTGTTGCCGGAGGCGGTGCTGGTGGGCGATTCGACCCAGCCGGTCTACACCGGCAACCTGACCCTGAACCCGGAGCACCCACGTCGCTGGTTCAACTCGTCCACCGGCTACGGCACCCTCGGTTATGCCTTGCCGGCGGCCATCGGTGCCTGGTTGGGCGGTGCCCGTGAGCGCGGCCAACGGCCTCCGGTGGTCTGCCTGATCGGCGATGGCGGTTTGCAGTTCACTCTGTCTGAACTGGCCAGCGCGGTTGAGGCGCGGACCCCGATCATCGTGCTGCTGTGGAATAACCAGGGCTACGAAGAGATCAAGAAATACATGGTCAATCGCGCCATCACCCCGGTCGGCGTGGATATCTACACCCCGGACTTTATCGGCGTGGCCCGGGCCCTGGGCTGCGTGGCCGAGGCCGTTGCCGGCGTCGAAACCTTGCGTACGGCACTGGAGGCCGCCGCGGATCGCCAGGGGCCGACCCTGATCGAAATCGACCAGCGATTGTGGATGGAAGGGGAGGCCTGGTGATGAACGTGCAAATGAATCAGGACGGTCTCTACATCGACGGCCAATGGCGTTCCGGCAGCGAGCAGCTACGGGTGATCAATCCGGCCACCGAGGCTTTGCTTGGCAGCGTTTCCGGTGGTGATGGGCAGGCGGTGGAGCAGGCGGTGAGCGCGGCGTGCCGGGCTTTCGCCGTTTGGTCGGCGACTACCGGGGCCCAGCGCGGTGCCGTGTTGCGCAGGATTGCCGAGGGCGTGCGCGAGCGCCGCGAAACCCTGGTCCAGCTGCAATCGAGCAACAACGGCAAGCCGCTGTTCGAGGCGGGCATCGATGTCGATGATGTGATTGCCACCTTCGAGTATTACGCGGGCCTGGCCGAGACCCTCGACGGGCAGCAGGACAAGCCGGTCGAGTTGCCCAGCGACGCTTTCGCCGCCCATGTACGCCGCGAGCCGTGTGGGGTGGTGGGGCTGATCGTGCCGTGGAACTTCCCGATGGTCACCACCGCCTGGAAGCTGGCTCCGGCCCTGGCCGCCGGTTGCTGCGTGGTGCTCAAGCCGTCGGAAGTCACGCCATTGCCGGAGTTGGAACTGGCCGCGATCATCGCCGACAGCGGCTTGCCGGCCGGGGTCTTCAACCTGGTCTGTGGCACCGGCCTGGCCGTCGGCGCGCCACTGGCGGCCGACCCCCGGGTGGCGAAGATTTCCTTCACCGGCAGCAATGCGGTGGGGGTCCAGGTGATGCAGCGGGCGGCGGAAACCGTGAAGGGTGTGAGCCTGGAGCTGGGGGGGAAATCGGCGTTGCTGGTGATGGCTGACGCCGACCTCGATCTTGCGGTGGAGCTCGCCAGTGGCGGCGGTTTCTTCAACGCCGGGCAGATGTGCTCGGCCACCAGCCGGGTGTTGGTAGCGGAGGAGATCGCCGATGAGTTCCTGCTGCGCCTGACCGCGCGGGCCGAAGCCATTCGCGTGGCGGACCCGTTCGACCCCGAGGTGGAAATGGGCGCGCTGGTCAACCAGGCGCAATACCAGCGTGTGCTCGGCCATATCGACCGTGGCCTGAGTGTCGGCGCTCGGCTGGTCTGTGGCGGCGGACGTCCGCCGGAGCTTGCGCGCGGCTATTTTTTGCGGCCGACGATCTTCACCGAAGTGC
Organism: Pseudomonas sp. GW821-FHT04D07; assembly: GCF_059420225.1. Classification (NCBI taxonomy): domain Bacteria; kingdom Pseudomonadati; phylum Pseudomonadota; class Gammaproteobacteria; order Pseudomonadales; family Pseudomonadaceae; genus Pseudomonas; species Pseudomonas sp. GW821-FHT04D07. Next base: position 356,396 of record NZ_JBWKTH010000001.1, read on the forward strand.
CCCTGGACAGTGCGTTGTGGCGTGAAGAGATTTTCGGCCCGGTACTTTGCGTGCGCAGTTTTGCCAGCGAGGCCGAGGCGTTGGCGCTGGCCAACGACAGCGAGTTCGGTCTGGTGGCCAGCGTGGTCAGCCGCAGTGACGAGACCGCGCAGCGGGTTGCAAATGCCTTGCAGGCCGGGCTGGTGTGGATCAATGCGCCGCAGGTGATCTTTCCGCAAACCGCCTGGGGCGGCTACAAGCAGAGCAGCCTGGGCCGTGAGCTGGGGCCTTGGGGGTTGCAGGCGTTCCAGGAGATCAAACACGTGATTCGCGCCCTGTAGAAAGCTTTCGGGCCGTGGAATCTTGACGCCGCCGCACACCCTGTAGGAGCTGGCTTGCCGGCGATGAGGCCCGAACGTCTTGCATCGATCGTTCGGACGCCATCGCTGGCAAGCCAGCTCGTACAGGAGTTTGTTGTGCCTGTCTGTTTTGTGTATCGGCGTGGGGTAGGTGTGGCCCCTGACAGGGCAACGCATGCCTCGAAATGAGGCATGCGCCGGGCGCATGGCTTCAATGACAAACTTTCGATTGTTGCCGGTTCCGGGCGACCTCAGGATGAACCTGCCGACTCAGCCACGACCCACGGTCCTCGGGGGCTCCAGCGAGATCGAAGACCGGCTGCAGACATTGCGACCGACCTCATACCTAAAAGAATAAAGGGAGTCCGAAATGGGCCAGTACGACCTGAACAGAAGGCAGTTTATCAAGACCGTGGGCGTCGCTTCGGTGGCCGCCGCCGCCATGAGCATGCCGTTTATCCGGGCCAACGCCAGCGACACCCGCTTCCAGGGCAAGACCCTGAAGCTGCTGACCTGGTCCGATGACACCGGCCTCGCCGCCCTGCGCAATATCGCCGCGACGTTCGAGGCCAAGACCGGCGCCAAGGTCATCGCCGACCGCACCGGCAGCACCTCGGAAATGGTCGCCAAGCTCAAGGCCGGCGGTGATCGTCCGCAGTACGACATCATCACCCTGGCCGGTGTCGGCGCCGAAGGCCTGGCCGCTGCCGGGCTGCTGGAAAAGCCCGATCTGAACCGCATCCCCAACCTGGTCGACGTGCCGGAAAAATACCGCACCGGTGCCAACGGCCACGGTATCGGCTACCTGCTCTGGTGCAACAGCCTGGTCTACAGCACCCGCACCGTGAAGGAGGCGCCGGACAGCTACGCGGCGCTGTGGGACAAGGACTTCGCCAGCAACCTGTTCCTGCCACCGCCGAACTGGACCGAGGCCATGGACCTGATCATCATCGCCGCCAAGCTGGCCGGCGGTGACGAGCACAATATCGAGCCGGGCTTCAAGAAACTCGCCGAGCTCAAGGACCGCGTGGTTACCCTCGGTGAAAACCCCAACCAGATCGCCGAACTGTTCCGCACCGGTTCTCTGGACCTGGGTGGCCTGTATGCGCCGGCGTTCTTTCCGAAACAGATCCGTGATCCGGCCTACGGCCTGGGCGCCACCTTCGGCATGAAGGAGGGCTTCTACACCGACCTGATGCTCTCGGTGATGCCGAAGAATCGTCCTGGCGATACCGACCTGGCCTACGCCTTTATCGACCATTCGCTCGACCCGCTGGTGCAGGGCAAGATGGCCGAAGATATCTTCAACGGACCGGTCAATGCCAAGGCGATCATCTCCGCCGAGGCGCGCAAGAGCCCGTATATCCTGACCCCGGAGCAGATCGCCGAGAAAGCCATCATGCACGACAACGCGTTCCTGGCGACGGTGCATGACCAGTGGATTCGCCGCTATACGGAAATCTTTTCGTCCTGAAGTTCAGGCGCAGGGGCCTTGGCGCTTTCGTGCTGGTTTTGAACCTGTCGCGAAACCTGTAGGAGCCAGCTTGCTGGCGATGGCGATCTGACAGTCAACATCCTTGTCGCCTGATAAACCGCTATCGCCAGCAAGCTGGCTCCTACAGGGGCCGTGTCAACCCTGGCGATGGGGTTTGTCCGCCAAGCTTCTGCCTTGTTGATGATTTCTCTCAGTCGAGACTCTTTTTATGGAACACCAACCTCTGACCCGGCCGGTCGGCGTGGCTTTGCCGCGTCCGATAGCGGGTATTTCGCCCACCGCCCGGGCCTGGCTTTTCCTCTCGCCGTCGATGCTGTTTCTCGCCGTGCTGATCCTCGCCAGCCTGCTGGTGCTGCGCATGAGCGTCGGCACCAAGGGCGCCGAATGGACCGGCTTCAGCTTCGCCAGCTACGCGCAGCTACTGGAACCCTACTACCTCAAGTCGTTGCTGCTGACCCTGCGCCTGGCGCTGTTCAGCGCAGTGATCGCGGTGCTGCTGGCGATCCCCGTGGCCTACACCATGTCGCGCCTGACCTCGCCATTTCTGCGCCGGATCTTCCTCGCCGCGGTGCTTCTGCCGCTGCTGGTCAACCTGCTGCTGCAAAGCTACGGCTGGCTGGTGATCCTCGGTCCTGGCGGGATGCTCAACCAGGCGCTGATGGGCCTGGGTCTGATCAAGCGTCCGATCATGCTGCTGTACAACCAGAACGGCGTGCTGATGGGCCTGGTACAGACCGCTTTCCCCCTCGCGGTACTGCCGATCGCCAGCGCCATGCGCGGTGTCGCGCGCACCTACGAAGAGGCCGCCGCGACCCTCGGCGCCAGCCGCTTCCAGGTGTTTCGCCAGGTGGTCTTGCCGATGAGCCTGCCGGGCATTATCACCGGCGCGACCCTGGTATTTGCCTACAACGCCAGCAGCTTTGTCGTACCCCTGCTGCTGGGCGGTCGGCGCGTGCCGATGCTGGCGGTGATGGTCCATGACCAGATTGCCCCGCTGATGAATTGGCCGGCGGCCTCGGCGGCCGGCGTGGTCCTGATCATCACCACCCTGGCGATCATGACCCTGTCCGAATACGTCACCGGCCGTCGGCGCCGGATGCTGGAGTCCTGCCAATGAGCCTGTTGTCGCACAAACGCCTGTCGATCCTGCCGGGGGAAACCGGACGCTTCGCCGGTATTCTCTCGGGGTTCATCCTGCTGCTGGCGGTGCTGCCGATCCTGACCATGATCGTCATGTCCTTCAGCGGCGCCTCGAACCTCGACTTCCCGCCCAGCAGCTACAGTCTGCAATGGTATCGGGCGGCCTGGCAGACCATCGTTTCGCCGGATGCCAGCGATGTACTGAGTCTGGGCAAGGCGATGACCACCAGCCTGCTGGTGGCCTGCCTGACCATGCTGTTTGCGACCCTGGTGGCGGTGCCCGCGGCCTATGCGCTGGTGCGTTGCGAATTCCGTGGCAAGGCCGTGGCCCTGCAACTGATGTCCCTGCCGCTGGTGTTTCCGATGGTGGTGTTGGGGCTGGCCTTGCTGCTGGTGTTCGACAGCCTGCCGTTCCAGATGAGCTTCTCGCGGCTGGTGATTGCCCACGTGATCCTGGCCTTGCCCTTCGTGGTGAAGAACTGCACGGCAGCCATGCTCTCCATCGGCAGCGAGGTCGAGGAGGCCGCGCGGATGCTTGGTGCTTCACCGCAGCGGGCGATTCTCGATGTGGTGGTGCCGTTGATGAAATCGGGGATTCTCGCCGGGATGCTGCTGGCCTTTATCGTCTCGTTCAACGAATTCACCGTGACCTATTTCCTCTACACCATTGACGTGATGACCGTGCCGATCTGGATGTACAGCCGCACTGTCTCGTCCCTGGACCCCACTGTTTTCTCCTTTGCCGTGCTGATCGTGCTGATCGACTTCGTCCTGATCTGGGCGCTGGAGAAGCTGGTGGGCGAAGGCGGCGTTTCCTTCTGATTTCTTGAGGTAAGCAACATGACTGGACTGATTCTGGAAAACGTTGAAAAGCACTACGGCATGGCCTGTGCGGTGAAGGACGTCAATTTGCACCTGCCCGAGGGCAAGCTGGTGTGTTTTCTCGGCCCTTCGGGGTGTGGCAAGACCACTTTGCTGCGGATGATCGCCGGCCTGGAAACCCTCAGCGGCGGTGAGATCCGCCTGGATGGCGAGGACATCGGCCAGACCCCGGCGCACCTGCGCAACTTCGGCATGGTGTTCCAGTCCCTGGCGCTGTTTCCGCATATGACCGTGGGCGAGAACATCGCCTATCCACTGAAACTGCGCGGGGTCGGCAAGGTTGAGCAGCAGGCGCGGGTGGTCGAACTGCTGCAACTGATTCAACTGAGCGAGATGGTCGACCGGCCGGTGTCCAAGCTTTCCGGTGGTCAGCGCCAACGGGTGGCGATTGCCCGGGCGATCGCCGCGCGGCCCAAGCTGCTGCTGCTGGATGAGCCGCTGTCGGCGCTGGACGCCAAGTTGCGCGAATCGATGCAGGTGGAAATCCGCCAACTGCAACAGCGCCTGAACATCACCACCATCATGGTCACCCACGACCAGCGTGAAGCCATGACCATGGCCGATATCGTGGTGGTGCTGGGCGAGCATCGGGTGCAGCAGGTGGGCACGCCCATCGAGATCTATCGGCACCCGGCCAACGAGTTCGTCGCTGACTTTATCGGTTCGGGCAATATCTTTCCGGCCACCGTGCTGGGGGGTGGCCGGGTCGGGCTACCGGGGGGCGAGAGTATCGAGGTGCTGGGCAGTGCCGCTGTCGAGGCCGGCAAGCAGGTGCGGATGCTGGTGCGTCCGGAGGACCTGCAACTCTCCGCGCCCGAGGCGACGGCAGGCAATAATCGCCTGCTCGGCACGGTGATCTTCGTTCGCGATATCGGCTCGACCATTGAAACCATTGTCGAGTGTTCCGGCGTGTCGTTCACGGCGCTGAGCACGCCGTGCCAGGGCATTGGCCTGGGCGTTGGGCATAGGGTCTCGGTGACCATTCCGGCCGAGGCCTGTCGGGTGCTGGCGGCCTAGCCTCTAGACACTCAGGCGCAACCGCGCCAGGTCGCGTAGCGGCGGTGCGCCGAACAACCGGCTGTATTCGCGGCTGAACTGCGAAGGGCTTTCATAGCCCACGCGGTAGCCCGCCGCCGAGGCATCCAGGCCTTCGATCAGCATCAGCCGCCGCGCTTCCTGCAGGCGCAACTGCTTCTGGTACTGCAGCGGGCTCATGGAGGTCATCGCCTTGAACCGGTGGTGCAGGGTGGACACGCTCAGGTTGGCCTCGCGGGCGAGACTGTCGATGCGCAACGGTTGCTCGAAGTTGCCGTTCAACCACTTGATCGCCTGGCTGACCCGGTGGCTCTGGCTATTGGCGATGGCGATCTCATACAGTCGATAACCCTGCGGGCTGCGTAGCAGTCGATAGAGAATTTCCCGGCGAATCAGCGGCGCGAGCATGTTGATATCTTTCGGGCTGTCGAGCAGGCGGGTCAGGCGCAGCAGGGCATCGAACATCTGTGTGTCCAGGCGCTCCACATACAGGCCGCGCCCGGTCGGTCGGCTGGGCACACCCATGGGCCCGGCCTCGGCAATCAGGGCACTGATTTCGGCCGGATCGATATCCATGCGCAAGGCGAGGATCGGGTGTTGCGGCGAGACACTGGTGATCCGCCCGCAGATCGGCATGGAAACCGAGACCACCATGTAGTTCAGCGGATCGTAGACGAAGTTCTCGTCCCCCAGGCGCACTTCCTTGCGCCCCTGGGCCAGGACGCACAGGGCCGGTTGGGCCAGTACCGGGGAGAATTCCTGGGGCTGGCTATGGCGTGACAGATGCAGCGAGCCAACGGCGGTGGCATAGGAGCCGTCTTCACCGGTGTTACGGCAGATGATCTCGGCCAGTTCCGCGCGCAATTTTTCCATTTCGACCGGCAGCGGGACTTGGGGTTGATCGAGCAAGGACATGGCGGGCCCTGGAGATGATTGCGAATGGGGCAAGCTTAAGTTTGGGCAATCCACGGCGCCAGGACAATACTGCGCAATTCTTGCCTGATTCTGCAGTCTTTTCATATGACGCTCATGTTACAGGCGGCCAGGCGTTGTGACATTGCTCAAAATGCTGTCGGCAGGGGCGCGGTAGCGTGGGGTGATTGGCGCTCGTGGGAATCGCTGTCGCGGCAGGATTGTGCAATAAGCCGGCAGGAATCGACTAACGACCCCCTCGGCAAACGCTCTAATCTCTGTTCCTGTCGCAGTCAGTCCCCGCACTGATTGAGCGAGTACAACTTCTCTTCGGGAGCGCCGCGCATGTCCAAGCCTATCCCCGTCAGTCACATGGCCTTTGTTCGTGCACGCCCTGGGCGCTCCGCCGAACTGGGCGCACGGCTGAGCAGCCTGATCGAACCCTCCCGCCAGGCCTGCGGTTGCCTGCAGTTTTCCCTGCAGCACTCCCTGGCCGATGCCGACCTGTGGCTGGTGTCCGGGTTCTGGGTCAACCAAGCGGCCATGACGGCCTACTTCAATACCCCGGTGATGCAGGTCTTTGCCGAGCTGATCCAGGAACTGGTGGTCGACAGCTTCGACTTCCATACCTTCAGCGATGTCAGCGCGGCCCGGGCCCAGTGCGATTTTCATCTGTCCAGCGCCGGTGCCTTGCAGCAGTTGGCCAGCTGAAGGTTTAGAATGCCGGCCACTCAATTGGCCGGGATAACAGGCATGGCACGTAAAGCATTCACACACTTCGAAGCCGTTTCGGCGGTGGTACCCGGTGAAGGGGGTTATAGCGCGGCGATTGCCGTGAAAGCCCTGGACGGTTCCGGCGCACCCCGGTTTCACAAAATACTCGATGAACAGAAGTTCAAGACCGCCTTCGAGGCCGACGAGGCTGCGGCGCTGGAGCTTGCGCGCCTGGCCGATGTCGACGAAGAGGGTGAGTTGTCCTGGTCTGTCGCTTAGGTTTGCAACTGATCCTCTGCTGGGCACGGCTCTTGTAGGCGCCGGCTTGCTGGCCATAGCGTCCGGATGGGCGCGGCAAGGCTCAAGGGCCTTATCGCCAGCAAGCTGCGCTAGGCGCGTGGGCGATACATCTTGAACAGGGCTTCCGGGCCCAACTGGAAGTAGTCCGCCGGACCGCCACCGCGCAGAATCGGTTCGGCGGCGGCGGTGTCGTAGATCCCCTCCTTGAGCAGCCACTTGGCGATATGCACGGCGACCACTTCGCCGAGCACCAGCCAGGTGGGCACCAATTGCCGATCCGCCCGTTGCAGTTGAATGATCTGGGTGACCTTGCATTCGAATGACACCGGGCTTTCCTGTACCCGTGGCACCTTGATGATTCGTGAGGCGGCGGGTGTGAGGCCGGCCAGTTCGAATTCATCGACCTCGGCCGGCACCGCCGCGCAACTCTGGTTCATGGCTTCGGCCAGGGGCCGGGTGGCGAGGTTCCAGGAGAATTCGCCGGTTTGTTCGATGTTGTTCAGGCTGTCCTTGCGGCCGATGCTGGCGAATCCGACGATCGGCGGGATGTAGTTGAACGCGTTGAAAAAGCTGTAGGGCGCCAGGTTCAACTGGCCCTGGGCATCCTGCGAGGAAATCCAGCCGATGGGCCGCGGGCCGACGATGGCATTGAACGGGTCGTGAGGCAGGCCGTGGCCGTTGGCGGGTTCGTAGTAGTGGATGGCGTCGGACATGGTTCGAGGGTTTCCAGGGACCGGATCAACAAGGGAAGGCGACAGTGTGCGATGCGTTGCGGGGAAATGCGATAGGTGTTGGTCCTTGTAGGCGCCTGCTTAGGGAGTCTTGCGTCGTCTGATCGGCCGTCATCGCCAGCAAGCTGGCTCCTACAGGTTTCGTGGCATTTTCAGTATCCCCAGAAACAACTAAGCCCGGCCGAAGCCGGGCTGCAAGGCTAACGGTGGGGTTAGCTGATGGCAGCAGCGCCAGGGGTTTTGTCGTAGCCGTCGGCAGCGACAGCGTTGGCACCTGGGGTCTTGTCGTAACCGTCAGCGGCAACAGCGTTGGCACCTGGGGTTTTGTCGTAACCGTCAGCGGCAACAGCGTTGGCACCTGGGGTCTTGTCGTAGCCGTCAGCGGCAACAGCGTTGGCACCTGGGGTCTTGTCGTAACCATCGGCAGCCACGGTATAGGCGCCGCCTGGAGTTTTGTCATAGCCATCGGCGGCGAAGGTGTTGGCAGCCAGTACCGAGAGGGCCAGAGCGAGGATCAGTTTGGTTTTCATGGGGGTTGCTCCTGAAGGTGTGCGTTTTGTTCAGTGGGTATGGAAGTGATTTTACGCTTGTTAATTTGATTAAAAAGCGCAAATAAATGCTTTAATCAATCGTATAGATCGATATGTGTGGCGCCAGAAAGGGTCGGCATTCAACGTGATGCCAAGGGGCCGGGGCCAGGTCGATCTAACGTAGGATCAGAATGTCGCTTGGAAATTAACTGACTATTAATTCAGGTAATTCTTTTGCGATTGCGCGCAAATGCGCCAGGAGCGCCCGGTAAAGGCGTGGGGCAAGGGAGGGGAATGCGCTTTTGAACACGCCGCCGAACCTTGTGGGAGCCGGCTTGCCGGCGATGGCGTCCGCATGGACGCTGCAAGGCTCAAGGGCCTCATCGCCGGCAAGCCGGCTCCTACAAGGGGGCAGCGCTGTCGGTACTCAGTCGGTCTCGATCCGTGAATGCTTGCGGGTGTCCTTCATGGTCACGTACACCAGCAACGAACAGGCGATGCAGGCTGTCACGTACCAGTAGTAGCCGGTTTCCATGCCGACGCTCTTGAACCACAGCGCAATGTATTCCGCCGTGCCGCCAAAGATCGAGACCGTCAGGGCATACGGCAGACCGACGCCCAGCGCACGGATTTCAGTCGGGAACAGTTCGGCCTTCACCACCGCGTTGATCGAGGTGTAGCCGCTGACGATGATCAGCGCCGCCATGATCAGGAAGAACGCGCCCCACCAGGTCTGGATGCTGTGCAGGGTGCTGAGGATCGGCACGGTGAACAGGGTCCCGAGGATGCCGAAGGCAATCAGGATCGGTCGCCGGCCGATCTTGTCCGACAACGCCCCGACCAGCGGCTGCAGGCACATGAACAGGAACAACGTCGCCGCCGAAATGGTGGTGGAGTCGGAGATGCTCATGCCGACCGTGTTCACCAGGTATTTCTGCATGTAGGTGGTGTAGGTGTAGAACGCCAGGGTGCCGCCCATGGTCAGGCCGACCACGGTCATCAGTTCCCTGGGATGTCGCATCAGGGTGCGCATCAGGCTTTCTTTCGGTTCTTCCTTCTTCTCGGTGAAGGACGCGGTTTCTTCCATGCCACGACGCAGATAAAGCGCGACCACGGCACACAGGGCGCCGATGGCGAACGGAATACGCCAGCCCCAGGCTTGCAACTGTTCGGTGCTGAGGGTCTGTTGCAGCACGATCAGCACCGCCAGGGCGATGAGCTGGCCGGAGATCAGGGTTACGTACTGGAAGCTGGAGAAGAAGCCGCGACGTTCCTTGGTCGCCATCTCGCTGAGGTAGGTGGCTGAGGTGCCGTATTCGCCGCCGACCGACAGGCCCTGCATCAGGCGGGCGACCACCAGCAGGATCGGGGCGCCGACGCCGATGGTTTCATAGCCCGGGGTGAGGGCGATGATCAGCGAGCCTGCGCACATCAGCAGGACCGAGCCCATCAAGGCGGCCTTGCGCCCTTTGCGGTCAGCATAGAGGCCCATGAGCCAGCCGCCGATCGGGCGCATGAGGAAGCCCACGGCGAAGATCGCGGCGGTGTTGAGAAGCTGGGCGGTGGAATCGCCCTTGGGGAAGAAGACCTTGGCGAAGTACAGCGAGAACGCGGCGTAGACGTACCAGTCGTACCATTCGACCATGTTGCCGATCGAACCGCTGAAAATCGATTTCAGACGGCTGGAGGTGGTTCTTTCTTTGGCCGGCGCGGCCGCCGACCCCAGAGGCAGGGTAGAGGAGTTATCCATCAGGGAACCTTCAAGTCATTGTTTTTGTGGAGCGCGCGCAAGCGCAGCCTGCCAGGGCTATAGCAGGAGCTGTGCCAACGGCGGAAGGCCCGGTTTAGAAGGGCTGGCGGGTTTTGGTGAGCGGAAATCCGCCTATTGGCGATAAAACGGTAAGCGGAAAATTGCCGATGCGGGATGTGCTGGCTGAAACATGAACCAGACAAACACAGCACAACCTGTGGGAGCGGAGCTTGTCGGATCGCCGCACCGCCGCGAAGGTGCCCTTGAGAGCGCTAAAAGCTTCGCGGGCAAGCTCCGCTCCCACAGGTTGATAGGCGGTGTTTTCCTGGGCGGGGTTCACTCGTCCTTGAGGAACATCTCGCGCGTCAAGCCATGACGCTGCATCTTTTCATTGAAGGTGCGGCGCGGCAGTTGCAGTTCTTCGAGTATCGCTTTGACATCGCCCTTGTGCCGGTTCAGGGCCGAACGCAGGCACTGCGCTTCAAAGGCCTCCTGCTGTGCCGCCAGGGATTGGCCCGGGTCGATGCCGTCGGGCTCCGGCTCACCCAGGCCGAGGACCGAGCGTTCGGCGACATTGGCCAATTCCCGCACATTGCCCGGCCAGTCATGGCTCAACAGGCGGCTCAACTGCGGCCCGCTCAGCGGCGTCGAGGTCCGCCCCAGTCGCTCGGCCGCGCTGTAGGCGAAGTGCTCGAACAGCAAGGGGATATCTTCGCGCCGCTCGCGCAATGGTGGCAGGCGCAACTGCGCCACCGTCAGCCGATAGGCCAGGTCCTCGCGAAAACGCCCGGCCCGGGCCTCGTCCAGCAAGTCGGGCTTGGTCGCCGCGACAATACGCAGGTCCACCGCGATGCTCTGGTTCGAACCCAGCCGCTCCAGCTTCTGCTCCTGCAACACCCGCAGCAGTTTCACCTGCTGGGCCAGCGGCATGCTTTCGATTTCGTCGAGAAACAACGTGCCGCCATCGGCGTATTCCAGCTTGCCGATACGCTTGCCCTGAGCCCCGGTAAAGGCCCCGCTTTCATGGCCGAACAATTCGGCTTCAAACAAGGCCTCGGGAATCGCCGCGCAGTTGAGGGCGACAAACGGCTTGTCGGCCCGCGGTCCGAAGTCATGCAGGCAGCGGGCAACCAACTCCTTGCCGCTGCCGGTTTCGCCGCGGATCAGCACATTGACCGGCAGCGCCGCCAGCTCCAGCACCTGCCGGCGCAGGGTTAGCAGGCTCCGGGAAACCCCGAGCAGGCTGCGCTCGAGCCGGGAGCGGTGATCGGCCTGTTCATGCAACTGGCGGTTCTCAAGCACCAGGCGGCGCTTCTCCATGGCCCGGGCGAGGCTGGCGAGCAGGCTCTGTGGGCTGAAGGGTTTTTCCAGGAAGTCGTAGGCACCCTCGCGCATGGCTTCCACCGCCATGGGCACGTCGCCGTGCCCGGTCAGCAGAATCACCGGCAGGTCACGGTCGTGTGTCTGCAAGCGCGCCAGCAATTCCAGGCCGCCCATGCCGGGCATGCGCACGTCGCTGAGGATCACCCCGGGGAAATCCCCTGGCAATTGCGCCAGGCACTCCTCGGCGCGACTGAAGGTCTGCACCTGGAAGCCTGACAGACTCAACCATTGCTCGACGGCCGTGCGGATGCTGGCTTCGTCGTCAACCACGATCACGGCGTTCATTGTCTGTCCATCTCCGGGGCAATCGGCAGGGTCAGGCTGAAGTAGGCCCCGCCCTGGCGATTGTCGACGCTCAGGCGGCCGTCCAGTTCATGGACGATGGCGTAGGACACCGCCAGGCCCAAGCCGAGGCCTTCGCCTACCGGCTTGGTGGTGAAGAACGGGTCGAAGACCTTGCTCAGGTGTTCCTCGGCGATGCCACCGCCGCTGTCACCCACGGTCAGCAGCCACACCGGAGGGCGAGCTTCGATACGGATTTCCAGACGCTTGAGCGGCTTGTCATGCATGGCGTCCAGGGCGTTGCGCAACAGGTTGATCAGTACCTGCTCCAGGCGAATGGCATCACCACGGACCCAGGCCGGGCGGGTCAGGTGTAGCACCGTGCTGACTGCGTCTTCACGCAGGCGCGGGTCCAGCAGCTGCAACGCCTGGTCGACCACGCCGGCCAGGTCGAGGGGCTCGCGCAGGCCGCTGGGGCTTTGTCGAGCGTAGGTTTTCAAGTGCCCGGTGAGGGCCGCCATGCGGGTCAACATCTGCTCCAGCGGCGCGAGAGCCTGGTAAGCGTCGTCGATCCGACCGTGATCGAGCAGCAGGCGCAAGGTCGCCAATTGCATGCGCTGGGCGGTCAGCGGCTGGTTGATTTCATGGGCGAGGGCAGCGGACATCTGCCCCAGCGCCGCCAGCTTGGCCGACTGCACCAGGCCGTCCTGGGCCGTGCGCAGGTCACGGGTGCGCTCCTCGACCAGGCGTTCCAGCTCTTCGCGACTGCGCTGGCGCAGGCGCGCCAGGCGCCAGCGTTGGCTGAGGAACAGCAGCAGAAACACCAGGGTCAGCCACAGGCCTGCACCGGCGAGGGCGGCGTTGCGCTGTTCCTCGGCGGCCATCTGCGGTTTGCGCAGCAGGTGCAGGGTCCAGTCTTCCGGCGGCAGTGCGAGCGATTCCCAGAGGTAGTCGGCGCTACCGTCCGGGCCATCGACCCGGGTCAGGTAGCTGTTGTCGCCGAACATCCGCAAGGATCGGTATTCAAGGGGGCTGAGGGACTGCTTGTCATATTGCCGGGTGCTGCCGATTTCACTGCGGTCGCTGTCACGCAGCGGGCGCAGCAGGCGATAACGCCAGCCGGGCTGGTTGGCGATAAAGACGATATCGCGGGCATCGCTGACCAGCAGCGTGTCGTTGCCCTTGCTCCATTCGCGCTCCAGTTCCGGAAACTCCAGCTTCACCACCATCGCGCCGAGGAATTCGCCGTTGTCGCCGGTCACCGCGCTGGCGAGAAAGTAGCCGGGAATACCGCTGGTCACGCCAACGGCATAGAAGTGCCCGCTGCCCTCGATGCGGGTCTGGTTGAAGTAGGGGCGAAACCCATAGTTGTGACCGACGTAGCTGCTGGGCAGGCGCCAGTTGCTGGCGGCCACCGACAGGCCGTTGCGGTCCAGCAGTTGCAAGGTGGAAGAGCGTGCCGCACCGTTGATCCGCTCCAGTTTGCGGTTCAGGGCGTCCTGCTGGGCTGCGTCGATGGGGCCGGCGAGGGCCGCGCGCAATTGCGGGTCGAGGGCGAGCACGGCGGGCAGCGCGCGGTAGCGTTCGATCAGGGTGTGCAGGGCGTTGGCGTAAAGCGTCAGTTGGGTCTTGCCACGCGAGGCATCGTCGACCAGGGCCTGTTGTTCGGCGCGATGCACGGCCCAGCCGGCGGCCAAGGCGGTACCCGCGACAATCAGCAGGGTGTGGAACGCCAGGCGCAGGGAACGGGGGATCGGCGGCATACGGGCAACGACAGGCTGGGGAGGGGCGGGAAAGATAGCATGTCGGCTTTGGCAGTGCCTTGGGGGGGGCGACGCCCTTGAGTCTTGTAGCGCCTATCCGGGCGCCATCGCCAGCAAGCCGGCGCCTACAAATCCGAGCTGCACCGCCTGGCGGTTGTCGTGCCCGAAACCTTGTAGGCGCCGGCTTGCTGGCGATGGCGGCGGTGAGTACGACACCGCCATCGCTGGCAAATCAGCTCCTACAGGTCTTACAACAACTCGAAACTCTGCTGTGTCACATCCTGCGAGTCCAGGCCGATCTGCACGTTGAATTTGCCCGGCTCCGAGGCGTACTTCAACTGGGTATTGTAGAACTTCAGGTCGTCCTCGTCGATGTTGAAGTGAATGACCTTCTGCTCGCCCGCCTTGAGCATCACCTTCTGGAAGTTCCTCAGTTCCTTGACCGGACGGATCATGGAACCGGCGACATCCTGGATATACAACTGCACCACGGTTTCGCCATCACGCTTGCCAGTGTTCTTGACGGTGATACTGGCATCGAGCTTGCCGCTCTTGTTCAGCGTGGTCGAAGACAGCGCCATGTCGCTCAGGCTGAAGTCGGTGTAGCTCAGGCCATAACCGAAGGGATACAGCGGGGTGTTTTCCTCGTCGAAATACTGCGAGGTGTAGTTGCCCGGTTTGCCCGGTGTGAACGGCCGGCCGATGGTCAGGTGGTTGTAGTACATCGGCACCTGGCCGATCGAGCGTGGGAAGGTGATCGGCAGCTTGCCCGACGGGTTGTAGTCGCCGAACAGCACGTCGGCGATGGCGTTGCCGCCTTCGGTACCGCTGAACCAGGTTTCCAGTACGGCGTCGGCCTGGTCCTGCTCGTGGCCGATGGTCAGTGGACGGCCGTTCATCAGCACCAGCACCAACGGTTTGCCGGTGGCCTTGAGGGCCTTGATCAGTTCCCGCTGGCTGGCCGGGATATTCAGGTCGGTACGGCTCGACGATTCGTGGGACATGCCCCGCGACTCGCCCACCGCGGCGATCACCACGTCGGCCTGCTGCGCGGCCTTGACCGCTTCGTCGATCAGCTGCTGTGCCGGGCGTGGGTCATCCACCACTTCCGGGGCATCGAAGTTGAGGAAGTTCAGGTAGTCCACGACCTTTTTGTCGGCGGTGATGTTCGAGCCGCGGGCGTAGATCAGTTGGCCCTTGTCACCGAGAGCGCGGCTCATGCCGTCATACAGGGTGACTGATTGCGCTGGCTGGCCGGCGGCGGCCCAGCTGCCCATCATGTCGATCGGGGCCTTGGCCAGCGGGCCGACCAGAGCGATCTTCGCTGACTTCTGCAACGGCAGGGTCTGGCCCTGGTTCTTCAGCAGAACCAGGCTGCGGCGCGCGATATCCCGGGCATCGCTACGGTGCAGGCGGCTTTCGGCATTGGTATCGGCTGGATCGTCCTCGGCCTTGCCGATACGCAAGTACGGGTCCTTGAACAGGCCCATGTCGTACTTGGCACCGAGCACTTCCCGCACGGCGTTGTCCAGATCGCTTTGCGGCACCTCGCCAGACTTGATCAGGCCCGGCAGCTCCTTGCCGTACAGCGAGTCATTCATGCTCATGTCGATGCCGGCCTTGATTGCCAGCTTGGCCGCTTCGCGACCGTCCTTGGCGACGCCATGCTTGAGCAGCTCGAAAATCGCCCCGTGGTCGCTCACCGCCAGGCCCTTGAAGCCCCATTCCTTGCGCAGCAGGTCCTGCATCAGCCAGGTATTGGAGGTGGCGGGTATGCCGTTGATCGAGTTCAGCGCGACCATCACCCCGCCCGCGCCGGCGTCGAGGGCGGCGCGATAGGGCGGCAGGTAGGTCTGGTACATTTTTACCGGGCTCATGTCGACCACGTTGTAGTCGCGACCGCCTTCCACCGCGCCGTAGAGGGCAAAGTGCTTGACGCTGGCCATGATGCTGTCCGGCTCGCTCGGGCTCTTGCCCTGGTAGGCGTGGACCATCACCTTGGCAATGCGCGAAACCAGGTAGGTGTCCTCGCCGAAACCTTCGGAGGTTCGGCCCCAACGCGGGTCGCGGGAAATATCGACCATGGGCGCGAAGGTGATGTCGAGGCTATCGGCGCTGGCCTCCTGGGCGGCAACGCGCCCGGAGCGCCCGATGGCGTCCATGTCCCAGCTGGAGGCGAGGGCCAGGCTGATGGGGAAAATGGTCCGGTGGCCGTGGATCACGTCATAGGCGAAGAACATCGGGATCTTCAGCCGGCTACGCATGGCCGCGTCCTGCATCGGACGGTTTTCCGGACGGGTGATGGAGTTGAAGGTGCCGCCGATGTTACCGGCGGCGATTTCCTTGCGGATCAGTTCCCGAGGCATTTCCGGGCCGATACTGATCAGACGCAATTGGCCGATCTTTTCCTCGAGGGTCATCTGCTTCATCAACTGGGCGATGAAAGCGTCCTTGTTTTCCAGGGGCGCGGGCTTTGTTTCAGCCACTACCGGGAGACTGGCCAGGCCAATAGCGAGGCCCAGCAAACACAGCTTCTTCATGAATGATTATCTCGGGGGCCCGGTCCGGCGATCGATCGTTGCGCACTGGCCGGGCTGTTTAGTTATAGGGAGCGACTATTGTTGTGCTAATAATCCAGCACATTTGTGAACTGTTTTTCGCGCTGGGCATCTTTTAGCTGATTGGCTTCACACATTCCAGTGGCGGTGGCGGATTATGCCCCAGTCCCGGGTGAGAAAAATCCTGGGATTTTTCCCTTTTCGACGTTTCAAGGAGTTTTCGAGCATGCAGGCACAACAGGGCTTCCGTTCGAGTTGCAGATTCGCCGTACTGGCATTGCTGGCGACGTTGCTGGCCGGCTGCGGCATCAACAATATTCCCACCTACGACGAACAGGTGAAAGCCAACTGGGCCCAGGTGCAGAACCAGTACCAGCGCCGCGCGGACCTGATCCCGAACCTGGTGGAAACGGTCAAGGGGTATGCCAAGCAGGAGCAGGAAACCCTGACCGCGGTGGTCGAGGCGCGGGCCAAGGCGACCTCGATCCAGGTCGATGCCAGCACCCTGGACAATCCCGAGAAGCTCAAGCAGTACCAGGACGCCCAGGGCCAGTTGACCGGCGCGCTCAGTCGCTTGATGGTGGTCTCGGAGCGCTACCCGGATCTGAAGTCGAACCAGAACTTCCTGGCCCTGCAGTCCCAGCTCGAAGGCACGGAAAACCGTATCAGCGTGGCGCGGCGTGACTTCATCCTCAGCGTGGAAAAGTACAACACCGAGATTCGCACCTTTCCCGGCCGTCTCTGGCATAGCCTGATGTACAGCAACCTGCCGTTGCGCCCGACGTTCGAAGCGACCACCCAGGACGCCGAGAAAGCACCGCAGGTGAAGTTCCAGTAACCCGATGGGCGTTGCCGCGCGTGCACGTGGCAACGCCCGACCCTGCTTCATCACGAACGAGGTAGGCATGCGTATTTTCAAAAGTGCTCTGTGGCTGTTGCTCTGCGCCTTGGCGCTGGTGGCCAGGGCCGACTTGCAGTTCCCCGAACTGAGCGGGCGGGTGGTGGACAGCGCCCAGATGATCGACGCACCGGTGCGCGAGGCCTTGAACCAGCAATTGCTGGCCCATGAAAAGGCCACCGGCGAGCAGATCGTGGTGGTGACCGTGGCGAACCTGCAAGGCACGACTATCGAGGATTATGGCTACCAGTTGGGGCGTCACTGGGGGATCGGTCAGAAGGACAAGAACACCGGCGCGCTGCTGATCGTCGCCCGGGACGAGCGCAAGGTGCGGATTGAAGTGGGTTATGGCCTGGAAGATCGCCTGACTGATGCCCAGTCGTCCTTGATCATCAACCAGTTGATCGTGCCGCAGTTCAAGCGCGACCATGTTTCCAGCGGCATCAGTGCCGGTGTTGATGCCATGCTCAAGGTACTGGGCAGCCCGCTGACGGAAAAAACCGAACCCGAAGGGGATTTCGGTTCGCGGCACCCGGTATTGATCGGCTTCCTCATGGTGCTCTTCGTGTTGATCTGCGCGATCATGCAACTGATGGGCTTCGGGCCCAGGGGCGGCGGTTCGGGAGGTTTCGGTGGCAGCGGTGGCGGACGCTCCGGCGGCGGTTTCAGTGGTGGCGGCGGCAGTTTTGGTGGCGGCGGAGCATCGGGCAGTTGGTAGTCCACAATAACTATTAGAGAGCGTGCACAACCATGGCCTTACTGAATGAGTACGAACAACGGCAGGTTGCCGAAGCGATTACCCGGGTCGAGCAGCAGACCGATGCGGAACTGGTGACCGTGCTGGCGCGGCGTGCCGACGACTACGCCTATATCCCGTTGCTGTGGGCCAGCCTGCTGGCGCTGCTGGTGCCGGGGGTCGTCAACTTCGCCTTCGGCTGGATGAATAGCCACAGCCTGTTGGCGGTGCAATGGAGCAGCTTTATCGTGCTGTGCCTGGTGTTCCGCATCCCCTCGATCACCAGCCGGCTGATTCCGCGTTCGGTGCGGCACTGGCGGGCGTCGGGCCTGGCGCGGCGGCAGTTTCTCGAACAGAACCTGCACCATACCGTCGGCGGTACCGGTGTCCTGATCTTTGTCTGCGAGGCCGAGCGCCATGTCGAAATCCTGGTGGACAAGGGGATTTCCCAGCGGCTCGACAACAGTGCCTGGGAGCCCATCGTCAAGGCCTTCACCGAGCGGGTCAAACAAGGGCAGACCTTGCAGGGTTTTATCAGCTGCATCGAGTCCTGCGGCGAACTGCTCAAGGCCCATGTGCCGGTGACCCAGGCGCGTAACGAACTGCCTAACCGTTTGGTGCTGTTGGGCTGAGGCCCGCGGTTCGGGCGCGGTATCCGGACGAATGACGAAATAAGCCCGTGCCCTGGCGTCCCATCCCGCCTAAAATGCCCGGCATTCCCCTTATCCAGATCCCGCACGCCCGAGGCGCTTTTTCCATGTCAGCTACTGCCACTCCCGCCCAGCCCGCGCCGGACCACCACGGACAATTTCTCGACCTGCTGGACACCAGCCTGAGCCAGAACGCCTTTATCAAGCTGGTACTGGCCAAGTACGTAGGCGACGAAGCGGACCTGCAACGGCTGATCATCAAGCAGGTGACGGTCAAGGAGCAGGCGTGCCTGTCCTTTGTCTATCGCTACAAGACCCGTGATATCACCAAGAACTTCGCCCTCGCCGAAGGCCAGGCGATCATCGCCGGGTTGCTCCCGGCGTCCTTCAAGAATGCCCACCTGCTGTCGCTCACCGACGAAGTGCAACTGGAGTACAGCAAGAAGGGCAAGAGCACGCTGTTCAAGGGCAAGGCCCAGCAGGCACGAGAAGTGCCGTCCGCCGAGCACAATCGCGAGAAGACCCGCTATCTGGAGCTCAGCCGGCCGTTTCTCAGCGACCTGGGGGTAACCAACCCGCAGCACGAGCTGATTCCAGCGATGTCGCGCAAGTGGAAGCAGATCAACAAGTTCATCGAGGTGTTTTCCCACGCCCTGAGCCACTCGCCGATCAAGCTCGACCAGCCGCTGCGGGTGGCGGACTTCGGTTCGGGCAAGGGTTACCTGACCTTTGCCATCCACGATTACCTGCGCAATACCTTGCAGGTCGAAGGGCAGGTGACCGGGGTCGAGTTGCGCGAGGACATGGTCAGCCTGTGCAACGCGGCGGCGGCCCGCCTGGAGCATCCGGGGTTGCTATTCAAATGCGGCGATGTGCGCAGCGTGGCGCCGAGCGAGCTGGAAGTGATGATCGCCTTGCATGCCTGTGATATCGCCACCGACTATGCGATCCACACCGGTATCCGTTCGGGCGCGGCGATCATCATGTGCTCGCCGTGCTGCCACAAGCAGATTCGTTTGCAGATCCAGAGCCCGGCGTTACTCAAGCCGATGCTGCAATACGGCCTGCACCTGGGGCAGCAGGCGGAGATGGTCACCGACAGCTTGCGGGCATTGTTCCTCGAAGCCTGTGGCTACGAGACCAAGGTCTTCGAGTTCATCTCCCTGGAACACACCAACAAGAACAAGATGATCCTCGCGGTCAAACGCGCCGAGCCAGTGGCCCCGGCGCAATTGTTGCTGAAGATCGAGGAATTGAAGGCGTTCTATCAGATCCAGGAGCACTGCCTGGAAACCCTGCTGCGGGCCGACGGTTACTTGAGCTGAACGCCTGCTGGCAAGCTGCCCGGTTGCGCCGGGCGGACGCTGGTCTTGCGCCCGAGCATCACGGTGACGATCACGCCAGCGGCAAACAGCCAGGTAATCGGCTCGACGTGTTCGCCGAAGAACAGCGCTGAAAAGGCGATGGTGAAGAAAATCTGCAACAGCTGGATCTGGCTGACCCGGGCGATACCGCCCAAGGCAAGTCCGGCGTACCAGGCAAAAAAGCCGAGAAACTGCGAGAACATCGCCACATAACCGAAGGCCCACCAGGTTTTGGTGGAAATCGCGCCCTGATGTTGCCAGGCCAGATACAGCACCGGGCCGATCAGGATCGGCACCGACAGCACCAGCGCCCAGCAGATCACCTGCCAGCCGCCCATCTCCCGGGCCAGGCGGCCACCCTCGGCATAGCCCAGGCCGCCGACGGCGATGGCGCCGAGCATCAACAGGTCTCCGGGCTGAATACTCCCAGCACCGCTGATCAGCGCATAACCCAGCACCAGCGCACTGCCCAGGGCGGCGCAGGCCCAGAAGGCCCGGGATGGCCGTTCGTGGGACAGCCAGGCCGCGTACAACGCCACGCACAAGGGTTGCAGGCCGTTGACCAGGGCGCCATGGGAGGCCGGCAGAGTCTGCATGGCCCAGGCCGAGAGCACCGGAAAACCCAGGATTACCCCGATGATCACCAGTGACAGGCCCTTGACCTGGCTCCAGGTCGGCCACTTTTCCCGGCGCCACAGCAGCAGTGCCGCCGCCGGAATTGCCGCGATCAGGGCACGCCCGAGGCCGTTGAGCAGCGGATGGATTTCCTGCACCACGATACGGGTGAAGGGCAGGGTCAGGCTGAAGATCACCACACCCAGCAGGCCGAGCAGCATGCCGGTGTTTTCACGGGAGGACATAAATGTTGGCCAGTCATCAGGGGAACAGGGCCTGTCATCTAGCCATAAAGTCCCGTCGGTTCGCCCTTACAGCTGGGTAGAGAGTTGTCCGTACAGTTTGCCGTGGGCGGCCTGCGTAGTAGCCGGCGATTACCCACCGGCGTGCACAGGGTCTACCTTGACTACTCTTGTCTGCCCAAGCATTTACCCAGAGGAGTTCCCCCCATGGCCGCGAAAAAGATTCTGATGCTGGTTGGCGATTACGTCGAAGATTACGAAGTGATGGTGCCGTTCCAGGCCCTGCTGATGGTCGGTCACCTGGTGCATGCGGTGTGCCCGGACAAAAGCGCCGGCCAGACCGTGCGCACCGCGATCCATGACTTTGAGGGCGACCAGACTTATAGTGAAAAGCCGGGGCATCTGTTCGCCCTGAACTTCGATTTCGCCAAGGTCGATGCCGCCGACTACGATGCGCTGCTGATTCCCGGTGGTCGTGCACCGGAATACCTGCGCCTGAATGACAAGGTCCTGCAACTGGTGCAGGCCTTCGACCGCGCCGGCAAGCCGATTGCCGCTGTCTGTCATGGCGCGCAGTTGCTGGCGGCGGCGGGGATTCTCGACGGTCGCGAGTGCAGCGCCTATCCGGCGTGCGCCCCGGAGGTGCGGCTGGCCGGTGGTCATTATATCGATATCGAAGTGACCCAGGCCCACGTCCAGAGCAACCTCGCCACCGCCCCGGCCTGGCCGGCGCATCCAAGCTGGCTGGCGGCGTTCCTCGGACTGCTGGGTACCAAGATCACGTTGTAAGGGAGGGGCGGGTCATGTGTGAGCTCTACGTCAAGGCTGATCCGATTCTCTACGAATCGCGTTCCCGTTCGCTGCGCATCCGTGGCGTGGTGACGACCTTGCGCCTGGAAAACCAGTTCTGGGACATCCTTGGCGAGATCGCCGAGGCTGACGGCATGACCACCAACCAGTTGATCACCCGGCTCTACGAAGAGGTGATGGACTTTCGCGGGGAGGTGCTGAATTTCGCCTCCTTTTTGCGGGTCAGTTGCACCCGTTATCTGAGCCAGCGTCGGGCCCAGGTAACGGAGCTCAGCGTGGTCCGTTCGAATGCGGGTTGAAAAATAACGCGATCCCGGCAGATCGCTATTTGCGGCTTTCGATCCTGACCAGGCCGTCGTCCAGGGCCACGGTTTTCACCGGGATCAAGGCGGGCAGGGCATTGAGCAGGGCGTCCGGGTCCCTCACATCGAGGCTGCCGGAGACCTTGAGGTGCGCCAGTGGACCGTCCGCCAGTTGTACCGGTTTGCTGCGGTACAGGTTCAATTCGTCGATCAGGCTGGCCAGTTCGCGATTGCGAAAGGTCAGGTGGCCGCTGCGCCAGTCAGCGATTTCCTCGCTGCTCAGGGCCTGCTGCTGCAGCGTGCCCTTGGTGTAGTCGAAGATCGCCCGTTGCCTGGCTTCGAGCAGGATGACGTTGCTCGGATCGCCTTCGGGCTCGAAGGCGACCTGGCCATGGGCGACGTTGACCACCAGTTGGCGCTGGCCGCGGCGCACATCGAAACCGCTGCCCACCACCTGCACGCGGGCGTTGCCGGCATGGACCCAGAGCGGCCGCTCCTTGTCAGCGGCCGCTTCCAGGTAGAGCTGGCCTTGATCCAGGTAGATATCCCGCTGCCGGGCGCGGAAATTGATGCGCAGCCGGGTATTGGCGTTGATGTACAGGGTGCTGCCGTCCGGCAGTTTCAGGCTACGGGTGCCCTGGGCATGGGCGGCGACCTGATGTCGGTACGGGGTATTTGGCGCGCCAACATTGGCGCTCAGCAATGTGAACAGCAACGCCGCCACGCCGGTCAGGAGCGGTCGCCAGAGACGCTTGCGCCGCGCTGCCGGCAACACCGGCTGATTCAGTTGGCGCAGTTGTGCCAAGTCCGCCCACAGGGCTTCGAACTCGGCATAGGCCTTGGCATGCTCTGGCTTCGCCCGCCACGCTTCGAACGCCTTGTCCAACGGCTGTTCGGGGGCGTCGCGGTGACGGGCGAACCAGCTCGCGGCCTGGGCATCGATGCTGTTCGCATCGAGGGCGATGTCGATGACACGGCTCATTCCGGCTGCTCCCTGCTGTTCATCGGGTGGCTATCTCAGGCCTCGGGGTTGATCTGCAACTGCGGGTTGCCCAGCGGATGGCTCTTGGCATCGAAAAAGCGCAGCGTCACCTCCCGGCCCTCGAACAACTGGCTGAAGTGGCGCTTCTGATGTTGGATAAACGCCTGACTGCGCGGGTAGATCGAAATCGCCAGGGTCTTGATCCGCGCATCCAGCAGGGCCTGGACGATATGCCGGTCCTGCTCGCCGAGGTTGTGGCCGAAGATGCACAGGGCCCCCTGATGCCCGGCCAGTTGTCCGTAGCAGTACGACAGGTAATCCGAATGACGGATCGCCTTGAGCTTGTCCTGGGCATTCCCCTCGCTGACGAACAACGGCACATCGCCCAGGGTATTGATCGCGAAACTGCCCAGCAGGGTACTTTCCGAAGAGGTCAGCTTGCGGGTGCTGCCGTCAAGGTGCTTTACCAGGTGCAAGCCGCCGTGCAGGTAGAGGATGCGGGTACTGCGGGCATCGGTGTCGCCCAGCTCGAAGGTCAAGTCGTCAGTGCGGAACAGGTCGTCGAACGCCTCGGGCGCCTGCATGATCGCCCAGTAGGCAAGCAGGTCGTAGTTGCTCGAGTAGAGCGTGCGGTAGCGACTCAACTCGGCATTGATCCGCGCCAGGCTCTCGGGTTGCACGAGCTTCCAGGGGATATGCACCGAACGTATCGCATGGATCAGCGCTTCCTTGATCGCGAAGTAGCGATTGCGCGGCGACGACGAACTGATGGTCAGCGCCGCATTGACCCGGATGGTGCTCTTCAGGGCGCTGAGCGCCTGTTCGAAGTTGCTGGTTTCCAGGGCCTTGAACACCGCCAGCTCGCTGAGCCCCAGCGGACGGTTGCGGGTGGTCTGGGCCAGTTCGAACAGCGAATCGTAGGCAAACGCCTGCCACATCGCCCGGCTTGCGCCGTTGCCGATCAACAGGCCGCTGCAGGGGATTTCGGCACGCAAGGCGCTCCAGTCTTCTAACGCTGTATCAAATACCTGGAATTCCATCGTCGCCATTCGTCGGTTGCCAAATCTAAGGAGGATCAACGGCAAACTTTAACACGGGGTTTGTTGGGTAAGGCCCTCATTTGCCCGCTACGATATTTTCACGGGTCGCCTGTTGCGGTGATATCGTCATGACATCTTTTTGGGGTGTTTTTTCCAATGCAATGGAATGCCATAAGAAAAGGTGATCGATATGTCAGTCAGAAACCTGAAAATAGCCACACGTGCTTTTCTGAGTTTTGCCTTTGTCACGCTGCTGTTGATTACCTTGGGCTTTTTGGCGTTATGGAAAATGCATCTGATTCGTGAGGCAGCGGTCGATTTGCAGGACAACTGGATGGCCAGCCTGCGACAGGCCGGGCGGATCGAGTTGACCGTCTATCGGATGCGTCTGGAGAGTTTTCGGTTGGTCACGGCTACCGATGCCCAGATGAAACAGAACGAAGCCGCACGTATCCACGAACTCAAGGGCACACTCGACCAGCAGCTCAAGGTCTATGCGCCGTTGGTCTCAAGCCCCGAGGAGCAAACGGCTTACGAGGGGGTGCAGCGCAAGGCCAGCGCCTATGAGCAGAAGCTCGACGAGGTGCTGCAGACCGCCAGCGAGAAGAGCTCCGAAGCGGCGATCGGCTTGCTCAATACCGTCATGCCGCCCTTGGCCAACGATCTGCAAACCAGCATCGAGGCGCTGGAAAAAATCAATGACGATGGCGCCCTGCAGTCCGGCATCACCGCCCAGCAGCAGTTCGACGGCGGTTTTTATTTGACCATCGCCATCATCGCCATTTCCTGCGTCTTGACTGTCGTACTGGCGATTGTCTTTACCCGCAGCCTGACCGGTCCGCTGCGCTTGTTGCTGGTCTCGACCCGGAAAATTGCCGAGGGCAACCTGCGCACCGAGGTACTGGTGGACGGCAAGGATGAGCTGGCCGAGTTGCAGGCCTCGACTGCCGCGATGCAGACCAGCCTGAAAAACACCCTTCGACATATCAGCAACTCCTCCGCGCAGTTGGCGTCGGCCGCGGAAGAAATGAGCGCGGTCACCGATGAGTCCAATCGCGGTATTCAACGCCAGAGCCTGGAGACCGACCAGGCCGCCACGGCGGTTAATGAAATGACCGCGGCGGTCGAGGAAGTGGCGCGCAATGCGGTGTCGGCGTCAGAGTCCACCCAGCGTTCCGAGCGTTCGACCCGTACCGGGGCAGATCGTGTGCACCAGACGATTGCCTCTATCGAAACCCTGAGTTCGACGGTCAAGGCCACCGGGCAGGAAGTCGAATCCCTGGCGCAGCAAGCCCAGAGCATCAGTAAGGTGCTGGATGTGATCCGGGCCATCGCCGAACAGACCAACCTGCTGGCGCTCAATGCCGCCATCGAGGCCGCCCGGGCCGGTGAGCAGGGCCGCGGCTTTGCCGTGGTCGCCGATGAGGTGCGGGCCCTGGCGCACCGTACCCAGGTCTCGACCCAGGAAATCGAGCAGATGATCGGCGCCATCCAGACCGGTACCGGGCAGGCCGTGATCTCGATGCAACGTAGCAATGAGGAGGCCGGCAAGACCCTGTTGATTGCTCACGAAGCCGGTTCGGCCTTGTCCGAGATTGCCCTCGCCATCAGTGAGATCAACGACCGCAATCTGATGATCGCGACCGCTTCCGAGGAGCAGGCCCAGGTCGCCCGGTCGGTGGACCAGAACTTGGTCAGTATCCGCGATCTGTCGATCCAGAGCTCATCGGCGGCGAACCAGACACTGGCCGCCAGTCAAGAGCTGTCCAAGCTGGCGGTGGAGTTGAACCAGGTGGTCACGCAGTTCTCGATCTGAGGCCTCGGCGCTTGCCCTGGACTCTTTATTTGACGCATCCGTTCGGAGACGTGAAATGGACCCGGATATTTGCAAAGGCTGTATCAAGATCGACGTGGCCCGGCTGGCCATTGGCATGCAGATCGAAGCGCTGGACCGACCGTGGGAAGAAACCACTTTTTCGTTTCGTGAGTTCCGCATCCGCCGTGAGGAAGAACTGCGGTTGCTGCGCGAGAACTGCGCGTATGCCTGGGTGGATATCGCCAGTGCCTCCGGGGCTTGTGCGCCGACGGTCGAGGCCCCGCTTGAATGCAAGGCGCTCGCCGAATCGGTCGACTTCAATGTTGAAATGGCCCAGGCCGAGCTTTCCTGGGGGGCAGCGCAGGCGCAGTCCTGGCGCATCCTCGAGGCCGTGGAACTGGGCGAGCCGATTCAGGTCGGCGCGGTGAAAGCCGTGGTCAAGGACTGTGTCGACAGTATCCTGCGCAACCCCTCGGCCTTGCTCTGGCTGACCCGAATCAAGTTTCAGGACGATTACACCGCCGAGCATTCGCTGCGGGTGGCGATGCTGTCCATTGCCCTGGGCCGCGAACTGGGGTTGCCGGCCATGGAGCTGGAGCAGATCGGGGTCGGCGCCATGCTCCACGATGTCGGCAAGCTCAAGGTGCCCGGGGAAATCCTGAACAAGCCGTCGGCGTTGTCCGAGCAAGAATACGCCATCATGAAAAGCCACCCTCTGGAAGGCTATACCTTGCTCGTCAGCCAGGTCGGCGTACCGTTGACGGCGCTCGATGTGGTGCTTTCGCACCATGAGCGCGTCGATGGGGCGGGCTATCCCCACGGCTTGAATGCCGAGGCGATTCCGTTTTATGCGCGGATCGTCGCGGTGACCGACGCCTATGACGCCATCAGCAGCGACCGGGTCTACAGCAAGGGCCGTTCGACCCTTGAATCCCTGCGCATTCTGTTCAAAGCGGCCAACAGCCATTTCGATGAGCAGATCGTCAATGCCTTCGTGCGCATGATCGGCCTGTACCCCAGTGGCGAAATCGTCGAGATGACCAATGACGAAGTGGCGATCATTCTCGGTGCTCCAGCTTGCAATCGACTCAAGCCGCGCCTGTTGCGTGTGCTCGGGGCGGACAAGCGGCGCTGTCCGGAGAGGGTCATCGATCTGGCTGCCAGCCCGTTCGATGCCATGGGCCGGCCGTATGCGATTCGCCAGGTCTGTTCGTCCGGGGCTCATGGCGTCGATATCGAAACTTATCGCCGACGTGGGCTGATCCAGATAAACGGCGGCTGACGAACGGTGGTTCGGATGCGCGATTTCCTTGCGCCAGGTCAAGGTAGGCGGTGGGTCTTCGACTGAAGCTGAGGGGAGTCCGTCAGCTAAAGGAAGGCTTACCGTGAGCAGCACATTTTTCATCCCCGCCGTGAATATCATGGGCATTGATTGCCTGGACGAAGCCATGAGCGCGATTCGCAAGCATGGTTTTCGCAAAGCGCTGATCGTTACCGACGCGGGGCTGGCCAAGGCCGGTGTCGCCGCACGGATTGCCGGCCTGCTGGCGATGCAGGACATCGACTCGGCGCTGTTCGATGGCGCCAAGCCGAACCCCAACATCGACAACGTCGAGAAAGGGCTGGCGGCACTCAAGGCTGCTCAGTGCGATTTTGTCGTGTCCCTGGGAGGCGGCTCGCCCCATGACTGCGCCAAGGGCATTGCCCTGTGCGCCACCAATGGTGGACATATCCGCGACTACGAAGGCGTCGACCGTTCGGCCAAACCGCAACTGCCGTTGGTGGCCATCAACACCACCGCCGGCACCGCCAGCGAGATGACCCGTTTCTGCATCATCACCGACGAATCGCGCCATGTGAAAATGGCGATTGTCGACCGCAACGTCACGCCGTTGCTGTCGGTCAACGACCCGGCACTGATGGTCGCCATGCCCAAGGGGTTGACCGCCGCTACCGGCATGGACGCCCTGACCCATGCCATCGAGGCCTATGTTTCGACGGCGGCGACGCCGATCACCGATGCCTGCGCGATCAAGGCCATTGAACTGATCAGTGTCAACCTGCGTCAGGCGGTGTTTGATGGCGCCGATCTGCAGGCCCGGGAAAGCATGGCCTACGCGCAGTTCCTCGCGGGCATGGCGTTCAACAATGCTTCGCTGGGCTTCGTGCATGCCATGGCGCACCAGTTGGGCGGTTTCTACGACTTGCCCCATGGCGTGTGCAATGCGGTGCTGCTGCCCCATGTGCAGAGTTTCAACGCGCTGGTCTGCCCGCAGCGCTTGAGCGATGTGGCCAAGGCGCTGGGTGCCGACATCCAGGGCATGAGCGCCGAGGAGGGGGCCCAGGCGGCCATCGCGGCGATTCGCAGCCTGGCCAAGGATGTCGAGATCCCTGCCGGTCTGCGGGAGCTGGGTGCCAAGTTGCAGGACATCCCGATCCTCGCCACCAATGCCTTGAAGGACGCTTGCGGCCTGACCAACCCACGGGCGGCGGATCAGCGGCAGATCGAAGAGATCTTCCGCAGCGCGTTCTGAAGCAAAACCCCAGCACCCAGCGCCTTCCCCGGTCGGGGAGGGCGCTGTCACGACCAGCGGGCTTGCAAATAGGTGTTCATGCGAGTTTAATTGAGTGATTACTCATTTATAAGTTGAACGCTGTTCCCCATGGCCCGCCCGAAAAGTGAAGACAAACGCAACGCCATCCTCAGCGCCGCCATCGAGGTGTTCGCCGAACAGGGCCTGGGTTGTCCGACGCTGAAGATCGCCCGGCTTGCCGGGGTCGCCGAGGGCACGCTGTTCAACTACTTCAGTTCCAAGGACGTGCTGCTCAACGAACTCTATCTGCACATCAAGGCTGAGTTGCGCGACGTGATGATGCCCGGCTACCCGCGCACTGAAACGGTGAAGAAGCGCGCCCGGCATGCCTGGCAGCGCTATGTCGACTGGGGCGTGGCCGAGCCGCACAAGCGCAAGGTGGTGGCCTTGCTCGGGATGTCCGCGCAGGTCACCGAACAGAGCAAGCTGGCCGGCATGCAGGATTTCTGCGAGGTCAACGACATGATGCAGGAAAGCATTGCCAGCGGCCTGTTCCGTGACCAGCCAGCAGCCTTTGTTTCGGCGATCATGGGCGCCCTGGCCGATACCACCATTGATTTTATCCGCCGTGAACCCGATCAGGCCGAGCGGTATGCCGAAGCCGGTTTCCAGGCGTTCTGGAGTGCCACCGCCAAGGAGTAGGCGAGGCTTTTTTTGTATTGACGTTTTGCATTTAAAATGAGTGAGTGCTCACTCAATAATCGTAAGGAGTACAAGCATGTCTAAAGTCTGGTTGATTACGGGAAGTGCCAGTGGCCTGGGTCGCAATATCGCCGAGGCGGTGCTGGCGGCAGGGGAGCGCCTGGTGGCGACGGCGCGTGAGCCGCAGCGTTTGGATGATCTGCTGGCGCGTTATGGCGATCAGCTGAGGGTCGTGGCCCTGGATGTGACGGACGCGGCGGCGGCTGAAGCGGCGGTGAAGGTGGCGGTCGATACCTTTGGTCGACTCGACGTGCTGGTCAACAACGCCGGTTACGGTCATCTCGCGCCGTTCGAGCAGACCGAGGCAGAGGCATTCCGTGCCGAGGTCGAGACCAATTTCTTCGGCGTGGTCAACCTGACTCGGGCCGCATTGCCGGTGATGCGCGCGCAACGCAGCGGGCACATCCTGCAGATTTCCTCCGTGGGTGGGCGTCTGGGCATGCCCGGGCTCAGCGCCTATCAGGCGGCGAAGTGGGCGGTGGGTGGTTTTACCGAGGTGGTGGCGCAGGAAGTGGCGCATTTGGGGATCAAGATCTGTGCCGTGGAGCCGGGTGGCATGCGCACCAACTGGGCGGTGCGGGCCGGGCAGGGCGCACCCACGATTCTCGACGACTACCTGCCTAGCGTCGGTGCGATCCAGGAGTTGCTCGGTACCTACGCCGGCAATGAGCCGAGCGATCCTGATCGGATTGCGCGGATTCTGCTGAAGCTGGCCTATCACGAGCAACTGCCGCTGCACCTGTTGATCGGCAACGATGCCTTGCAGTATTGCGAGCAGGCCGAGAGCGCACGTGCCGAGGCGGCGACGCGTTGGCTGGAGGTCAGTCGCGCCGCCGACTACAGTGCACCTGCCGAGCTGCCGGCATTTCCAACCCATTGAGAGGTCGCCCATGAAAGTCTTGTTGTTCGGTGCCACCGGCATGGTCGGCCAGGGTGTATTGCGTGAATGCCTGCTGGCGGACGATGTGCAGCAGGTGCGGGTCATTGGCCGTACGCCGGTGACCCAGGCCGATCCGAAACTCAGCCAGGTGGTGCACGCCGACCTGTTCAACTACCAGGACATCGAGGCCGAGTTGCAGGGCTTCGATGCCTGCTTCTTCTGCCTGGGTGTTTCGGTGGTGGGCCTGGATGAGGCGCAGTACACCCGGGTGACCTACGACCTGACGCTGGCCGCGGCCGAGACCTTGGCGCGGCTCAATCCGGACATGACCTTTGTCTATGTCACGGGGGCGGGCACCGACAGCAGTGAGAAGGGCCGCAGCATGTGGGCGCGGGTCAAGGGGCGCACCGAGAATGCCTTGCAACGGTTGCCGTTCAAGGCGGTGTACCTGATGCGTCCCGGTGCGATCCAGCCGCTGCACGGGGTGCGTTCCAAGACCCCGCTCTATCAAGCGGTCTACAGCCTCGCCGGACCGCTGATAAGCTTGCTGCGGCGGTTGTGGCCGGACACCATCCAGACCACCGAAACCGTTGGCCGGGCGATGCTGGCGGTGGCCCGAAACGGTGGGCCACAGCCGATTCTCGATCCCAAGGCGATCAATCAACTCTCAGCAAGGGGCTGAAAGGGCGATATCCTCAAGACTCCGATTGATTCGCCAGCGAGCCCGCGATGCTGCAAAAAAGCCTGATCCGCCGCCTGGACCTGATCACCCTGCAACTGTTTGTCGCCGTGCATGAAGAAGGGACCTTGACCCGGGCGGCGGCCCGCGAGGCCATCGCCGTGTCGGCGGCGAGCAAGCGCCTCATGGAGCTGGAAGAGGCGCTGGGTGTCGGGTTGTTCGTGCGCCAGGCCAAAGGCATGGCCTTGACGCCGGCCGGGGAAACCCTGCTGCATCACGCCCGGCAGATGTTGTTCAACGTCGAGAAAATGGGCCTGGAGCTGGGTGAGCACACCCAGGGCATACGCGGTTATGTGCGAATGCTGGCCAATCTTTCGGCGATCATCCAGTTTCTGCCGGAAGACCTGCGGGATTTTTCCGAGTGTCATCCGCAAGTCAAGGTCGACCTTGAAGAGCGCCCCAGCAACGGCGTGGTGCAAGGCGTGCTCGACGGCGTGGCGGATCTTGGTGTCTGCTCCAGCGACACCGATGTGCGCGGCTTGCCCAGCGTGCTGTACCGGCAGGATCAGTTGGTGGTGCTGATGCGTCCCGACCACTCGCTGGCCGACCGGCAGTCCCTGGCGTTTGCCGATACCCTGGACAGCGACTACGTCGGCCTGCACTCGGCCAGCTCGATCAATATGCGTACCCATGCGGCGGCTCGGGCGGCGGGAAAGGTATTGCGCTTGCGGATCCATGTCCCGGGATTCGATGCCATGTGCCGGATGGTCCAGGCGAACATGGGAATTGGCATCCTGCCCTTGAAGGCCTATGAGTTGTTCGGTCGGGCTTTGGGCTTGCACGCGGTGCAGCTCAATGACGAATGGTCGGCGCGCCGCCTGATCCTGGTGGCCCGGGATCAGGCGGCGCTGTCGCCGGTGAGTCGCTTGCTGTTCGAGCACTTGAGCGCTCCCTCCTGAGCTTTCTCGTTTCGCGAACGCACCTTGCCGAGTGAAGGTTGGATTCATCACCCCGTGCTCCACTACCTTGGTTACAAATTCCAAGAAAGTGAGGTACCGGCGATGACTGCTCCTCTGAGCGGAATCAAGGTGATCGAGATCGGCACGCTGATTGCGGCACCCTTTGCGGCCCGTATGCTCGGCGAGTTCGGCGCCGAGGTGATCAAGATCGAATCCATCGGCCAGGGCGACCCGCTTCGCAAATGGCGAAAGCTCCACGAAGGCACATCGCTCTGGTGGTACCTGCAGTCGCGGAACAAGAAATCCCTGGCGCTGAACCTCAAGTCCGCGCAAGGCATCGAGTTGGTCAAGCAACTGGCCGCCAGTGCCGATGTGCTGATCGAGAACCTGCGTCCCGGCGCCCTGGAGAAACTTGGCCTGGGCTGGGATGTGCTGCATGCCCTCAACCCCAAGCTGACCCTGGTGCGCATTTCCGGCTACGGCCAGACCGGCCCCTATCGCGACCGTCCCGGCTTTGGCGCCATCGGCGAGGCCATGGGCGGGATTCGCTACACCACCGGTACGCCCGGCTCGCCGCCGGCGCGGGTCGGCGTCAGCCTCGGTGATTCCCTGGCATCGTTGCACGGGGTGATCGGTGCCTTGATGTCGCTGTTGCGGGTCAAGACCAGGCAGGGCGAGGGGCAGGTGGTCGATGTCTCGCTGGCCGAAAGCGTGTTCAATGTGATGGAAAGCCTGGTGCCGGAATACGATTTGCTCGGCCATGTCCGTGAGCGTACGGGCGGCGCCTTGCCTGGTATCGCGCCGTCCAATACCTATCTGACGGCTGACGGTGCCTATGTGGTGATCGCCGGCAACAGCGACCCCATCTACAAGCGTCTGATGCAGGTGATTGGCCGTGCCGATCTGGCCGAGGCACCGCAGTTCGCCCACAACGATGGCCGGGCGGCGCAAAGCGGGTTGCTGGACGCAGCGATCACCCACTGGACCAGCAGCCTGCCGATCGATGCGGTACTGGTTGCCTTGCAGGATGCGGAGGTGCCGGCCGGGCGGATTTATTCCGTCGCCGATATCGTCGCCGATCCCCATTACCAGGCCCGTGACATGTTGCTCGATGCGCAATTGCCGGGCGGCGTCAAAGTGAAAATGCCGGGGATCGTGCCGAAACTCTCCGAGACCCCGGGTGTGATCAACTGGCAGGGGCCGAGCCTGGGGCAGGATACCCATGACATTCTCGACGGCCTGGGGCTGACCTGCGCCGATATCGAACGGCTGAAAGCCGAAGGGGTGGTGCAATGATCAGCGATTTTTCCGAGCGGCTGATCGTCCAGGAAGTCTCGCCACGGGACGGCTTGCAGATCGAACCGAGCTGGGTCGAAACCGTCGACAAGATTGCCTTGATCGATGAGCTGTCGTTGGCAGGCTTTTCGCGGATCGAAGGCGGCTCTTTTGTTTCGCCCAAGGCGATCCCGGCGTTGCGTGACGGGGAAGAAGTCTTCCGCGGTATCCGTCGCCAGGCGGGTGTGATCTACGTGGCCCTGGTACCGAATCTGAAAGGCGCCGAGCGGGCGTTGGCGGCCGGGGCCGATGAGTTGAACCTGGTGATGTCCGCCAGCCAGACCCACAACCGGGCCAATATGCGCATGAGTTGCGAGGCGTCGCTGGCCGCCTTCGGCACGGTACTGGAGCGGGTTCGCGGGGAGACGCTGCTGCTGAATGCGAGCATCGCCACCACCTTCGGTTGTCCGTTCGAAGGTGTGATCGACGAAGACCGCGTCCTGCGGATCGTCGACACCTATCTGGAGATGGGCATACAGGGCATCACCCTGGCCGACACCACTGGAATGGCCAATCCGCGCCAGGTCCAGCGGCTGGTCAAGCGCGTGTTGGGCCGCTTGCCGGCCGAAGCCTTGACCCTGCATTTTCACAACACCCGTGGCCTCGGGCTGTGCAATGTGCTGGCCGCGTACGAGGTCGGTGCCCGACGTTTTGACGCGGCGGTCGGCGGCCTCGGCGGCTGTCCGTTCGCGCCTGGTGCCTCGGGCAATATCTGCACCGAGGACCTGGTCAACCTGTGCGCCGAGATGGGTATAGAGACCGGTATCGATCTGCCGAGACTGCTGGCGATTTCCCGTCGCCTGCCGGCCTTACTTGGACACGAACTGCCAGGCCAGGTGGCCAAGGCCGGACGTAATTGCGATTTGCATCCGCCGCCGGATTTCAGTGTCGGGTCATAGAGCAGAAGGTTTCAGACACGCTGTACCAGACAACAAAAACAATCGGACACCCGCGGGCAGTCCGCCTGGAGAAACACCATGAGTCTCAATGTCCTGGAGGCGGGCGCGAGCCCCGCCGTTGTGCGCACTGCCGAAAAAGCCCTGGTGAGCAAGGTCGCCTGGCGACTGATGCCGCTGATCATGGTCTGTTACCTGTTCGCTTTCTTCGACCGGATCAATATCAGCTTTGCCAAGTTTCAGTTGCAGACCGACCTGAGTCTCAGCGACACCGCCTACGGACTGGGTGCCGGGCTGTTCGTGGTGGGTTACGTGCTGTTCGAAGTGCCGAGCAACATGATGCTCTACAAGGTCGGTGCGCGGCGCTGGATTGCCCGGATCATGATGTCCTGGGGCGTGGCGACGGCGGCGATGGTGTTCGTCAACAGCGAATGGCAGTTCTATGCGTTGCGCTTTGTGATCGGCGCGATGGAGGCCGGTTTCGCGCCGGGCGTGCTGTATTACCTGACCCTGTGGTTTCCCCAGCATTATCGCGGGCGTATCACCTCGATGCTGTTTCTGGCCTCGGCGTTCGCCGGGCTGGTGGGCGCGCCGTTCTCCGGGTTGGTGCTGCAGCATCTGGACGGCGTGTTGCAGATGCGCGGCTGGCACTGGTTGTTCCTGCTCGGCGGCCTGCCGTGTATCGGTCTCGGGGTGCTGGTGCTGACCTTGCTCAAGGATCGGATCGACGATGCGCATTGGCTGACGCCGGCCGAGAAGGTCCTGCTGTCGAGCCGCATTGCCCAGCATGAACCGCATCAGTCGGGCAGTTCGCTCTTGGCGGCACTGCGCATTCCCGGTTTCCTGACGCTGGGGTTGATCTATTTCCTGATCCAGGTCGCGTCCTATGGCTTGAACTTCTGGGCACCGCAGTTGATTCGCAGCGCCGGGACCCAGAGCCCGGTGATGATCGGCCTGCTCACCGCCATCCCCTATATCTGTGGCGCCATCAGCATGGTGGTGGTCGGACGCCTGTCCGATGCCAGCGGCGAGCGCCGCAAATTTGTCTGTGGGCTTGTGGTGCTGGGGGCTGTGGGCTTTTTCTGCGCGGGGATCTTTGACGATCACACCTTGTTGCTGGTCGTTGCCCTGAGCCTGCTAGGAGCCGGGATCATTGCTTCGATCCCGGCCTTCTGGACCTTGCCGCCGAAACTGCTGGCCGGTGCGGGTGCCGGTGCGGCGGGTGGTATCGCGGTGATCAATACCCTGGGGCAGTTCGGCGGCATTGTCAGCCCGGTGATGGTTGGGCGGATCAAGGACCTCACCGGCAGTACGACTCCGGCCTTGTATGTTATCGGTATCACCAGCCTGATCGCCGCCGCATTGTTGCTCTGGGGGCTGCCACACAAACTGCGGACCCTGGACAAGCATCAGGCCGAGTGAGCAGGGCGTCGTTGACGGTTGAAGGTCGGCGGCTGCCGCGACGGCTTATGAGTCCGCCGATCAACTTGCAGGGCTGGCCTGCCTCCAGTCACGCCTAGGTTTGTGCATGGCCGCGAAGTATCGTGGTTGCCTCGATCCATGTAGGCGCTGGCTTGCCGGCGATGGCGGACGAACAGTCACCGCAAGGCTCAAGGGCGCCATCGCCGGGAGGCCAGCTCCTACAGGTAGCGCCTGTTCCCCAAGATCGCAGGCAATAAAAAAGCGGCCCGGATCAACCGGGCCGCCTTTATTCTTGCAACGAAAGCGCTTACTGCACTTCCACCGCCAGGCTGTCGTGGATCTTCTTCTGCCAGATGGCCGGACCGGTGATGTGCACCGACTCGCCCTTGGAATCGACAGCAACCGTCACCGGCATGTCCTTGACCTCGAACTCGTAGATCGCTTCCATGCCCAGTTCGGCAAAGGCCACGACCTTGGATTTCTTGATCGCCTGGGCCACCAGGTAGGCAGCGCCACCCACGGCCATCAGGTACACGGCCTTGTAGTCCTTGATCGCTTCGATGGCGGTCGGGCCGCGCTCGGATTTGCCGATCATGCCCAGCAAGCCAGTCTGGTCGAGGATCTGCCGGGTGAATTTGTCCATGCGCGTTGCAGTGGTCGGACCGGCTGGGCCGACGACTTCTTCACGCACCGGATCAACCGGGCCGACGTAGTAGATAAAGCGACCCTTGAGGTCCACCGGCAAGGTTTCACCCTTGTTGAGCATTTCCACCATGCGCTTGTGCGCGGCATCGCGGCCGGTGAGCATCTTGCCGTTGAGCAGGACGGTTTCGCCCGGCTTCCAGCTCTGCACGTCTTCCGGGGTCAGGGTGTCGAGGTTGACGCGACGAGCCGACGGACCGGCTTCCCAGACGATTTCCGGGTAGGCGTCCAACGGTGGCGCTTCCAGCGAGGCCGGGCCGGAACCGTCGAGCACGAAGTGCGCGTGACGGGTGGCGGCGCAGTTGGGGATCATGCACACCGGCAGGGACGCCGCGTGAGTCGGGTAATCCATGATCTTCACATCGAGCACGGTGGTCAGGCCACCCAGGCCCTGGGCGCCGATGCCCAGTTGGTTGACCTTCTCGAACAGCTCCAGGCGCATTTCTTCGATGCGGTTGGACGGACCACGCTTCTTCAGTTCGTGGATGTCGATGGACTCCATCAACACTTCCTTGGCCATGACCGCGGCTTTCTCGGCAGTACCGCCGATGCCGATGCCGAGCATGCCCGGTGGGCACCAGCCGGCGCCCATGGTCGGCACAGTCTTCAGCACCCAGTCGACGATCGAGTCGGATGGGTTGAGCATGGCCATTTTCGATTTGTTCTCGGAACCGCCGCCCTTGGCCGCGACGTCCACTTCCACGGTATTACCCGGAACGATGGAGTAGTGGATGACCGCCGGGGTGTTGTCCTTGGTGTTCTTGCGCGCGCCTGCCGGGTCGGCCAGGATCGAAGCACGCAGGACGTTTTCCGGCAGGTTGTAGGCGCGACGCACGCCTTCGTTGATCATGTCGTCCAGGCCCATGGTGGCACCGTCCCAGCGCACATCCATGCCCACGCGCACGAACACGGTGACAATACCGGTGTCCTGGCAGATTGGCCGGTGGCCGGTGGCGCACATGCGCGAGTTGATCAGGATCTGCGCCATGGAATCGCGGGCCGCCGGCGACTCTTCCCGCAGGTAGGCCTCGTGCATGGCCTGGATAAAGTCCACGGGATGGTAATAGGAAATGAACTGCAGGGCGTCGGCAACGCTCTGTATCAGGTCGTCTTGCTTGATCACGGTCATGGGTCGCGCTCCTCTATAAAGACGGGAACATGGAAATAAGGTGTTTGCGACCGGTTTGCATCTGGTCTGTCGAAAACATCTTTTGAGGCGAGCCGGGCACGCATGGCCGGCACAAAATGAGGCGCGGCAGTATAACCTGCCCTTAAGCCGGGCACATCCGTCAGTGCTCACACCAAGGTCGCAGGGACGTCGGCACCTTTTTTGCCTACTCGTATAAACAAAGCTGTCTGAGTTTAAAAAATTGAATAGTTATTTTTGAGCCAGATCACTAGAGTGGCAAGTGGCCTGTACGGGAAGGAAACCCCTTGAGCCCTCAGCGCACAGTGAGTCAAAGATTGACCCATAAAGCCATACAGAGTCTGTTACGCAAACGCTTTGCCCTGGCTGCCGGCACCTATCTACTGGTGCTGACGCTACTATGGGTAGCGATTTTCACCGATCACTATGAGGCCAGCGTAACCACGGGCCTGATCGGTAGTGGCCTGGTAATTCTCAGTCAGGGCGTACTCGGCTGGCTGTTTATCAGCAATCGCAACCGGCATTTTCGCGATCCCAGCCTGACCGAGCTGCAGGTACTCATAGGCCTGGGTTGGCAAACCTACCTGATGGCCAACCTCGAACAAGCCCGCGGCACATTCCTGATATTTTACCCACTGGTGCTGCTGTTCGGCATGTTCCATCTGCCGCAACGCAAGTTCATACGCTGTGCGGCCTTGATGTTCTTCACCTTTGCGGCGCTCAATCTCTGGGAGGGTTATCACTTCCAGTTGCCAGACCCGGGCCTGGCGTTGCTGCAGGTGTGCGTGCTGTTCGTCGTGCTGCTGTGGTTGTGTCTCTACGCCAGCTACGTGCAAGCCTCCCGTCTGCGTATGCGCCAGCGTCGCTTCGCCTTGCAGGCCCACCAGGACACCCTGCGCGGGATGATGCGCCAGTTGGAGGACCTGGTGGCGACCGATGAGCTGACCGGGTTGTACAATAGACGACATTTCCTGCGGCTGGCTTCCCGTGAGCTGGAGCTGATGGACGCGGATGTGGTCCATGGCCTGGCCTTGATCGACCTCGATCATTTCAAGCGGATCAACGATATGCATGGGCATGCCGCCGGTGACCAGGTCTTGCAGGCGTTCGCCGCGGTGGCCAATGCCTGTGTGCGCGACGGCGATGTGCTGGCGCGCTACGGTGGAGAAGAATTCGTGTTGCTGCTGCCCAATGCCGACCCTGATCGCCTGACCTCCTGTTGTGAGCGCTTGCGCCTGGCCTTTACTCAGGTGGAGCTGGTGGGGTTGGCGGTGAACAACCTGAGCCTGTCGGTGGGCATGACGCTGGTGGGGGTGGACGACGACCTCGACGATGCCTTGCAGCGCGCCGATCAGGCGCTGTACCGCGCCAAGCGCGACGGGCGCAATCGCTGCTGCGCGGCTTGGGAATACACCGATGCCTGAGTTGCGGGTGGGTGAGCGGACCTGGTCGGTGGACGTTGGCAGCAACCTGCTCGATGCCCTGAACCAGGCGGGCGTGGCGGTGCCTTACAGCTGTCGGGCGGGTAGTTGCCACACCTGCCTGGTGCGTTGCGTGCAGGGCGAGCCGCAGGATAACCAGCCAGAGGCCCTGGCCTTCGCCCAGCGCGAGCGCGGCTGGCGGCTGGCTTGCCAGTGCCAGGTGCGCGAGGACCTGCAGATTGAGGT
Organism: Pseudomonas sp. GW821-FHT04D07; assembly: GCF_059420225.1. NCBI lineage: Bacteria > Pseudomonadati > Pseudomonadota > Gammaproteobacteria > Pseudomonadales > Pseudomonadaceae > Pseudomonas > Pseudomonas sp. GW821-FHT04D07. The sequence goes on from NZ_JBWKTH010000001.1 coordinate 394,647, forward strand.
CTTCGATCCGCGCCGTGACGGCCTGTCGGCAACGGTGGTCGAGCTGGACTGGCTGAGCCCGACGGTTCTGCGCCTGCGCCTGCTGCCCGAACGCCCCCTGCGTTACAGCGCCGGCCAGCATCTGGTGCTGTGGACGGAGCAGGGCGTCGCCCGGCCTTATTCGCTGGCCAGCCTGCCCGAGGAAGACCGTTACCTGGAGTTCCACCTCGATTGCCGGCAACCCGGTGCATTCAGCGACGCGGCGCGTCGGCTTCAGCTCGGCGCGCCGATTCGCCTGGGCGAACTGCGTGGCGGGGCTTTGCATTATGACCCGGACTGGCACGTCCGGCCGCTCTGGCTGCTGGCGGCCGGTACGGGCCTGGCACCGTTATGGGGGGTGTTGCGCGAGGCGCTGCGCCAGGGCCATGAAGGACCGATACGCCTGGTTCACCTGGCCCACGACGCCAGCGAACATTATCTGGCGCCGGCGCTGAACGAATTGGCCACGCAGTTCCCCAACCTGAGCGTCGACTACGTGATCGGGGCCGAACTGCCGGACTTTCTGGCCAAACTGCGGCTTGTCTCCCGGCAAACCCTGGCTCTACTCTGTGGCGCCCCGGCAAGTGTCGAGGCGTTGGCCAAACGTCTGTACCTGGCCGGGCTGCCGCGCAATCAACTGCTGGCCGATGTGTTCGTGCCGCACGCCTGAGCGCCGGGCCTCCACAATAAGAGAGTTTCCATGACTGACGCGATTGTGCTGGAGCGCGAAGGCAGCTTGCTGACCCTGCGCCTGAACCGTGCCGACAAGAAGAACGCCCTGACCCGCGCCATGTACAGCCAGTTGGGCCTAGCGCTACGGGAAGCGGATGCCGACCCCGAGATCAACGCGGTGTTGATTTGTGGCAGCAGCGAGTGTTTTACCAGCGGCAATGACATTGCCGATTTTCTCGAAGAGCCGCCGAGCAACCTCGACAGCCCGGTCTTTGCGTTCATGCGCAGCCTGCTCGATTGCCGCAAGCCGGTGATTGCCGCGGTGGCGGGGCCGGCCGTGGGGATCGGCACGACGATGTTGCTGCATTGCGACCTGGTGTACGTCAGCGCCGATGCCCGTCTGCGCATGCCGTTCGTCAATCTGGGGCTGTGCCCGGAATTCGGTTCCAGCCTGTTGCTGCCGCGTTTGCTCGGCCACGCCAGAGCGGCGCAGTTGCTGCTGTTGGGCGAGGGCTTCAGTGGTGAACAGGCGGCGGTCTGGGGCCTGGCCAGCGAGGCGTTGCCCAGTGGCGAGCTGGCCTTGGCCAAGGCGCGGGAAGTAGCGCTGCGCTTCGATCAACTGGCCTCGGCGGCGGTGCAGGTCAGCAAGCAATTGATGAAGGACCCGGATCGTGAGCAACTGCGACAGGTGGTGGAGGCCGAAGCCGCATTGTTTATCCAGCGGCTGCGCTCGCCCGAGGCGATTGCTGCGCTTTCGGGTTTCATGACCCGGCGTTGAGAGTCAAGGTTTCCCGGACGACTTTGCCCGATGCCCGGGTTGCATGAGACTCGAATAGGCGGAGATCACCGACACCCACGTCAGTGCCAGTGCGCCGACCAGGATACTGTCCTTCTGTTCTCGCAAAATCCCCAGTTCGTGGGCGCTGGAAAAATAGGTCAGTGAACCCAGCGCGATGGCCGCCACAACTCCCTGGCAGGCGGTGATGATAATCACCGCGTGGATCAGTTCTGCGGGTTGTCGATAATACAGGGACCGCCCCAGATAGAAGGCGATAAGAATCAGGCCGGCGATAATCGAATAAGGGGTCTGTTCCAGTGTCATGGCACCCTTCCTTGGGTCGGTAGTGTCAGGTGGTGGGTGTTGTGGCCCATAATCCGGCCAGGGCGCCCAGCAGCAAGCCTGCCAGCAGTGCACTTCCCATGTTGGGGAAGAGCATGCCTGCCAGGCTGGCGCCCCCCAGCGTCGTGGCGATCATCTGGATGTCCATGATCCGGTTGAAGGGGTTGCGGGTGATGGGAGGACGGTTTCGGTCTTTCATTGAGCTTCTCCTTGCCGAGGCTTTTGCATGCATCCGGCGGTCAAGTGACAAGGCTAGCCTGTCAGGTGATCTATGTGCCGACACCACAATAAAAACAGAAAAAACCTACACGGCATCCGCGGCGGTTTTTCTCCCTGTCCAGGCATAAAAAAGCCCCGCCTTCTTGCGAGAGGCGGGGCTTTTTTACGGCGCTGTAACGAGGATCAAACCAGTGGGTCGCCCACGTGCAGGATCTTCATGCCGTTGGTGCCGCCGATGGTGTGGTAGCTGTCGCCCTTGGTCAGGATGACCCAGTCGCCTTGCTCGACTACGCCGCGCTTGAGCAACTCGTCCACCGCGGCCTGGCTGACTTGCTCAGGTGGCAGCGAAGCCGGGTCGAACGGCACGGTGTAGACGCCACGGAACATCGCCGCGCGGGCCTGGGTTTCACGGTGCGGGGAGAATGCGTAGATCGGCACCGAGGAACGAATCCGCGACATGATCAACGGCGTGTAGCCGCTTTCGGTCAGGGCGATGATCGCCTTGACGCCCGGGAAGTGGTTGGCGGTGTACATGGCTGCCAGCGCGATGCTCTGGTCGCAGCTTTCGAAGACCTTGCCGATCCGGTGGCTGGAGGTCTTGCTGGTCGGGTGCTTTTCGGCGCCGATACAGATACGCGCCATGGCTTGCACCGCTTCCAGCGGGTAGGCACCGGCGGCACTTTCGGCCGAAAGCATCACGGCGTCGGTGTAGTCCAGTACGGCGTTGGCTACGTCGGACACTTCGGCGCGGGTCGGCATCGGGTTCTGGATCATCGACTCCATCATCTGGGTCGCGACGATCACCGCCTTGTTGTGGCGGCGCGCATGCAGAATGATTTTCTTCTGGATGCCCACCAGCTCGGCGTCGCCGATTTCCACACCGAGGTCACCACGGGCCACCATCACCGCGTCGCTGGCCATGATCAGGCCGTCGAGGGTTTCGTCGTCGGCCACGGCTTCGGCGCGTTCGATCTTCGCCACCAGCCAGGCAGTACCGCCGGCCTCGTCGCGCAGCTTACGGGCGTATTCCATGTCGGCGGCGTCGCGCGGGAAGGAGACCGCGAGGTAGTCCACTTCCATTTCGGCGGCGAGCTTGATGTCGGCCTTGTCTTTTTCGGTCAGGGCCGGGGCGGTCAGGCCGCCACCGCGACGGTTGATGCCCTTGTGGTCCGAGAGCGGACCACCGATCAACACCACGCAGTGCAGCTCGGTGTCGGTCGCGGTTTCAACACGCATGACCACGCGACCGTCGTCGAGCAGCAGTTCGTCGTCGACGCCGCAATCCTTGACCAGATCCGGGTAGTCGATACCGACGACCTGCTGGTTGCCCTCGGTCAGCGGATGGCTGGTGGAGAAGGTAAAGCGATCACCGACCTTGAGTTCGATACGTTTGTTGGCGAACTTGGCGATACGGATCTTCGGGCCCTGCAGGTCACCCAGCAGCGCGACGAAGCGCCCGTGCTTGGCGGCGAGGTCGCGCACCAGCTTGGCACGAGCCTTGTGCTCGTCGGGAGTACCGTGGGAGAAGTTCAGACGGGCAACGTCCAGACCAGCGAGGATCAACTGTTCGAGAACTTCCGGCGAATTGCTGGCCGGGCCCAGTGTGGCGACGATTTTAGTACGACGAACGGACATGCAGAGACTCCTGAGTTCAAGCGCAGCGAAAGGCTACTATGGTCCTCGGCTGTAGTCATTGTTCATTTGCACTACTTTTCAGCGGATGATTTTTTTCGAATAGGTTGTTTGGCGAACACTCTGGAGATTTTCGCCATCGGGTCGATACACTAGCAAGAACAGGAGACCCCCCATGCGAATTTTGCTCGTTTTAGCCTTGGCCGCCAGTATGGTTGGTTGCACCCGCTGGTCGATGAACAGTCATCTGAACAATGCCTATCGTTCCTATGATCGCGGCAACTGTGAAGACGTCATGCTGCAGTTGTCTCAGGTCGATCGTGAGAGCCGCACCCGGCCCTATGTCCAGCCGGAAGTGTCGATGCTGCGTGGCCAGTGCCTGGAGCGACAGAAACTGTTCGTCGACGCGATACAGACCTATCAATTTATCATCGCCCAGTACCCTTACAGCGAATACGCATACCGTGCCCGGGCGCGCCTGGAAACCTTGCGGCAGTTGGGCCATGCAGATGGCGCCATGGCGGCGCAGCCCAGTCCCGCGCCGTTGTAGTAGCGTGGTTTTATGATGAGTGAAATAGAAACTGGCTCTCTGCCAGCTTTGCGCTAACATTCGAGTGTATGGTTTCAGTTTTATCAATTCTTTTGAATTGAAAGCCATGGCTCGGTAGAGGTTTGCGACAGGGCGATTTGCCGCTGTCGGCCGAGACCAAGGGAGGGCAGTGCCGTTCGTCTGCTCCGAAGCATTAGCGCAGCCATGCTGAATGGCCTTCACAGCGATCATTGCCATGCCTACTGACCGTCGAATCGAGCGGCATCAGCTGCCTTATTTTCTGCAAGTGTTCAATCGCCACACCGGCAAACCTATCGGCTACCTGGGCAATGTCTGCGAAGAGGGGCTGATGCTGATCAGTCAGTTGCCTTTGCTGGTCAAGGCCGAGTTCAAGTTGCAGCTCAAGCTTCCGCTCAGCGATGGCAGTCAGCAACTGGTTGATCTGACCGGCCGCTGCCTGTGGTGCCATGAGGAGGCGTCCCCGGGTTATTACGACTCGGGCTTCAGGCTGCTCGAGTCATCTGCGGAGTATCTGCAACTGGTCGCGGCGCTGCAGCATTACTTCAGCTTCCATCCGTTGGAGGCTTCCGCTTAGCGCGGGGCTTCAAGGGGCCGGGTTCCTATAAGGTTCCGGCTCTTTTCCAACTCAGGTAGCGGCTGACCAGATCGGCACCCAGTTCGCTCGGGCGGGCATCCAGCACCGGTACGCCATGGGCGGCGAGCCGTTCATGGAGGGTGGCCCGGGCATTCAGGTAATCCACCGTGCCGCAGTAGGCCAGGGCCTCGGTCAGAGTCTGCACCGGTGCCTGGCGCAACTGGTCGAGCACTTCCTCCCTGAGGCTGGCCACCAGCACCCGATGTTGCCGGCTCAGGCGTTTGACCGCCGTCAGCAGTGCCTCATCGTCGTCATCGCGCAGATTGGTCACCAACACCACCAGGGCCCGGCGTTTCTGTCGGGCCAGTAGTTGGCTGGCCGCGGCCTGGTAGTCCGCCGGGCGCTGGGTGCTGTTCAGGTCGTAGACACTGTTGAGCAGTACGTTCAGTTGACCCTGGCCCTTGACCGGGGCGAGAAAGCGCGGCTGCTCGCCGGCAAAGGTGCACAGGCCCACCGCATCGCCCTGGCGCAAGGCCACGTAGCTGAGCAACAGGCAAGCGTTGAGGGCATGGTCGAAGTGCGCCAACTCACCATCCTGGCTGCGCATCCGTCGCCCGCAATCGAGCAGGAAGACGATCTGCTGGTCACGCTCGTCCTGGTACTCCCGGGCAATCGGCGTGCGTTGCCGGGCCGTGGCTTTCCAGTCGATCTGGCGCAGGCTGTCGCCTTCGCGAAACTCGCGCAACTGGTTGAACTCCAGGCCCAGGCCGCGCCGCTGGCGCTGACGCACACCGAGCTGGCTGAGCCAGTTATCGACGGCCAGGAGCTGGGCACCGTAGAGACGGGCGAAATCCGGGTAGACACGGGTGGCATCGGCCAGTGCCAGATAGCGTCGCTCGGACCACAGCCCCAACGGGCTGGGCAGGCTGACTTCGCAACGTTCGTAGCGAAAATGGCCACGGCTCAAGGGCCGCACGCGGTAGGTCAGCGCGCTGCCTGCGCCCGGTTGCAAAGTGATGGCCTGGGGCAGGTTGGCGAACGCCAGGCCGGCGGGCACATGGTCGAAGAGCCGCACCCGCAGGGGCGTGGGGTGGTCGTGGCTGAGCTCGATGCGTACTTCGCCCCAACGGCCCAGGGCCAGGCTACCGGGCAGTTGGCGTTGCAGCCGCGGCGAGGGCAAGCGCCTGAGCCGGGCGGCGTCGAGCAGGCTCAACAGCAGCAGGGCCAGGAGCAAGCCCCAGCCAATCGAACCGAGGCGCCCGGGCAACTCGACACCCAGGGCCCTGAGCGCACCGAGGCCAATGCCCAGGGCGAGCAGGACGCCAAGCCAGATCAACAGCAGCCGTGAAGGTCTCATGGATGCGGACGCCTCACTGGCGCGGCGCCGGGACCTGGTCAAGCAATTGCTTGAGCACCTGGTCGACCGACAGTCCTTCGATATCCAGCTCGGGGGCGATCCGCACCCGATGCCGCAGCACGGCCAGGGCGCAGCCCTTGATATCGTCCGGGATCACAAATTCGCCGCCGCGCAGCAACGCCCGGGCCCGGGCGCCGCGGACCAGGGCGATGGACGCCCGGGGCCCGGCGCCGAGGGTCAGGCCCGGCCAACTGCGGGTGGCTCGGGCCAGGCGCACGGCGTAGTCGAGGACCTGCTCGTCCAGCGGCAATTCGCTGGCGATCCGTTGCAAGGCCAGCACGTCCTTGGCCTGCAACAGGGTACGCAGCGGCTGTACTTCGAGCATGTCGGCCTTGGTCGAGCGGGTCACCTGGCGGACCATGTCCAGTTCCTGCTGGGCATCGGGATAGTCCATGCGCAGCTTGAGCATAAAGCGGTCGAGCTCGGCTTCGGGCAGCGGGTAGGTGCCTTCCTGTTCGATCGGGTTCTGCGTGGCGAGCACCATGAACGGCTGGGCGATGGGCAGCGCGCGACCTTCGAGGGTGACCTGGCGTTCCTGCATGGCCTCGAGTAGTGCTGCCTGGGTTTTCGCCGGGGCGCGGTTGATTTCATCCGCCAGCAGCAGGTTGGTAAACAGAGGGCCCTTGCGCAGCTTGAACTGTTCGGTCTGCAAGTCGTAGACCGCATGACCAGTGACATCGCTGGGCATCAGGTCGGGGGTGAACTGGATACGCGCGAAGTCGCCGCCGAAGCAGCGGGCCAGGGCCCGCACCAGCAGGGTCTTGCCCAGTCCGGGGACACCTTCGAGCAGCACATGGCCACCGGCGATCAGCGCGGTGAGCACGTCATCGATCACCGTGTCCTGGCCGATCAGCACCTTTTGCAGTTCGTGGCGCACGGCCTGGGCCAACTGGCTGGCGCGATGACGTTGCTGCTGGGCATGAACCTCGGTGTCGACCGGACTGGTCGGTTCGGCTTGTTGTTCGCTCATAGGGCATTCCTGAGAGTTTGCAGGTGGGCGACCTGGCGGCTGAAGTCGACGCTGGAAAGGCGCTGCTTCGGTCGCGGGCGCAAGGCCTGGCTAATGGCGCTGGTGGGTTGGCGGGTCAGGCGCGCGAGCACCTGCCATTGTTCGGCAACGCCGAGTCGTTCGAAACCGGGGTGGCGTTTGCGCGCCCGGCGCAGGATGTCCTGTTGCAAGGCTTGGAGCAGGGCCTCATGGCCGCTGCGGCGGAGCAGGAAATCGGCGCTGGCCCGCAGGTGTTCCTGCAATTGTCGGCGTGCCCGCGAGGCGGGCGCCTGCAACGGCCCCTGGCGCAGGCCGACATGCCATAGCCACAGGCCGAGGAGCGCGGCGAGGGCCACCAGGGCCTGGGGGAAGTAGCGCCACAACAGCGTCAGCAGGTTGTCGTGCTCGGTGTTGAACAGCAGCGTTACCTCGCTGTCCTGGGCCAGGTACCAGAGCAGCCAGGCGTTGTCGTAGCGGCCGATGGCGCGGTTGGTCCAGAGCTCGGCGTCGGTCAGCACGGTGACGCTGCCGGCGCCGTAGTCCAGTTGCATCAGGTGGGTGGAGGTCGCGCTGTTGGCCCAGGATTGCGCCAGGTCCTTCGGGTCGGACAAGTGGAACTCGGTGTCGAAACTGAAGTAGGCCGGGGCGTCCTCGTCTTCCAGGTACATGCGGGTCAACAGGGGGTAATGCTCGTCTTCCGGTTCTGGAGCGTCGCCCTTGAGGTCGTTGCTCAGAAGTTGACGCAGTTGCACGCGGTCGAGCAGCAGGTCGCCGCTTTTCCCGGTCCTGGGGTCCCACAGGGCTTCGGCGACGAACAGCAGGCGCCCGCCGGCCCGGGCCCAGTTGAGCAACTGGTCGGCCTGGCGCGGGGTCATGTTCGAGCGCTCGCCCAGCAGCATCAGGCTCCGTCCGCGAGGGTCGAGGCTGGGGAGGATATCCAGGCTGTTGGCATGGCTGACCTGCAGGCCACGCCCACGCAGATACTGTTCGGCGGCCAGGTAAGGGTTGGCGCGGGCCTCGGGCGAGGGGCCGTGATCGATGACCTCGGTGTAGGGCGTGGCCTTATGGTAGAGATAGAGGCCGCCACCGGCGAGCAACGCCAGCAGCGCCAGGCCGATCAGCCAGGAAAGACGCCGGTTCATCGGACGGCCCCCGGACCGAAGAGTTGTCGCCAGCCTTCACACAGCGCCTGTTGCTGCTGGGCCGCCGGCAGGCGATGGCCGTAGGCGAGGTTCTGCCAGTGGCCGGTCAGTTCCTGGCTGAAGGCCTGCAGGGCCGGTTCGCGCAACTGGGCGAGCCGCTCCAGGACCTGGCCTTCGGTATCGGCGCTCTTCAGGGGTAATTGATAGTCATGCAGCAGGCGACTGAGCAGGCCACGGTAGAGCAGGCTCATGGCTTCGCGCGGCTGCTGCGGCCACAGCGCCTCGGCGCTGGCGGCGATATCGTCGGGCAAGGTGTCGATGCCCAGCGCCAGGCCAAACAGTTGCGGCGCGGCGCTCGGGATGGGCTTGGCGCGCGGCTTCGGGCGCAGGCCAACGAAGGTCCGCAAGCCATCCCGATAGCGCCAGGCCAACCAGACCAGCAAGCTGAACAGCACGGCCCAGAGCAGAATCTCCAGGCCTTGGGTGAGGGTGCCGGCGATGCGGCTGTCAAAACGTTCCAACAGGGCCTTCAGCCAGCCGCTGGGGGGTTGGCCGTGGCGTTCGCTGGAAGGTTCGCCCAGCCGCCAGCGGGTGACGGTTTCCGGGTTCTTGAACGGCGGCGCCTGCAACAACGCCTTGATCGCGTCCTGGGACGCCTGGCTGGTCAGCGGTTGCTTGAGCAGCCGTGGCGTGTTCGGCGCCGGCGGCTCGGCGGCCATCAGCGGTTGCGCAAAAGGTATCGACCACAGGCCGACGCCGAGCAGCAGCGCGGTGACCACCGGCAGCAGGCGTTGGCGCAGCTGGCGGAAAATCAGTTCGATATCCCAGGCCTCCAGCACGGTCCTGCGGTTGAGGTAGAGGCTGAAGCCGCAGGCGATATAGATCGGTTCCCAGAAAATCAGGATCAGTGCGTAGAAGGCGTTGCTCAGGTGCTCCAGCCAGAGCCACTCATGCTGGGCGGCGAACAGCAGTTTCTGCCAGTGCCAGTCGATGTCGATCTGCCGCGGCAACAATAGATAGAACACCGCCATCAGGCCGATCCACAGGACATATTCCAGGTGCACGCCGATCAGTGTCAGCCAGCGCGCTGCGCGCAGGCTCTGGGGCAAAAGTACCCGCAGGCGCTGTTGGCGGGCTTGCCCGGCGAGGCCTTCAAGCTGTTGCACCGGCAAGGTGAAGCTGCGACTCAGGCTCAGGCGGCGCCAGGTCAGGCTCGCCAGCAGTTGCGGTTTGAGCAGGCGCGGCCAGGCCTTGAGCGCCTGTTTCAGGCTGGGGGTATCACCGAACAGGGCCGTGGACAGGATATACAGCGGCAAACGCTCGAATGCCGGTTTCAACCACCAGAACAGCAGCAGGGCGATTGAAGGGTGTTCCCAGAGCAGCAGGCTCAGCAGGGCGAAGACCGGCAAGGTGACCAGAGCCCAGGAAGCCATCAGCAAGCCGCGATGTTGCTGGGCCAGCAGCACGCCGAGGTCCATGGCTTCCCAGGTGCTGCGGGGACGAATGGCGACGCTGGCGTCAGTCAGGCGCATGCTTGCTCCGTCCGGCCAACAACAGATAGGCGCCCACCAGCAGCCAGAGTCCAGCGCCCAGCGCATATTTGATCCGCGGTGCGAGCTGGCTCATGGAGGACCAGTAGGCTTCGATAAAGGCGGCGATCAGCAGGAACAGGATCACTCCGCCGACGATCTGGATGCTCTTCTGCGCACCCAGGCGCAGGGCCTCGCCGCGGCGCAGGCGGCCTGGCGCCACCAGCGCCCAGCCCAGTTGCAGGCCAGCGGCCCCGGACAGGACGATGGCGGTGAGTTCGAAGGCGCCGTGGCCGATGACAAACGACCAGAAGGTCTGCCCGTAGCCGATCTGGGTCAGGTGGCCGGCCACCGCGCCGATGGTCAGGCCGTTGAACAGCAGGAAGAACAGGCTGCCCAGACCGAACAACAAGCCGCCAGCGAAGGTTTGGAAGGCGATGCCGATGTTGTTCATGATGTAGTAGCCGAACATCACCCAGTTTTCGCTGGAAGCCCGCGCGACACTGCGTCCCAGGGTGCTGGCAGCGGGGTCGTACATGGCCTGCATGTCGGCGACCTGTTGCGGGCTGACGATGCTGTAGACCAGGTCCGGAAACAGATAGATCAGCACCCCGGTCAGCCCCAGGCTGGCGAAGAACAGCACCCCGGCGACCAGGACGAAGGGCCATTGTTCGCGCACCAGGCGGGGGAAACCGGCGAAGATAAAACCCAGTACCGAGGCGCCGAGGTGGCTACGGTGTCGATAGAGTTGCTGGTGCCCGCGCAAGGCCAGCTGTTGCAGGGTATCGACCAAATGGCTGCTGTAGCCGCGCTCCTGGGTCAGGGCCAGTTGTTGGCAAAGGCGTCGATAATGGGCGGGGAATTCGCGCAGGTCGACGGCTTTCGCCTTGCCGCGTTCCATCTGCTCGAGCCAGTGGGCAAAACGTTGCCACTCGGGCTGATGGCGGCTTTCGAAGAGACTCTGTTTCATAGCGGCCCCAGCAGTCCATGGGCAATCCCGTTCAATTCTGCCGCGGCCCGGGACGCCGGCACGCCCAGGGGCGTCGCCAGCAGCGCCGCCAGTTCCCGGGTGCGTTCGGCGCTGAGGTCGCCCTGGCGTTCGGCGAAACTCAACACGGCGCGCTGTTCCGCCAAACGCAGGGCGAAAGGCGCGGCGCGCGGTGTCGCCTGGGGCAGGCTGGGACGCGGCAGCGGTTGTTCGCGATAGACCACCAGGGTACCGCCGGCCAGGTCGCCGAGGCGCTTGAAGGTCGGGTGCTGCAGGCAACTGATTGCACCGAGGAAATAACCGAACGGCAGCATGTCGACAAAACGCAGCAGGTTACGGGTCAGGGAGGCGGCCCAGCCGATCGGCGTGCCATCGTCATGGACCACCCGCAGGCCCATCATCTGCTTGCCCGGCGAGCGGCCCTGGTTCAGCACTTCGAACAGCACCATGTACCACCAACTGACCAGGAACAGCACGATCGAGCCGAGGCCCAGCCCCAGCTTGCCCAGCAGCATCAGGCTGCTCAGCAGGACCCCGAGCAGCACGCCGCGCACGCCCAGGTCGATGGCGAACGCCACTGCCCGCACGGGCAGGCCGGCCGGGCGCAGGGGCAGGTCGATGCCTTCCGGGGTTTCGACCCGGTAGTGAGTGTCCAGGGGGATTGGCAGCGCAGTCTTCCTTGTCGGTGCTGAAATCGACGGCATAGTGACAGGTCCTTGCGGACAGAGGCCCGATCCTAGCCAGCGGCGCCTGGCTAAGCAACTTAACTCTGTAATGAACGGTATCGAAGTAGTAGCGTCAAGTTGTTACGGGATGCTGGTCCGAGGGGGCGCTGAGCGCCTAGACTGCGTCGGTCTTCTGTTCAGGAACCCGCCGTGACCTCTATCTTCTGGTACGACTACGAAACCACCGGGATCAATCCGCGCTGTGATCGCGCCTTGCAGGTGGCGGGTATCCGGACCGATGCCGAACTCAACGAGATCGATGAACCGGTCAACCTGTATTGCCGGCCGAGCGAGGATATCCTGCCGCACCCGGCGGCTTGCCTGATTACCGGCATCACCCCGCGGCAACTCGCCGAGCAGGGCTTGGCGGAGGCCGACTTCATGACCCGGGTGCATGCCCAGCTGGCCCTTCCGGGGACCTGCGGTGCCGGCTACAACACCTTGCGGTTTGACGACGAAGTCACTCGTTACAGCCTGTATCGAAATTTTTTCGACCCCTATGCCCGCGAATGGCAGGGTGGCAACAGCCGTTGGGACCTGATCGACGTGGTACGGGCGGCCTACGCCTTGCGTCCGCAGGGGATCGTCTGGCCCGAGGAAGACGGGCGGGTGACCCTCCGGCTCGAACGCCTGACCGCGGCCAATGGGATCGATCATGGTCACGCCCACGAAGCCTTGTCCGATGTGCGTGCCACCATTGCCCTGGCGCGGTTGATTCGCGAGAAACAGCCGAAGTTGTATGACTGGCTGTTTCAGTTGCGTAGCAAACAGCGGGTCATGGATCAGATTCGTCTGTTACAGCCCATGGTGCATATCTCCGGACGTTTCTCCGCCGCGCGCCATTACCTGGGTGTTGTCCTGCCGTTGGCCTGGCACCCGCGTAACCGCAATGCGCTGATTGTCTGTGATCTGTCGCAGGATCCGCAGCCGTTGTTCGACCTGGATGCCGAGACCTTGCGCCAGCAGCTTTACAGGCGTCATGAGGATCGTGCTGAAGGGGAACTGCCAGTGCCGCTCAAGTTGATTCATGTCAACCGTTGTCCGGTAGTGGCGCCACTGAAGGTATTGCGTGGCGAAGATCAGCAGCGCCTGCAGTTGGACATGGCGCTTTATGAGGCGCGCCGCCAGCAATTGAGTGACACCCAGGAAGTTTGGCGGGATAAAGTCCAGGCCCTTTATGCCGGTGAGGATTTCGCTCCCAGCGAGGATCCGGAGCAGCAGTTATACGACGGTTTTATCGGCGACCGCGACCGGCGTTTGTGTGAGCAAGTTCGCAGTGCCGACCCCGAGCAGTTGGCGCGTGGGCAATGGCCTTTCGATGATGAACGTTTGCCGGAATTATTATTCCGTTACCGGGCGCGTAACTTTCCCGGCAGCCTGAGTGAAGAAGAGCAACAACGCTGGCGGACATTCTGTCGACAGCGTCTGAGCGAGGCGGCCTGGGGGGCACCGAATACCCTGGCGGATTTTACCGAGCACCTCGTGAAGTGTTTACCGAATGCGACAGTGGCGCAGCGTCAGGTGCTGGAGCAGTGGCAGGACTATGCACAATCGTTGTGCGCGCGCTTTAACATGACGGTCGGTTAAACACCTCGGCGATTAAATGACAGGCAATAAAAAACGCCAGCGAGCTGGCGTTTTTTTGGAGGGTCGCGAATAACGTCCGTGACCGGCCTGGCTTAGCCCAGCAGGGTAGCCCAGCTTTCAACCACGTCGCCGCCCCACTTGGCTTTCCACTCTTTCAGAGTTTTGTGGTTGCCGCCTTTGGTTTCGATCACTTCACCGTTGTGCGGGTTTTTGTATTGCTTGACCTTGCGTGCGCGCTTGGTGCCGGTGGTTTTCACGGCGCCGCGTACGGCTTTGCCTGCTTTGGCCTGTGGGTCCAGAATGTTGATGACATCTGGCAGCGCCTTGTTGTACTCGCCCAGCAGAGTGCGCAGTTTGCTTTCAAATTCCATTTCTTTTTTCAGCGCGCCGTCTTTTTCCATTGCGGCCATTTCGGCTTGCAGTTGTTTGATGGCTTCCTGGGTGGCGTGGTATTTCTGGATCAGGGACATGGACACTACCTTATGTTGAGTCAGGGCGACAGGGGTACAGTGACGCAATAGTAGTCAGAGTATTTGAGCAAGTAAACATTTAATAGGCGGTTTATTGCATTTAATTTGAAACTTAGGCACGGCGCTTGTCAGCGACTTAGATGTTTTCGGCAGGGCGGCCAAGAGCGCTCTTGTTGTGCCGATGTTTGAATTATCGGCGCGTGGCGCCGGGTCACTCGGGGAAAACCCACTACAGATGAGGGGAGAAAGCCATGACCGGCGGGAGTGGGGCGCCTGTGCAACGAATACTGCAGTTTTTTCGCGCACTCGCTAGAATGGTGACCTTTGCGAAGTTCTGGAGTTTCCCCCTCATGCGCACTTTCCGGCTGGTGATTGCCTGCCCTGACCGCGTTGGCATCGTTGCCAAAGTCAGTAACTTTCTGGCGTCTTACAACGGTTGGATCACCGAAGCGAGCCATCACTCCGACAACCTCAGTGGCTGGTTCTTTATGCGTCACGAGATTCGTGCCGACAGCCTGCCGTTTGGCCTGGACGCCTTTCGTGAGGCGTTTGCACCGATCGCCGAGGAATTTTCCATGACCTGGCGTATCACCGATACCGAGCAGAAGAAGCGTGTGGTGTTGATGGCCAGTCGTGAGTCCCATTGCCTGGCGGACCTGTTGCACCGTTGGCACAGCGAGGAACTGGATTGCCAGATCGCCTGTGTGATTTCCAACCACGACGACCTGCGCAGCATGGTCGAGTGGCACGGTATTCCTTATTACCACGTGCCAGTGAATCCACAGGACAAAGAGCCGGCCTTTGCTGAAGTGTCGCGCCTGGTCAAGCACCACGAGGCCGATGTGGTGGTACTGGCGCGCTACATGCAGATCCTGCCACCGGACCTGTGCCAGGCGTACGCGCATAAGGTGATCAACATCCATCACAGCTTCCTGCCGTCGTTCGTCGGTGCCAAGCCTTATCACCAGGCGTCCCTGCGGGGCGTGAAGTTGATTGGGGCAACTTGCCACTATGTAACCGAGGAGTTGGATGCCGGCCCGATCATCGAGCAGGACGTGGTGCGTGTAAGTCACAGTGATAGTATCGAGGACATGGTGCGTTTCGGTCGCGATGTCGAGAAGATGGTGCTGGCCCGTGGCCTGCGTTATCACCTGGAAGATCGTGTGCTGGTGCACGGCAACAAGACCGTGGTGTTCTGACTGCCCGTTGACGGGCCTGGGGGCGTGGCGATGAGCGATCCACTCGACAAGGCGACCGCCAAGGCGCCACCGACCGTGGGTGAAGGCTGTCTGAGCCGTTACGACAGCGACGCCATGACCCCTGAAGACGGCACCGAGTTTCCCGGTGCCGCCGAACTCTGGCAGCAATTGCAGGAAGAAGAGGCCAAGGCCGAAAACTCCCACTGCCGACTACCGGGCGATTCCAGTTAAGCCTGAAGGCATAGTGCATATCTTGTGTGGGAGCGGAGCTTGCCCGCGAAGAGGCCCCTGAGAGCGCTAAAAAACTCGCGGGCAAGCTCCG
>NZ_JBWKTH010000001.1:409827-751485 GCF_059420225.1 Pseudomonas sp. GW821-FHT04D07
TCCACCCCCCCCCCCCCCCCCCCCCCCCCCCCCCCCCCCCCCCCCCCCCCCCCCCCCCCCCCCCGCTCCCACAGGGATTGCGCGCCGCTTAAATCCTGAAACTGCCCACCAGCTGCTTCAATCGTGCAGCCTGCTGTTCCAGGTCGGCACAGGCGCGCAGGGTCGATTGCAGGTTTTCCACGCCTTCCTGATTGAGGGTGTTGATCTCGGTGATGTCCATGTTGATCGACTCGACCACCGAGGTTTGCTCCTCGGTCGCGGTCGCGACGGACTGGTTCATGCCGTCGATCTCGCCGATCCGCTGGGTTACGCTGCTCAAACGCTCGCCGGCCAGGTTGGCGATTTCCACGCTTTCCAGGCTGTGGCGCTGGCTATGGCCCATGGTGCCGACCGACTCCCGGGCACCGACCTGCAGTTCTTCAATCATGGTCTGGATTTGCTGTGCCGATTCCTGGGTGCGGTGAGCCAGGTTGCGCACCTCGTCCGCGACCACCGCAAACCCGCGTCCGGCCTCGCCGGCCCGGGCGGCCTCGATGGCGGCATTGAGGGCCAGCAGGTTGGTTTGCTGGGAAATGCTGGTGATCACTTCGAGAATCTGCCCGATATTCACCGTCTTGCTGTTCAGCGATTAGATGTTGGTGCTTGAGGTGGCGAGCATTTCCGACAACTGGTGCATGGCTTTGATGCTGCGTTCCACTACCTGCTGACCGTCCGCGGCCAGGCCTGGGTCGAGGCCTGGGCGGCATTGCGGGCGATTTCCTGGGCGGCGGCACCCAGCTGGTTGATGGCCGCGGCGACACTGTTGGTGCGGCTGGCCTGCTCATCGGAGTTGAGCATCGACGAATTGGAGGCGCTGACCACCCGTAGGGCCACTTCGTTGACCTGCTGGGTCGCCGAGGAGACTTCGCGGATCGAAGTGTGGATGCGCTCGACGAAGCGGTTGAAGGCGGTGCCGAGGATCCCGAACTCGTCCTGTGATTCGATCGTCAGGCGCCGGGTCAGGTCGCCTTCACCGTCGGCGATGGCTTGCAGGCTCAGGTCGCCACCGACCACGCCGATGCCTTGGCCGGCCTTGCGCACGGTATTGACGATGGAAATCACCAACTGCCCGGACGCCAGGTCGATATAGGGCTCGGTCAGGGCCGAGCCATTGCTGTTCTCGGCACTCTTGTACCAGGGACGCGCGCGTGGGTCATAGCCGTCGGGCATCTTGCTGTCCGGGCGGATCATGAAGCTGCCGTCCTTGTTGCCCAGGTAGGCGCCCATGAAAGTCGAGGTGATGGCTTTCTGTTCCAGCAGGTTGGAAACGTTGGTCGGGTCGGCGTTGAGGGCGACCGACTGAGCCAGGTTTTCGACCAGCAGGCTGCGGCCGGTCAACCAAGTCTGGATGTTATTGGCGGCGACGCCACCCATCTCATGCAGATAGCTGTTGAGGTCATCGCGGATCGCATTGCGTTACAGGTAATCGTTGTACAGCTTGAACAGCGAGAAGGCGGCGAGCACGATCAGCGATGCGGCCAGCAGGATCTTGTGGCTGAATTTGAGGTTTTTGTTCATTGCGTTCGAGGTCCGCTGAGATTTTGGGTGTCCAGGGAACCGGCGTCCCGCCGGACGGGCAATGCCCTTGTAGGAGCCGACTTGCCGGCGATGAGGCCCTTGAGCCTTACGGCGCCCATGCAAACGCCATCGCCGGCAAGCCGGCTCCTACAGGTAGATGGCGTTTTTCAATATCTCAAGGGCGCGGCTGGTGGCTCAGGCCTTGGGTCTGGCGTGGCTGGCCAGGCGCTCCAGGGCGGCGCGCAGGTTCGGGTCGCTGATGCCGTCGGCGGTGTCCTGGATGGTTTGCGCCGCATTCACGGACAAGTCCATGGTGTGCCCCACCGCACCCTGCGGCACGGTCGGCGGCTGCACCTTGAACAGGATGCGGGTCAGGCCTTCGAACATGTCGAACGCCTGCAATTGCCGTTGCAGGCGTTTTTGCTGGTAGCGCAGGCGAGTCGCCCAATGCCCGTCGGTGACAATCAGCAGCAGGCTGCCTTCTCGCCACGAAGCCACATGACAGTGTTCGCGGGCGGCGGGTTGCAGCTGGCTTTCCACCAGACGCTGCAAATGCGCGAGGCGTTGGGCATGACTGAAAATGGCTTTCAGCGGCTTGGCTTCGCGAAGCAGGGCGGCGGGCGCCCGGGCCGTGAGAGGGCGAAATGCCATGATTCAGACACCTGAAGAAACAGAGTCGCCATGGTAGCAGAAGCGCTCGCTCTACCTGCGGCCATTGATGTGAATCGTCTTTGGCCCTAAAGTCCGCGGTTAACGTCTGTACCCGATGGCTTGAAGTTCGGGAAAAAGACCTTATTTTAGAGTGGCCCCGTCACAACGCTGTGCCAGCATCGTGGATTAACGCCACTTTCCTCACCATCGTTTCCGGGTAGAATACTCGTTCGCATGCGGCCATGAGGGCTGCTCGGGCGACTCACGGGGCCGCCCTCCATCCCTATGTGTGGAAGAACCTGCCGATATGTTTGCGCCTTTGTTAAAGAAACTTTTTGGAAGCAAGAACGAGCGTGAAGTCAAACGCATGCTCAAGACGGTACAGATCGTCAATGCCTTCGAAGAGCAAATGGTGGCCCTTTCGGACGAGCAGCTGCGTGCCAAGACCGGAGAGTTCAAGGCCCGCATAGCCCAAGGTGAGACCCTCGACACACTCCTGCCCGAAGCTTTTGCGGTCGCCCGCGAAGCCGGCAAGCGGGTCATGGGCATGCGCCACTTCGACGTGCAGTTGATCGGCGGCATGACCTTGCATGAAGGCATGATCGCGGAAATGCGCACCGGCGAGGGTAAGACCCTGGTGGCGACCCTCGGCGTTTACCTCAACGCGCTGTCCGGCAAGGGCGTGCACGTAGTGACGGTGAACGACTACCTGGCCCGCCGCGACGCCAACTGGATGCGCCCGCTCTATGAGTTCCTCGGCCTGACGGTCGGCGTGGTCACGCCGTTCCAGCCGCCGGAAGAGAAGCGTGCCGCCTACGCCGCCGACATCACCTACGGCACCAACAACGAGTTCGGTTTCGACTACCTGCGCGACAACATGGCGTTCAGCATGGAAGAGAAGTTCCAGCGCGAGCTGAACTTCGCCGTGATCGACGAAGTCGACTCCATCCTGATCGACGAAGCCCGTACTCCGCTGATCATCTCCGGCCAGGCCGAAGACAGCTCGCGGCTGTACACCGAGATCAACAAGCTGATCCCGCGCCTGGTGCTGCACATCGAGGAAGTGGAAGGCGTGGTGACCAAAGAAGGTCACTTCACCGTCGACGAGAAGACCCGCCAGGTCGAGCTGAACGAAGCCGGTCACCAGTTCATCGAAGAGATGCTGACCCAGGTCGGCCTGCTGGCCGAGGGCGAGAGCCTTTATTCTTCGCATAACCTGGGCCTGCTGACCCACGTGTATGCCGGCCTGCGCGCGCACAAGCTGTTCAACCGCAACGTCGAATACATCGTCCAGGAAGGCCAGGTGGTCCTGGTGGACGAACACACCGGCCGGACCATGCCCGGTCGTCGCCTGTCCGAGGGTTTGCACCAGGCCATCGAGGCCAAGGAACACCTCAATATCCAGGCAGAAAGCCAGACCTTGGCCTCGACCACCTTCCAGAACTACTTCCGCCTGTACACCAAGCTGTCCGGCATGACCGGCACCGCGGACACCGAAGCCTTCGAGTTCCACCAGATCTACGGCCTGCAGGTGACGGTTATCCCGCCGAACAAACCGTTGGCGCGCAAGGACTACAACGACCTGGTGTTCCTCACCGCCGAAGAGAAGTACGCGGCGATCATCACCGACATCAAGGAATCCCTGGCCCAGGGCCGTCCGGTGCTGGTGGGTACGGCGACCATCGAAACCTCCGAGCACATGTCCAGTCTGCTCAACCTGGAGCACATCGAACACAAGGTCCTGAACGCCAAGTTCCACGAAAAGGAAGCGGAAATCATCGCCCAGGCCGGTCGCCCTGGCGCCCTGACCATCGCCACCAACATGGCCGGTCGTGGTACCGACATCCTGTTGGGCGGCAACTGGGAAGTCGAAGTGGCGGCCCTGGAAAACCCGACGCCTGAGCAGATCGCTCAGATCAAGGCCGACTGGCAGAAGCGTCACCAGCAGGTGCTCGAATCGGGCGGCTTGCAGGTGATCGCCTCCGAGCGTCACGAGTCCCGTCGTATCGACAACCAGTTGCGCGGTCGCGCCGGTCGTCAGGGTGACGCTGGTTCCAGCCGTTTCTACCTGTCCCTGGAAGACAGCCTGATGCGCATCTTCGCCTCGGACCGGGTGAAAAACTTCATGAAGGCCCTGGGCATGCAGCCTGGCGAAGCGATCGAGCACCGTATGGTGACCAACGCCATCGAAAAGGCCCAGCGCAAGGTCGAAGGTCGTAACTTCGACATCCGTAAGCAGCTGCTCGAGTTCGACGACGTCAACAACGAACAGCGTAAAGTGATCTATCACATGCGTAACACGTTGCTGGCCGCCGACAATATCGGTGAAACCATCGCCGACTTCCGCCAGGACGTACTCAACGCCACCGTCAGCGCCCATATTCCTCCACAGTCGCTGCCTGAACAGTGGGACGTGGCCGGCCTGGAGTCGGCCCTGCAGAACGATTTCGGCGTGCAACTGCCGATCCAGCAGTGGCTCGATGAAGACGATCACCTGTACGAAGAGACCCTGCGCGAGAAGCTGCTCAACGAACTGCTGCTGGCCTACAACGAGAAAGAAGAGCAAGCCAGTGCCGAAGCACTGCGCACCTTCGAGAAGCAGATTGTGCTGCGCGTGCTCGACGACCTGTGGAAAGACCACCTGTCGACCATGGATCACCTGCGTCACGGCATTCACCTGCGCGGTTATGCGCAGAAGAACCCGAAGCAGGAATACAAGCGCGAGTCGTTCGCCCTGTTCTCCGAACTGCTGGACTCGATCAAGCGCGATTCGATTCGCGTCCTGTCCCATGTCCAGGTGCGTCGCGAAGACCCGGCCGAAGAAGAGGCACGCCTGCGTCAGGAAGCCGAAGCTTTGGCCCAGCGCATGCAGTTCGAGCACGCTGAAGCACCCGGTCTGGACGCGCCGGAAATTCTCGGTGAAGAAGTCGATGTCGCCCTGGCCGCCGCGCCAGTGCGCAACGAGCAGAAGCTGGGCCGTAACGAACTGTGCTACTGCGGTTCGGGCAAGAAGTACAAACATTGCCATGGTCAGATCAGCTAAGTCCTTGCGGGTCTGAACCTTGAAATACCCGCGCCGCGACCGGCATGCCGTCGCGGCGTTTTTCCATTTGAAACACTGCCCCCTGTGACGGCAGTGCAGACATCACATTGAAAGGAGCGCATTCATGGCTGTTGGTCTTGGTCCTTTGCCCACGTTGCACCCGGTTGCCGGTTTTGAACTCGGTATCGCCTCGGCTGGCATCAAGCGCCCGGGGCGCAAGGATGTGGTAGTAATGCGCTGTGCCGAAGGTTCCACGGTGGCAGGGGTGTTCACCCTCAACGCGTTTTGCGCCGCGCCCGTGATCCTGGCCAAGCAGCGTGTCCAGGGCCGCGTGCGTTATCTGTTGACCAACACCGGCAATGCCAACGCCGGTACCGGCGAACCTGGCCTGGCCGCCGCTGAGCGGACGTGCGCCAAGCTGGCCGAACTGACCGGTGTCGACGCCAGCGCAGTGCTGCCGTACTCCACCGGGGTGATCGGCGAGCCGTTGCCGGTGGAAAAAATCGAAGGCGCCTTGCAGGCTGCCCTGGATGACCTGTCGGTGGACAACTGGGCCGCTGCCGCCACCGGGATCATGACCACCGACACCCTGCCCAAGGGCGCCAGCCGTCAGTTCCAGCACGACGGCGTGACCATCACCGTCACCGGAATCAGCAAGGGCGCGGGGATGATCCGTCCGAACATGGCGACCATGCTCGGCTACATCGCCACCGACGCCAAGGTGTCCCGCGAGGTCTTGCACAGCCTGATGCTGGACGGCGCCAACAAGTCGTTCAACCGCATCACCATCGACGGCGACACCTCGACCAACGATTGCTGCATGCTGATCGCCACCGGCCAGGCCGGGCTGCCGGAAATCACCGAGGCTCGCGGTCCGTTGTTCGACGCGCTGAAAAAGGCCGTGTTCGAAGTCTGCATGGACGTGGCCCAGGCCATCGTTCGCGACGGCGAGGGTGCGACCAAGTTCGTCACCGTCGAAGTCAACGGCGGCGCCAACCACCAGGAATGCCTGGATGTCGGTTACACCGTGGCGCATTCGCCGCTGATCAAGACCGCCTTGTTTGCCTCCGATCCGAATTGGGGTCGTATCCTCGCCGCGGTCGGCCGTGCCGGTGTGCCGGACCTGGACGTGAGCAAGATCGACGTGTTCCTGGGCGAAGTCTGCATCGCCAGCCGCGGTGCCCGCGCGGCGAGCTACACCGAAGAGCAGGGTTCGGCGGTGATGGCTCGGGAAGAGATCACCATTCGTATCGAACTGGGTCGCGGCCAGTGCAGCGAAACCATCTGGACCACCGACCTGTCCCACGAGTACGTGAAGATCAACGCGGAATACCGCACTTGATCCACAGGTTCCAGCAGGAGGTTGCAACGTGAAACGCATCCATGTGGCGGCGGCGGTTATCCGTGGTGTTGACGGTCGCATCCTGATTGCCCGTCGGGCGGACACCCAGCACCAGGGTGGTCTCTGGGAGTTTCCCGGCGGCAAGGTCGAGGACGGCGAAGCCGTCCAGGTGGCCCTGGCCCGCGAGCTTCAGGAAGAACTGGGCATTGTGGTCAGTGCCGCCCGTCCGTTGATCAAGGTTCGCCACGATTACCCGGACAAACAGGTGTTGCTGGATGTCTGGGAGGTTTCGGCCTTTACTGGCGAACCCCACGGTGCCGAAGGGCAACCGCTGGCCTGGGTCAGTGCGCGGGAGTTGGCGGACTACGAATTTCCGGCGGCCAACCAACCGATTGTCGCGGCTGCGCGTTTGCCGGCGGGGTACCTGATTACCCCGGACGGCCTGGAGACCCCGCAGTTGCTCAAGGGGATCCAGAAGGCGATTGCCGGTGGGATCAAGCTGGTTCAGCTGCGGGCGCCGAACGGCTATGACCCGCAATACCGCGATCTGGCGGTGGATGCGGTGGGGTTGTGCGCGGGCAAGGCGCAACTGATGCTCAAGGGCCCCTTCGAATGGCTGGGAGACTTCCCGTCGGCGGGCTGGCACCTGACATCCGCGCAGTTGCGCAAGTACGCCAGTGCCGGGCGTCCGTTGCCGGCGGAGCGCTGGTTGGCGGCTTCGTGCCATAACGCTGAAGAGCTGGCCTTGGCTGAGCAGATGGGCGTGGATTTTGTCACGCTGTCGCCGGTGCAGCCGACGCAGACCCATCCTGAGGCGCAGCCCTTGGGTTGGGAGCAGGCCGGGCAGTTGATCGTGGGTTTCAACAAGCCGGTGTATCTGCTGGGCGGGGTTGGGCCGAACGAGTTGCAACGTGCCTGGGAAACCGGCGCGCAGGGCGTGGCCGGTATTCGGGCGTTCTGGCCGCAATAATTACGGCTTATACATCCCCCTGTAGGAGCTGGCTTGCCAGCGATAGCGGCCGGACAGTCGATGCAAGACTTGAGGGCCTCATCGCTGGCAAGCCAGGCTCCTACAGAGTGTGGTGTTCGTCCCTCAATGAGAGACCGGCTTTTTCGCAGCTTCCCACAAGATCTCGGCAATCTTCTCGCGCCGCGCAATCAGCCGTGCCGCGACGAACAGCAGGTCCGACAGTCTATTGATGTAGGCCAATCCCACCCCACTCAAAGGTTCAACGGCATTCAACTGCTGGCAACGCCGCTCGGCGCTACGGGCCTGGCTGCGGCAGATATGCGCCTGGGCAATCAGCATCGAACCACCCGGCAGGATGAAGTTTTCCAGTGGCCCCAACTCTTCGTTCCAGCGATCGATGGCGGTTTCCAGACGCTGGATCTCGGCCGTATCGAGGGCCTGGTAGGTCGGCATCGCCAATTCACCCCCCAGGTCGAACAAACGATGCTGAACCGGTGCCAGTACCTCGATCAGTTCATTCAGCTCCGGATGAATCACCACCAGCTCCGCCAGCCCGGCCAGCAGCAACCCCACTTGGCTGTTGAGCATATCGACTTCGCCGATGGCTTCGATCCGTGGATGGTCTTTCGGCACCCGACGCCCATCGCCCAGTCCCGTTTCCCCCGCATCGCCGGTGCGTGTGTAAATCTTCGACAGACGAAAACCCATGCTCAAGACTCCGCTTTGCTCAGTTCGGGAAGCGCCGCCTGGCTGCCGGCCAGCGGCAGGCGCAGGGTGACGCAGGTCCCCGCGCCCGGTGCCGATTGCACTTCCATCTGGCCTTTATGGTTATTGGTGATGATGAAGTAGGACACCGACAGGCCCAGCCCGGTGCCCTGGCCGATTTCCTTGGTGGTGAAGAACGGTTCGAAGGTGCGCTTGCGGATGTGTTCCGGCATACCGACACCGTTGTCCTCGACCTGGATCTCGGCCCAGGGCGGATTCAAGCGGGTGCGCAGGGTAATGCGCCCGGGTTCGCTGTCGTTCTCGCGCTGGTGGATGGCCTGGGCGGCGTTTTTCAGCAGGTTCAGCAGCACCTGCTCCAATTCGTTGGCGGTGCCCGGAACCGGGCCCAGCTGCGGGTCGAACTGGCGGACGATCGCCTGGCCCTTGAAGTCGAAACCGATGGTCAGGTCGAAGTCGTTACCGGCGATTTCCACTGCCTGGTCGATCAGAGCCGGCAGGTCGCAGGGGGCCATCTCGCGGTTGCTGCGTCGGCTGAAACTGAGCATATGGGTGACGATCTTCGCCGCCCGCGCACCGGCCTGCTGGATACCGTCGAGCAGTTGCGGCACCTCGCGGCTTTGCAGGTAGCGGTTGACGATATCCAGGTCGATACCGGCTTGTTGGGCGTATTCGAGGTTCTTCGGCAGCTCCGCGGACAGGCGCCGGCGGATGTTCTGCACGTTGTGCAGGATCGCCCCCAGGGGGTTGTTGATTTCGTGGGCCATGCCGGCGGCGAGACCGCCGACCGAGAGCATCTTTTCCGACTGCACCATCATTTCCTCCAGCGACAGGCGCTGGGAGATATCGTCGATGCGGATCACCACGCCGCGTCCGGCCCCGCCCATCAGCGGGTAGAAGGTCAGGGCATAGTGGCGGGCTTCGTCGTCCTTGATCCAGGTTACCCGCTCGATCTTCGCCACGCTGTGTTGCTCGACGGTTTCCTTGAGCTGCGGCAGGAACGGCTTGAGCGGTTCGAAGGCGAGGAAGATCGGCTGGTTCAGCGCTTCGTCCAGCGGCGTGCCGGAAAGGGCACTGGCTTCCTGGTTCCACTGGGTGACGTAGAGCTGCTCGTCCAGGGCGATCAGGGCCGAGGGCATGGAGTCGATGATGCTGTTGAGGTAGTTCTGGAAACCTGTGAGCTTTTTCTCGATCTTGCTGCGTACCTGGACTTCGAGTTCCAGCTTGCGGTTGGTGTGGCGGGTTTCCTCGGCCAGGCCCTGGGCCTGGTCGTAGGCGGCCTGGGAGTCGTCACGGGCGCGTTTGAGCTGCTGCTCCCGGGCCTCGATCCGCGACAGCATGGTGTTGAAGGCTTCGGCCAGGCTGCCGATTTCGTCGTGGTTGCCACGCGAGGCCCGCAGTGCGTAGTTCTCCTCGCGGGTGACCTGACGCGACAGTTCTTCGAGTTCGTGGATCGGCCGGGTGATCAGGCGCTTGATCTGGCGGGCGATGATCAGCCACAGCAGGATGCTGAAGATCAGGATGCCGAGGCTGGCGGTCAGGGTGCCGGTGTAGAAGGCCACTGGCAGTTCGCTGCTGGCGACCAGCAGCAGGTGCCCGGGCGCGGCACCCGGGCGCGGCATCTCGATGACCTGGTTGCTGCGAAACTCGGTCAGGCGCCAGGCTTCGATATGGCGAAAGCGTTCCGGCAGTTTCAACTGATCGCCATGTTGCAGCTGTGCCATGCGATTGCCTGGGCCGTCATAGATGGCGGCGGCGCGCAACGGCGAGTAGCTGTCGAGTTCCTTGAGCAGGGCTTCGGCGGCTTGCGGTGAGTCGAGGGCCTGGCTGACCAGGTTCGGGCTCGCCACCAGCCGACCGATGGTCTGCAGGGCCTGGGGCGCCATGCTCTCCTGGGAAATCCAGTAGGCGGCGCTGATGAACGTCAGGTTGGCGACCAGCAGCACGGTGGTCAGCAGGACCAGCAGGGCAGCGAGGAGTTTCTGGCCGACCGGCAGGTTTTCGAGACGCTGGCGCAGAGGCATCGGTTGTCCTGTTTCGAGAGACGAATGGCGGCGCGCGGAATTCGACCGCCGCGCCATCTATGAGTGTACCAAACTGTGGGAGCAGGATTTAGCGGAACGCCGGACCGCCACGAAGAGGCTCTTGAGGCCGCCAAAAGCTTCGTCGGAACACCGCCCGGACCAGGCACCGCTCCCCCATTTATGGTGACCCACTCAGGTGCTCGGCAAGCCCTTTGCCATCAGATGGGCCACCAGGCGGTTGTACAGACGGCTCAGGTGCGGCAGGTTGCGATGATGGCGTGCCGCCGCCGCGCAGGCATAACCCAGCAGGTAGCCGATCTCGGTGCGCCGGCCCTGGGCGACGTCCTGGTGCATGGAGGAGTAGTTCGCCGCCGTGGCCTGGATCACCCGCTGTACTTCGCTGTGCAGGTCTTTGGCGGCAGTCGGCTGACCACAGCATTCGAGCAGTTCGGCCAGCTCGGCACAGAGCGTGGCGACTTCGCAATGATGTTCCAGCAAGCCACCATTGCGGCAGTCGTAGAGCACCGTCAGCGGGTTGATGGCGCAGTTGAGCGCCAGCTTGCGCCAGAGGCGGGTAAGGATCTGGGTGTTCCATTCGTGGGGAATGCCGGCCAGCGTCAGGTCATCGAGCCAGTACGGCGGTTGCGGATGGGCGACGTCCCCGAGCCAGGTGAAGCCGTGCCCGGCGAACACCACCCGCCAGTCGCCGTCGCGAAAGGCGCCTTCGGTGCTGGAGGCGAACAGGCAACGCGCATGCGGCGCCTGGGCCGCAACCGCGTCCTGGCTGCCGAGGCCGTTTTGCAGCAGTACCAGCTCGGCACCGGGGCTGAGTCGCGTGGCGAGGCGGGCGACCGCGGCTTCGGCGTCGTAGGCTTTGCAGGCGACCAGCAGGCGCTCGATGGGCGTGTCGGCGTCGAGGCTCTGGGCGGGTATCGCAAAGTGTTGCTCGCGACCCTGTTCCACCAGGGTCAGGCCACCCGCCGTTGCGTACGCCGCCAACCGCGCCGCATCGCGCAGAATCAATGTGACCGGCAGGCCGGCCCTGGCCAACCGGGAGGCCCACAGGCTGCCCAGGCTGCCCGCGCCCAGTACATGCCAGTGGGTACTCATCAGCTGCGCGCCGGCAGGCGTTTGGCGCTGACCACGCCTTCGGCATAGGAATCGAGCAGCAGACGCTCGGACTCGTCGAACAAGGTTTGCGGATCCAGCGGGAAGCACTTGCTGTCCAGGCCGATCAGGCTGATGCCGGCCTTGAGCTCGATGGGACCTGCGTTGGTCATGAAGGTCTTGAGGTTCAGGCCTTCATGCAGGCGTTTGAAGCTGCTCGGGGCGCATTCCTGCAGGTCGGCCGGCAAGGTCATCAGGACGAAGTGCCGCTCGTCCAGGCGCGCCAGCACATCCAGTGGCCGCACCAGTTGTTGCAGGCGGCGGGCGATGGCCTGCAGCAGTTCGTCGTAGAGGTCGTTGCCATATTGGCGTTGCAGCGAATCGGCCTGTTCGATACCGATCAGCAAGTAGCAGATGGCACCGCCACGGGCCTGGACCTGGCGCAGGCTGTCGCTGAGCTTCTGGCGCAGGTAGCGGGCATTGCCCAGTCCGGTCAGGGAGTCCACCTGATTGCGCTGCTCGAGGCTGGCAATGTTCTGGCGCAGCAGGCGGTTTTCCTGGCGCAGGCGCTGCAAGGTGTTGCACAGGCGATCGGCGGCGAGCACGCGAGTCAGTAGATGACGCTCGACATCGACGGGGGCGAGCAGATCATCGATGTCGTTGTCCGAGGTCTCGTCCAGCAGGACCGAGGGCGATTGTTCGCTGATGAGGATCACGTAGGTGTAGTGATCGTTCATCTCGTCCCTTTGTCGGACCTTGGCGGCCAGCGCCAGACCTGCGCTTCCCGCGCAGATCAGCAGGCCGGCGGCCCGCTGGTCGAGTTGTTCCAGTGCCAGGACGCCGTCATTGGCCTGACGAATGTCCTGATAACCCGCGCGCTGGAGGCTGCCGCCCAGCGTACTGCTGGCCAGATTCTCATCGCTCACCAGCAAAATGCTCAGATCCGGGTTCGGCATGGGTGACTCACAAGTGAATGAGTGGGAAGAACCGCTATAATGCTCGCGGATTTTAACCGTCAAACCGGGCGCGCTCCATCGGTATTGAGCCGCGCCGATTTTATTTTGGAGAAATACGATGCCGTCGTTCGACGTGGTATCCGAACTGGACAAGCACGAAGTCACCAACGCCGTCGAGAACGCCGTCAAGGAGCTGGATCGCCGTTATGACCTCAAGGGCAAAGGCACCTTCGAGTTCAAGGACAAAGAGCAGACCATCACCCTGACCGCCGAAGCCGAATTCCAGCTCGAAGCCATGCTGGAGATCCTGCGCATGGCTCTGGTCAAGCGCAAGATTGACGTCAAGTGCCTGGAAATCAAGGATGCCTATGCGTCCGGCAAGCTGATGAAGCAGGAAGCGACCTTCAAGGAAGGTATCGACAAGGATACGGCGAAGAAAATCGTCGCGCATATCAAGGATGCCAAGCTCAAGGTCCAGGCCGCCATCCAGGGCGAGCAGGTGCGGGTCACCGGCAAGAAGCGCGACGACCTGCAGGAGGCCATTGCCAACCTGCGGGCCAAGGAATTCGACGTGCCCCTGCAATTCAACAATTTCCGCGACTGAGTCTAGTCTGTCAGGGAACCTCTGGGAGTTATCGGCGTCGGAGGGCCCAGCCACGGTGAAACGATGGGTGGCGCGGTGCGCCAGTCGTTTCGCCGGCTCATCGCATGGTAACCGGAGAGAACAATGGATTTGAACGCACAAGTGGATCAGTTGGTGAAGGCCTCCGAGGCCTGGATCCCGATGATCATGCAATACGGCAGCCGTGTGCTGCTGGCTATCGTCACCCTGTGCATCGGTTGGTGGTTGATCAACAACCTGACCCACCGCGTGGGCAAGTTGCTGGCATTGCGCAATGCCGACTTGGCGCTGCAGGGGTTTATCAGCAGCTTGGCAAACATCATCCTCAAGGTGCTGCTGATTGTCAGCGTGGCCTCGATGATCGGTGTGGAGACCACCTCCTTTGTCGCGGCCATCGGTGCGGCGGGGCTGGCCATTGGCCTGGCGTTGCAGGGCAGCCTGGCGAATTTTGCCGGTGGGGTGTTGATCCTGCTGTTCCGGCCATTTCGGCTCGGTGACACGATCACCGCGCAAGGGGTGACCGGGACGGTCGACAGTATCCAGATTTTCCACACCATCCTGCGTACCGGCGACAACCAGACGGTGATCATGCCCAACGGCAATCTGTCGAACGGCATCATTACCAATATCAACCGTCAGGCCACCCGCAGGGTGGTGTTCGATGTCGGGGTGGATTTCCAGGCGAATCTGCAGGAAGCCCGCGAGGTGTTGCTGGAAATGGCCAAGGATGGGCGGGTGTTGAGCGACCCGGCGCCGGCGGTGGTCGTTGCCGCGCTGGGGGCGCATTCGATCACGGTTTCCTTGCGGGTGTGGGTCAATACCGCGGATTACTGGGATGTGCTGTTCATGTTCAATGAGCAGGTGCGCGATCGCCTGAAAGCGGCGGGGATCGATATTCCGCTTCCGCAGCAGGTGGTGCGGATGTTCGCGCAAGAGTCGGCGACGTAAGCGAGGTCTTGGTGCCTGGCCGGTGGGGCGGGCATCAAGGATCGAGAATTCGGGTGATACAGGGGGCCAGAGCCCCCTTTTTTACAACCGTGGTCAAAGGGACTGTTCAATCAACCTGAGCTCAGGCTAGCAGCCGGGCCTCGCTGTGGCCGTAGCGCAGGGTTTTTTCATCGGCGTTGAAGCGGCCGGTGTGCTCGTCCCGGCCCTGCAGCACAAAGCGGGCGTCCGAACGGCCCAAGGTGGCGGCCGCCTGCTGGCTGTTGTCGCCAATTACACCTTTTTGCAGGCGGTTGATGATCACCCCCAGGCGTGTATCGGCAAAGTCCTTCATCATCCAGGCGTCGCCATCGCTGTCGCCGAACACCAGGGTCGGGCCGTAGCCTTTTTGGGCTACAAACACATTCTGGATGCCGACGGTCTTGCCCGGTCCCCAGTTGAAGTGCCAGTCCTTTTTATACACATTGGCGTATTTTCCATCGACCATTTCCAGCTTCAGGCCGAGGATATTTTCCGGCGGCAGCCCGTAGCCGTATTTCGGATCGCAGGCAAAAACACGCACCACGTCGTCGATTGATGCGGTGGAGATGTAGATATCGAAACCGTTGGTCCGCAGGGTAGCCATCAAGACCACAATTTCGGCATGCACGCGCATGCCGTAGAAGTGCACCGGAGCAACCCGGCCGGCGCGACCAGGCAGCTGCGCGCTGCTGTGGATAGGCGCCTGGCGCAATTCCTCGGCCAGATTGTATTCAATGGAGTCGGACACCATCGCCTGGAGCTCGGCCGTGGTGAAGTTCTTATAGAAATAAATGATCCACTTGTAGCCCACTTCCATCGGGTAGGTATCGCACAGCGCACCGTACAAAAAGTAGAACTTGGCGCGGAAGTTCTGGAACTGCGCGCTGGCACGGATGACCTCCAGGGGCTGCGTGCCACCCAGCACGGCGCAGTGTGTGTACAGCCACTGGTAGGCGTCGTTGATGTCAGCCACCAGGTCTTCCATCGAGACACGCTGGCCGTCCAGATTGGTGTAGTCCGGGTGGAACAAGCCGCCTGGGACATCCTGGCGCAGTACTTCGGCAAACTCGGCCGGCGTCAGCTTGAACAGCAGGTTTTCGGCCTGGTATAACAACAGCGATTCCTCGGTGTCGTTCATGATGCAAGTATTGTCCCAGTCGAACACCGCATACGGTTTTTGGGCAGGGTTGTAATCGCTACTGGCGCAGCCCCGGGTTTGCAGCAGCTGGTTGATCGCCCGCCGGTTGGCTGCAGACCAGCCCGCGGGTTCCGCAGGCAATACAAAGTTGTCGATCGTCATGCTCAGGCCGTTTCTTCCAGTACCAAAAGATTATCGTATGAGAAGCCCAGGGTGATGTCCTCGCCGCGCTGGGGCAGCGCATGGTGTGGATCGTTAAACACGTCGAGTGAGATCACCACCTCGCCCATGCGCACCCGGATACGCACTACGGCGCCCAGAAAATCAACGTCTTCCACCGTCGCCGCCAGCGAGTTGCGCCCCGATGTCGGCGGCTCCAGCACGATGGCCTCGGGTCGGATCGCCAACGCACGGGTTTGGCCTGCGGCGGCATCAACGATAGGGTTCGATGTCACCAAAGACTGACCGCCCACGGAGATCTGGCCCGCAGCGGCATCCACCACCACGCCGGACAGCAGATTCAGCGTTCCGACAAACGAGGCCACAAAGCGGGTGCGCGGGAAGTTGTAGACCTCGCTCGGCGTGCCGATTTGCTCCACCCGGCCTTCGCTCAGCACGACGATACGGTCCGAGATCGACAAGGCCTCTTCCTGGTCATGGGTCACGAAGACCGAGGTGATGCCCAGCTCGCGTTGTACGGCGCGGATCTCTTCCCGTAGCGAGACACGGATCTTGGCGTCCAGCGCGGACAAGGGCTCGTCCAGCAGCAGCACCTGGGGCTTGCCGGCGAGCGCGCGGGCCAGGGCTACACGCTGTTGCTGGCCGCCCGACAGCTGCGAGGGATAACGCGCGCCCAGGGCCGCGAGGCCGATAAGCTTGAGCATTTCGGTGACCCGCTCATGGATCTGCTCCACAGGCATCTTGGCCACCTTCAGACCAAAGCCGATGTTCTCGGCCACCGTCATGTTGGGGAACAGCGCGTAAGACTGGAACACCATGCCGATGTTGCGCTGGTTGGTCGGCGTGTGGGTCACATCCTTGCCATCGAACTTGATGGTGCCACCCGAGGGGCTCTCGAATCCGGCCAGCATGCGCAAAATCGTCGTCTTGCCGCAACCCGATGGGCCCAGAAAGGTGATGAACTCGCCACGGGCGATGTCCATCGTGAAGTCATGCACCGCGGTCTGAACACCGAAGGCTTTTTTCAGGTGGGAGATTTCAAGGAAGGCCATGGGATGTTTTTTTCCGTCAATGTAGGGGTTGCTACTCGGCTCAGTAGCCAGAACGCATGCCACCCGGGAATGTGCTTAAGGCTTCGCGTTCTTGGCATTGCGCCCGAACACCTGGATCAAACCCATGGAGGCCCAGGTAATCATGAAGGCCATCACCGCCAGCGCCGACGGCTCGTATGCCTTGTTGGCACCCACCAGTTGCAGGTAAGGCCCGAACGCGGGACGGTTCAACAGGCTGGCCATGGTGAACTCGCCGATCACCACTGCAAAGGTCAGGAACGCCCCCGAGAGAATCGCCGAGCGCAGATTCGGGAAGATCACCTTGAACAGAATGGTGAAAGTGCCCGCGCCCAGGGCCTCGGCGGCCTCCGTCAGGGTGCGCACATCGATGGTGCGCAAGCCGGTATCGATAGAACGGTACATATAGGGCAGCGACAAGGTGACGTAGCTGCACACCAGCAGGAAGTCGGTCGCCCGCTCGTTGCCGGTCAGCGGTATCCACGAGTTGCTGCCGAAGATGCGCAGATAGCCAAACACGATGACGATGGCCGGGATCACCAGTGGCAGCAAGGTGATGAACTCCACCAGTGGGCGCAGCTTGGGCAGACGCAATTGCACCCAATAGGCGGTGGGCACGACCAGCAGCACGCCAACCACAATGGTGACGATCGCCATCAGGATCGAATAGCCAAACGTGGCCTGGAACTGAGGATCGCTGAACACCACCCGGTAGGCTTCGAAGCTGTATTCGCCGCGCAGCATGCGCAGGCTGAATTCAAAGGTGGCCAGCAGTGGAATCAGGAAATAACTGGTGCCCACGCCGATGGCGATCCAGGCACCCAAGCGAGAGGTGGGTTTCATTTGCGAGCCTTTTCCGATTTGCTGCGCAGCCAGATATAGCCCGCGTTGGATACCCCGGTAATCACCACCATGCCCAGCGCCAGCGCGTAGCCCAGGTTCGGGTTGTGCAACACGTCGCCACGGATCTGCGCATACAGCAGGATAGGCACGATGTTCAGCGAGCTGCCGGTCAGCGCATAGGCCGTGGCCACCGCGCCGAAGGCGTTCGCAAACAGCAGCAGCATGGCGCCCATGATGCTGGGCCACAGCACCGGTAACGCAATATAACGCCAGTAGTGGTAGGCGTTACCGCCCAGGCAATCGCAAGCTTCGCGCCACTCGCGTTTTAGTCCTTCAAGTGCCGGGGACACGATCAGCACCATCAAGGGGATCTGGAAGTACAGATAGGTCAGCGTCAATCCGGTGAAGCTGAGGATGTTGAAACCGGTGGAATAGAGATTGAAGCCCAGGTACTTGTTCATCAGCGCCGTCACCAGACCCACGCGTCCCAGCGTGGCCAGGAAAGCGAAGGCCAGCGGCACGCCGGCGAAGTTGGAGGCCACGCCCGAGAACGTCATCAAGGTCGGGCGAATCCACTCGGGCAGTTTGCCCTGGACTGCCGCCCAGGCAAGCAGGAAGCCGATGATTCCACCGCCCAGGGCCGACGCCGCACTGATGCGAAAGCTGATCCAGTAGGCGCTGACCACGTTCGGGTCCGCCAAGCCGGCGATATTGGCCAGGGTGAAATGGCCGGACGCGTCCTGGAAGGCACCCACCATCAGATAGCCGGTGGGCAAAATCAAAAACAGGACGGCGAAAGCCAGAAATGGCAGCACACCCAGCCAGTGCCAATTGAGCGACCGGCCCGGTATGGACGGTGCCACGGGTTTTGCAGAGCTCAAGGAATCAGTCAAGTGAAGCCCGCCTTTCAAGCAACCATCCAAGCCATAAAATGACTGGCATGACCGGTGAAGGCCATGCCAGTGCGAAGCCCTCGAAGGCCGGTTACTTCACGCTGGCGCCAACCAGGCTGTCCCACTGCTTGGTGATGGCTTCCTTGCTCGAGTTCTGTTCGTCCAAAGTCGGGAACACGGCCTTGGCATAGCCTTCCGCGGGTGGCAGCTTGTCGAGCATGGCCTTGGGCAGCTTGTTGTTCGCGACCAGGTCGTTGAAGCGGATCGGGTGGCAGTAGCCATTCAACCAGCCCACTTGGCCTTCGTCCGAATACAGGTATTCCAGCCACAGCTTGGCGGCATTCGGGTGTGGTGCATAAGCGCTGATGGCCTGCACATACACGCCCGCGACCACGCCCGACTTGGGTACCACCACTTGCACATTGGGGTTGCCCTTGAGTGCGTCGCGGTCGGCCAAGGCGTTGTAGTCCCAGCGGATGATGATAGGGGTCGTGCCTTGTGCCAGGGAGGCGGCCTTGCCGATCACCGGCACAAAATTGCCGGCCTTGTTCAGATCGCCGAAGAACTTCAGGCCGGCGGCGGCGGCCTTGGCGGGATCGCCACCAGCGGTCGCAATACCGGCGGCATAGATGCCCTGGATGGCCTGGTTGGCGGAACGCGGGTCGCCCGCCAATGCCACGGAGTTCTTGTAATCAGCTTTGAGCAGGTCGCTCCAGTCGGCCGGTATCGAGCTGATCAGGTCGGTGTTGACCTCGAAAGCCAGCACGCCATAGTAGTCGCCATACCAGTAGCCTTCCGGATCTTTCACCGAGTCAGGGATGGTCGCCCAACTGGCTACTTTGTAGGGCTGCAGCAAGCCGGCAGCCTTGGCCTGGGGGCCGAAAGACAGTCCCACGTCGATGGTGTCAGGTGCTTGCGGGCCCTTGTTGTCCTTGTTCGCCTTGATGGCTTCGAGTTCGTCGCCTGAACCGGCGTCAGGGTTCAGTTCGTTGACCTTGATGCCATACTTGGCTTTGAAGTTCTTGATCTGGTCGCCATAACCGCACCAGGAGTTCGCCAGGGCGATAACTGTCAGCTCGCCCTCTGCCTTGGCTGCTGCGACAAGTTCCGCCGATGCGGCCGATGCATTTTGTGCGCAGACTAGAGCCGCGGGGATGGCTGCTGTTAGAGCAAGGACTTTGAATGTTTGACGTGGCATATCACTTCCTTTTCGGTGTCCGGTAGATGGGAGTTTGACGGCGGAAGATCAGGGCACAGCGAATCACCTTGGCGCAATGGCAAGGTCATTACATCTATTATGTAAACAATCAGCCGACACCTAGCCTAGGCTGGCGGTACAGGAAAGAAATGTAACTTTCAGAACTTCAATTGCATACTACTGTCGGCGCTGCGCCTGCGCAATCGTAGTGGCGATTTATGACTCTTTCGCGACAATTTGGTCGTAAATGGCAATGTGCGGGCTGAAATGGGTGTGAGGTCCAACCCTCGCGTAGGCACCGAGATTGTCGGTGTTCCAGATAGAGCTTCATTGCCGTTGGAGGTAGGAAAACGAGGTTGTCCGAT
This sequence comes from Pseudomonas sp. GW821-FHT04D07, assembly GCF_059420225.1. Taxonomy (NCBI): domain Bacteria; kingdom Pseudomonadati; phylum Pseudomonadota; class Gammaproteobacteria; order Pseudomonadales; family Pseudomonadaceae; genus Pseudomonas; species Pseudomonas sp. GW821-FHT04D07. Next base: position 429,476 of record NZ_JBWKTH010000001.1, read on the forward strand.
TCATTTTGGAAGCCCTGTTTTGGCTGTTGAGCTTGAGCTGGTATTTGAGCTGTTTCTTGACTTCAGGTGTCAGGCAGAGGCCATATGATTTGATTGATGGCTACACTGCGCAAAGCCATCCTTGTGACGCAATAAGGTTATGAGGCTTTGAAGTTGGCAAGAAGCGGGGTAGGTGCGGGCGGCAGGAACTCAACGAGTTCATACTCAGCGAACTGTTCTTGGTACTAAGAGCTGTTCCGAACGATGTTTTTTGACTTTTTCAGCCGTTGGCGGGACGTTCAGCCACAAGATTGCATCCATACTGGGTGCACAAAAAAAGGCCCATCACCAGGATGGGCCTTTCTTCAAACGAGTGTTACATCATCAAGCAAGTAATCAGGTGATTACAGGATGGTGATTGGGTACTCGGTGATCAGGCGGAACTCGTTGATGTTCTGATCGCCATCTGCAGCGTTACCACGATGCCAAGCTTGGCGTGCACGGAAGGACAGGTCCTTCAGAGGGCCAGACTGGACAACGTACTTAGCTTCCAGGTTGGTTTCGAAGTGATGACCGTCATCGCCATAACCGTTATTGGCAGCATATGCAGCGTTCATATGGGTGCCGTCGATGCCATCACCATGGACATAACGAGCCATGAAGCTCAGGCCTGGGACGCCGTACTCAGCCATTTTAATGTCATAACGGGCTTGCCAGGATTTTTCACCTGGGCCGTTGAAGTCGGAGTACTGGATGGAGTTCGCCAGGAAGATCGAGTCGCCACCGCGGTTGTTGTCACCCACACCGACGTAGTCGAATGGCTCGTTGCCGTTGACCTTCTGGAACGCCACAGTAACGGTGTGTGCCTTCAGGAACGAATAGGCGGCTGCCAGCGAGAAAGCGGTGTTGGAGATTTTACCTGCCTTCGCCGCACCAGTATCGGTTGTGCGATACAGGTTGAAGTCGAAGTTAACGGACTGGTCAGTCGCCACTGGCAGGGTGTAGTTCACGTTGGTGTAGTACTGGTTCCAGGTGTCCTGGAACTTGGCGCCATAGAGGGACGCGGTCAGGTTTTCATTGATGGCGTATTTACCACCCACGTAGTCGGCGCTCTCAACCTTCGTACCGCCATACTGCGTCCAGAGGCCGCCTTGCAGCGATGTTTTGTCCTGGCTGCTACCTGCATAGAAATGACCGGCTTCGAGGTCAAGGTCTTTGATCTCACTGCTCTGCAGCTGGAAGCCACGAGCTGTCTGTTGGAACAGACGGCTGCCGCCCACGGCGAATACGGGTGCAGTGCTCGGGCTGAAGTCACCGAATTTCAGCTCGGTTTTGGAGATTCGAACTGCAACGTCGGCACCAGCTTTGCCGAAGCTGTTGTTTTCTTCGCCGGTTGATGAGGTGGTCATGTTACCACTGCCGGTTTTGCCGTCAGAGCCGTCCAGCTTGAAGCCAGCATCGCCGAAGCCTTCAACCTTTACACCGACGGTGCCTTGGGTGTAACCCGAACTGAATTTGCCGAGAACACCTTGGGTCCAGTCGACTTGGTCGTGACCGATTGTCTTGTCACGATTGAAATAGTAGTTCTTCAGAACCACACCAGCCGAAGCACCTTCAACGAAACCCTTGGCGTCAGACTGAGGGGTTACGAACGGGTCGGCCATAGCCACTTGCGAACCTGCTGCGTAAACAGCCAGGGCGATCATGCTCCACTTCATCACGCGCATCGTGATTTGCTCCTTTGGTTTTAGGAAGAGTACTGCCGTCCCACCTGTATTTTTGTCTGGGCGGCTCTTTCTTTTTTGTGTCGGCGCAAACTTATATCACGCTGACAAACTTGGCGATACTTGCACACCTATCCTTGCGGCTTCTTTACGAGCCTGTCGCAAAAAGCTAGCTCCATGTCGCAAATTCACAGCCTTTGTGCCGCGGCTGCACAACTTCAGCGCTGTTTTCAAGGGCATGAGCATAGAAACAAATCGTCTATGTTCAAGCCCTGAACTCTCCATGGGCGCACTGTGCTGCGTTGTTACGGTGTCGCAGGGGCTTCAGCGTCCGGGCTGACCCTCTGTCGCGACTATTTACTCACCAATGCAACAAGCATGCACAAAGTGAAAAATTCGTGAGAAAAATTTTATCCGCCTCCGTCATCACGCTGAAACCCTTATGAAACCTAGGGCGGTTGGCGTTTGCGCCGGGGCTTGACGTAGTGCTTTTCCTTGTGCTGCTAATCCATTGAAAATCCATGAAAAGCCAAAAACGTTACCGGTCCACACTGCGACTGGGTAGTCGTGGCTGAAACGTGCACTGATAGTAGCCGCAGTGTGCGGTTTTGGTGCAAAAAGTTGATCAACAGTTTCGATGCGGGCATCGGGTACTGGCAAGAAGTCTTCTCTTATCCCTTGAGTCAGCTTTCACCGTCGATGATGTAGGTCAAGGATTTCAGAAAAAGGTGACATTTTTGTGGCTACATGGGTTTTTTATTGCCAGTGTGTAATTTTGTGGTCTTTGTGGCGATGAAAAAGCACCGCTTGTTCCATTCTGGCGCAGTGCGTGCTCCGTATTCGCGCATTTGCGTCCGGCGCTTGCGTGGCCCGTGAACCGGCGACCGATCACGGGTATCCTGATCGCCTGTCGCCGGGCGTTCGCCGGGCGCAAACCTATCCGTCACGCAGGAGTATTCACGGTGTTCGTTCTCGATTCGCGCCTTCAACAAGACACCTTGCCGATGGGCGACCTGCCGTTGTGCCGCGTGCTGCTGTCCAATGATGCGAACTATCCCTGGTTCATTCTGGTGCCACGGCGCGCGGATATCAGTGAGGTGTTCCAGCTGGAGGCGGCCGATCAGCAGCAATTGTGGCGCGAGACCACGGAGCTGGCGCAGTTGCTCCAGGTCACCTTCGAGGCGGACAAGATGAATGTCGCGGCCTTGGGCAATGTGGTCAGCCAGTTGCACATGCATGTGATCGTGCGTCGCCGTGACGACGCGGCCTGGCCGGCACCGGTCTGGGGCAAGCAGCCGGCGCGGCCTTATACCGATGGGGAAGTCGGGGTGATTCGCGAGCAATTGCGCCTGGCGTTCCGGCATGACCCGCGTTTTGTGCAGGTGGGCGTATGAATCTTGAAGATCGCGTGACCGAACTGGAAAGTCGCCAGGCGTTTCAGGATGACACCATTCAGGCCCTCAATGATGTGCTGGTGGAGCAACAGCGGGTGGTCGAGCGCCTGCAACTGCAGATGGCGGCTTTGCTCAAGCGTCATGAAGAAATGATGGGGCAGTTCGATTCCTTCGAGGAAGAAGCTCCGCCGCCGCATTATTGAAGGCCTCACGATATTTTGCGGTGATACGCAGATTTGTGGGAGCCGGCTTGCCGGCGATGAGGCCGGTGAGCCTTGTAGCGTCCATCCGGACGCCATCGCCGGCAAGCCGGCTCCTACAGGTTTTCGACCATAAAAAAACGCGAGGCAGCCAAGCTGTCTCGCGTTTTTTTGTGGCCGATCAGCGCCGCGGCAGGGCCGCGATCACGTCTTCGGCTTGCAGGCCCTTGTCCCGGTTCATCACCGAGAACTCCACGCGCTGGCCTTCGACCAGGACGCGGTGGCCTTCGCCACGGATGGCGCGGAAGTGCACGAAAATATCATCGCCGGAATCCCGCGAGATAAAGCCGAACCCCTTGGAGGTGTTGAACCACTTCACGGTACCGGTATCGCGATTGCTCATGTCGTAGCTGTGGGAAGCCGCCGCCGGGGAAGATTTCTTGTAGAAACTCACCGCCAGGTGCAGCAACACGGCAAGCACGGCGGCCAGCAGACTCGGAAGCACGGCGGGTTGACCGCCGATCAGAGTCAGGGGGGCAAGCAGGGTGAGGATTTGCAGTGCCACGGCGACGATCAGCAGGATACTGACCAGGATTTGCAGTTGATGCCGTGGACCCTTGTTCCAGTAAGGAATGACTGGCGCGAGGGTCAGGTTGAGCAAGCCGAAGAATGCCAGGTACAGCGCGTCGGGTTGTTGCAGGTAAGGCAGGGCTTCGGATCGCAGGCTGGGGATAAAGGACAGCAGCAGGGCAACGGCGCCCGTTAGCAGGTGGACGATTTTCAACATTTTAATTGACTCACTCAAGACAGATCACAAGGAAGAGCGGGTGGCACACGGTTCGCTTCTGGAAAAAAGGTGAGGCGTTGGGCACGTGTGGGCATCCGCCTATGCGTCACTGTCAGAGATTCGACAGTCACGACACAGCCTCTATTTAACAGCAAAGCCCCTGCCTTCTCAAACTTCGACGCCAGGCCACTGTTGGAGAACTTGCGGCGGGGCGGGGCCCGTGTCGACACAGCCCGCGGGCCAGACACCTGGCAGGGGGGGGGGCGTGGCGGATTTGTCGCAGTCGCCATGGCAGCTCGAACCGTGGGCACCAGCGAGCCCGTGGTATTCGCGACGGCGCAGGCCTTCGCCCAGGCCCGGCCCCAGGCTTTTCGTTGTTCTTCCTTATTAATGGACTCTTCCTACGGAGGCTGTAGTGCAGTCTGCTGGATAGGGTTTTTTACTTAATGTTTTATGTCAGGAGGTTTGCCAGGAGCGCCTTTATTCAAAGGTGTGCAGCGACGGAGTGCGATGAAAATGGTTCAGTGGGTAGGGCATGAGGTGGGGAGTTCCGGTTGTTTGCGCAAGACCCGGGTGGATCCCCTGTTACTGGATTTCGATATTGGGTTGGCGAAGCCAGTTTCGCGCTCGGTGCGTTTGAATGGTTTTGCCACCTGCTTGCGTCTGGAGGAGGTTTACTGGAAGGTACTGGCCGATATAGCCAATACCCATGAATGTACGGTCAATGCCTTGCTGTCCAATGTGGATATGGAGGTTCACCTGCGTTATGGCGGGGTGAAAAATTTCAGCGGCTTGATTCGGGTGGTCTGTGTCGTTCATCTGCTGACGTTGGGCGGTTTGTCCCGGGCCCTCTAGGCTTGCCCGGGCGTCTCGATGGATTGGCGAGACGGCATGGGCTGGGGCGCTGACCGGTCCACGGCTGCAAAGGCTCGATTTAACGGATATAATCCCGCTCTTTGCTGCATGGCCCGTCCCGGGCTCGGGCAGCAGTGATGCCGTTATCTGAGTGCCGAGACGCCCCATGCCCATGTACGACTACCAATGCGCTTCCTGTGCTCATCAACTGGAAGCCATTCAAAAGATCAGTGATGCACCGCTGGTCGACTGCCCGGCCTGCCAGGCACCGCAATTGAAGAAAATGCTCTCCATGCCAGGCTTCCGCCTCAGCGGCACCGGCTGGTATGAGACGGATTTCAAGACCGGCAGCAAGAAAAACCTGGCCGGTGGCGATAAAGCCGACTGAAATAAGCGACACGAGCGGGCGCTTGTCGCGTTGCAAAGACAAGACCTCCACCGAATTCGAATGACTAGAAGCGAACCACGACCATGATGCGCAGCCATTATTGCGGCCAACTGAACGAGAGCCTGGAAGGCCAGGAAGTCACCCTTTGCGGATGGGTCCACCGTCGTCGCGACCATGGCGGGGTGATTTTCCTCGATATCCGTGACCGCGAAGGTCTGGCCCAGGTGGTCTTCGACCCGGATCGCGCCGACACCTTCGCCGCCGCCGATCGCGTGCGCAGCGAGTACGTGGTCAAGATCACCGGCAAGGTCCGCCTGCGTCCGACCGGTGCCGGCAATGCCAACATGGCTTCCGGTGCCATCGAAGTGCTGGGTTATGAGCTGGAAGTGCTGAACGAAGCGGAAACCCCGCCGTTCCCGCTCAACGAATATTCCGACGTCGGCGAAGAAACCCGCCTGCGCTATCGCTTTATCGACCTGCGTCGTCCGGAAATGCTTGAGAAGCTGCGTCTGCGTTCGCGCATGACCACCAGCATCCGTCGTTACCTGGACGAAAACGGCTTCCTCGACGTCGAGACGCCGATCCTGACCCGTGCGACCCCCGAGGGTGCCCGTGACTACCTGGTGCCGAGTCGCACCCACGCCGGCAGCTTCTTCGCCCTGCCGCAATCGCCGCAGTTGTTCAAGCAACTGCTGATGGTGGCCGGCTTCGACCGTTACTACCAGATCGCCAAGTGCTTCCGCGACGAAGACCTGCGGGCCGATCGCCAGCCGGAATTCACCCAGATCGACATCGAGACCAGCTTCCTCGATGAAAAAGACATCATGGGCCTGACCGAAGGCATGATCCGCAACCTGTTCAAGGAAGTGCTGGATCTGGAATTCGGCGAATTCCCGCACATGACCTGGGACGAGGCCATGCGTCGTTACGGTTCCGACAAGCCGGACCTGCGTATTCCGCTGGAACTGGTGGACGTTGCCGACCAGCTCAAGGACGTTGAATTCAAGGTGTTCAGCGGCCCGGCCAATGACCCGAAATGCCGTGTGGCCGCCTTGCGCGTCCCGGGCGCGGCAAGCATGCCGCGCAGCAAGATCGACGAGTACACCAAGTTCGTCGGCATCTACGGGGCCAAGGGCCTGGCGTACATCAAGGTCAACGAGCGCGCCAAGGGCGTCGAAGGCCTGCAGTCGCCGATCGTCAAGAACATTCCTGAGGCCAACCTCAACGTGATCCTCGATCGCGTCGGCGCGGTCGATGGCGATATCGTGTTCTTCGGTGCCGACAAGTCCAAGATCGTCAGCGAGGCCCTGGGCGCGCTGCGGATCAAGGTCGGTCACGACCTCGAGCTGCTGACCTGTGAATGGGCGCCGATGTGGGTCGTCGACTTCCCGATGTTCGAAGAGAACGAAGACGGCAGCTTCACCGCCTTGCATCACCCGTTCACCGCGCCGAAGTGCTCGCCTGAAGAGCTGGCGGCCAACCCGGCCACCGCCCTGTCCCGCGCCTACGACATGGTCTTGAACGGTACCGAGCTGGGTGGCGGTTCGATCCGTATCCACCGCAAGGAAATGCAACAGGCGGTGTTCCGTCTGCTGGGAATCAGCGAAGCGGAACAGGAAGAGAAGTTCGGCTTCCTGCTCGATGCGCTGAAATATGGTGCTCCGCCCCATGGTGGCCTGGCCTTCGGCCTGGATCGCCTGGTGATGCTGATGACCGGCGCCCAGTCGATTCGTGAAGTGATCGCGTTCCCGAAAACCCAGAGCGCGGCCTGTGTCATGACCCAGGCGCCAGGGCTGGTGGACGCCAAGGCACTGCGCGAGCTGCATATCCGCCTGCGCGAAACCCCGAAGGCAGAGTAAGACTGACCCAAGGGCGCATCCATTGGATGCGCCCTTTTTCAAGGTCGAGACTTTTTATTGCTGGCCGCTGCCACAGGGCAGGGCGGGCAACGTTTCAAAGAGCACAAAGAGAATTCGGAGCGAGTTATGGCAGGTCATTCCAAGTGGGCGAACATCAAGCACCGCAAAGAACGTCAGGATGCCAAGAAGGGCAAGATCTTCACCAAGTGGATTCGTGAGCTGACCGTCGCCGCTCGTCAGGGCGGTGGTGATCCAGGCTCCAACCCACGTCTGCGCCTGGCGCTGGACAAGGCCCTCGGCGCGAACATGAGCCGCGATATCATTGATCGCGCGGTGGCCCGCGGTGCCGGTGCGGCCGATACCGACGATATGGTCGAGCTGAGCTACGAAGGCTACGGCCCCGGTGGCGTGGCGGTGATGGTTGAATGCATGACCGACAACCGCAACCGCACCGCGGCGGCCGTGCGCCACGCGTTCAGCAAGTGTGGTGGCAACCTGGGGACCGACGGTTCCGTGGCCTATCTGTTCGAACGCAAGGGGCAGTTGTCCTTCGCCCCGGGCATCGATGAAGACGCGCTGATGGAGGCGGCGATGGAAGCCGACGCCGATGACGTGGTCACCCATGAAGACGGCTCGATTGACGTGTTCACCTCGTTTGCCGGCTTCTATACGGTGCGTAACGCCCTCGACGCGGCGGGATTCAAGGCGGCTGACGCGGAAATCGTCATGTTGCCGACCACCAGTGCCGAACTCGATCTGGAGGGCGCGGAAAAGGTCCTCAAGCTGCTCGATATGCTCGAGGACCTGGATGATGTGCAGAACGTCTACTCCAATGCCGATATTCCCGAATCGGTAGCCGAACAGCTCGGCTGACCCAAACGCAGGCGCTATGACTTTAATTCTTGGTATCGACCCCGGTTCGCGCATCACCGGCTATGGCGTGGTGCGCGATACCGGGCGTGGCTGCGTGTACGTCGCCTCGGGCTGCATCCGCACCGGCAGCGGCGAGTTGCATGAGCGTTTGCAGATCGTCTACCGCAGCGTGCGCGAAGTGATCCAGACCTACGGTCCGGTGACCATGGGCATCGAAAAGGTGTTTATGGCGAAAAACGCCGACTCGGCGCTCAAGCTCGGACAGGCGCGGGGCGCGGCGATTGTCGCCGGGGCCGAGGAAAACCTCGAGATCGCCGAGTACACCGCGACCCAGGTCAAGCAGGCCGTGGCCGGCACGGGCGGCGCCAACAAGGAACAGGTGATGATGATGGTCATGCACTTGCTCAAGCTCACCACCAAACCGCAAATCGACGCCTCGGATGCCCTGGCGATTGCCCTGTGCCACGCACATACCCGCTCCAGTCTCTTGCCTCATGGCTTGGGCGCTGCACGTAGCCGTGGCGGTCGCCTGCGTCTCTGATAGCATCATCGCCTCAAACAATTTTGCTTGCCGATAGCGTCACGCCGGATAAGGTAGTGCGCTATCGTTCCGAGTCGTCAGCCAACGGTCTGGCCAGAAATAAGGATTTGATACGTGATTGGACGTTTGCGCGGCACCCTGGCAGAAAAGCAGCCGCCGCACCTCATCCTTGATGTGAATGGCCTCGGCTACGAACTGGAAGTGCCGATGACCACGCTTTATCGCCTGCCGTCGGTCGGCGAGCCGCTGACCCTGCACACCCATTTGGTCGTGCGCGAGGATGCCCAGTTACTCTATGGCTTTGTCGGCAGGCGCGAGCGCGACTTTTTCCGCGAGCTGATCCGGCTCAATGGTGTTGGGCCGAAGCTGGCCCTGGCGCTGATGTCGAGCCTGGAGGTCGATGAACTGGTGCGTTGCGTGCAGGCCCAGGACACTTCGGCGCTGGTGCGCGTGCCCGGTGTCGGCAAGAAGACCGCCGAGCGCCTGCTGGTGGAGCTCAAGGACCGCTTCAAGGCCTGGGAAACCGTGCCGAGCATGTTTGCCCTGGTGCCCAACCAGCCGGACGGTGCGCCTGCGCTGCCGCTGGCCAGCGCCGAGTCCGATGCGGTCAGTGCGCTGATTTCCCTGGGCTACAAGCCCCAGGAAGCGAGCAAGGCGGTGTCGGCAATCAAAGATAAAGACCTGAGCAGCGAAGACATGATTCGTCGCGCCCTGAAGGGAATGATCTAAGTGATTGAAGCTGATCGTTTGATAACCGCCTCCGGCGGGCGTGACCGCGAGGAAGTCCAGGATCGCGCCATCCGCCCGTTGAGCCTGGCCGAGTACATCGGCCAGCCGACGGTCAAGGAGCAGATGGAGCTGTTTATCCAGGCGGCGCGCGGGCGCGGCGAGTCCCTTGATCACACCCTGATCTTCGGCCCACCGGGTCTGGGCAAGACCACCCTGGCCAATATCATCGCCCAGGAAATGGGCGTGTCGATCAAGAGTACTTCTGGGCCGGTACTGGAGCGGGCCGGAGACCTGGCGGCGCTGCTGACCAATCTCGAGCCCCACGATGTGCTGTTTATCGATGAAATCCACCGTCTGTCGCCCGTCGTCGAAGAAGTCCTGTACCCGGCGATGGAGGACTTCCAGCTCGATATCATGATCGGCGAGGGACCGGCGGCGCGCTCGATCAAACTCGACCTGCCACCTTTCACCCTGGTCGGTGCGACGACCCGCGCCGGCATGTTGACCAACCCATTGCGTGACCGCTTCGGTATCGTCCAGCGTCTTGAGTTTTATAACACCGCGGACCTGGCGACCATCGTCACCCGTTCGGCGGGGATTCTCGGCTTGCCGCTGGACCCGGAAGGCGCATTCGAGATTGCCCGGCGGGCCCGCGGCACGCCGCGGATCGCCAACCGGCTGCTGCGCCGGGTACGTGATTTCGCCGAAGTGCGGGCCAAGGGCCATATCACCAAGGCCGTGGCGGACCTGGCCTTGAACCTGCTGGATGTCGACGAACACGGTTTTGACCACCAGGACCGGCGCCTGCTCTTGACCATGATCGAGAAATTCGACGGCGGTCCGGTGGGCGTGGACAGCCTGGCGGCGGCGATCAGCGAGGAGCGGCACACCATTGAAGATGTGCTCGAACCTTACCTGATCCAACAGGGCTACATCATGCGCACCCCGCGTGGACGGGTGGTAACCCGGCATGCCTATCTGCATTTCGGTTTGAACATTCCGTCGCGCTTGGGTGAAATGCCCGTGGTAGACGAGTTTCTGGATGCGCTGGACGAGTAAAAGCAGGATTGGGGCTGATTTATTCGCGGTTTGCGTTGTCCGATGGGCACGTGTCACGAATCTTCATGCAAAAAGTCGTCGAAGGATGAAAAACAGTTGCCTGGCCGGATTGGCAACCTGAGGAGTAAGCACTAGAGTATGCGCGCGCAAAACGGGGTTCAGTCGTTCGCACATCGCTGTCGCGTTTATTACGAGGACACCGATGCCGGCGGCATCGTGTATTACGTCAATTACCTTAAGTTCATGGAGCGGGCTCGAACCGAGCGGCTGCGGGAGTTGGGCTTTGCTCAATCGTCGCTGGCAGGGGAGAACCTGTTGTTCGTCGTGCATTCCAGCGAAGCGCGTTACCACGTGCCGGCGCGGTTGGACGACGAACTGCTGATCAGCGCCGAGGTGATTGAGCTGAACCGTGCGAGCCTGCGCTTCAAGCAGCAGGTCAGGCGGGCTGATGATGAAACGCTGCTCTGTGAAGGGCGGTTCCTGGTGGCCTGTGTGCGCGCCGATAGTTTAAAACCCCGGGCCATTCCAGAAGCCTTGCGTTCGGCCTTTGCCGACACAAGCGGCGCGGGTACTCACTTAGAGCAGGAGATAAAGCGTGGAAGCTAACGTCGTCGACCATTCCTCCATGTGGAGCTTGGTCAGCAATGCCAGCATCGTGGTGCAATTGGTCATGCTGATCCTGGTGGCCGCCTCGGTCACCTCGTGGATCATGATTTTTCAGCGCAGCAACCTGCTGCGCGCCGGTCGCCGCGCCCTGGAGAGCTTCGAAGAGCGCTTCTGGTCGGGTATCGACCTGTCCAAGCTCTACCGTCAGGCCGGCAGCAACCCGGATCCGGACTCGGGCGTGGAGCAGATCTTCCGCGCAGGCTTCAAGGAGTTCTCCCGTCTGCGCCAGCAACCGGGCGTTGACCCGGAAGCGGTCATGGAGGGGGTATCCCGTGCCATGCGCGTGGCCATCTCCCGTGAAGAAGAAAAGCTCGAGCAGAGCCTGCCCTTCCTCGCCACCGTCGGTTCCGTCAGCCCGTATATCGGCCTGTTCGGTACCGTCTGGGGGATCATGAACTCGTTCCGTGGCCTGGCCACCGCCCAGCAGGCGACCCTGGCCACCGTGGCCCCGGGTATTTCCGAAGCCCTGGTGGCCACCGCCATCGGCCTGTTCGCGGCGATTCCTGCGGTTATCGCCTACAACCGTTTTGCGGCCCGTGGCGAGACCCTGATCAGCCGTTACTACACCTTCGCCGATGAGTTCCAGGCGATCCTGCACCGTAAAGTGCACACCAGCGAAGAGTGAGCAGGTAAATCCCCATGGCCCGAGTTCGCCACAAACGCAAGCCGGTCGCCGAGATGAACGTGGTGCCCTACATCGACGTGATGTTGGTGCTGCTGGTTATCTTCATGGTGACCGCGCCGATGCTCAATCAGGGCGTGAAGGTTGATCTGCCCAAGGTTTCCAGTGAAGCCTTGCCGCAGGACAACAACACCCAGGTCCTGACCATTTCGATCAAGGCTGACAAGACCTACTACTGGAACCTTGGCAGCGAAGTCGACACCGAAAAACAGCAGGACAGGGCCATGACTCTGCCGCAGATGACCGACGCGGTGACCAAGATCATTCGCGCCGGCACCGACAGCGGCAAGCGTACCCAAGTGTTCATTCGGGGTGACAAGACCGTCGACTATGGCTCCGTCATGGGTGCCATGGGCGGTCTGCAGAAGGCCGGCGTCGGTAATGTTGGCTTGATTACCGAGGCCCCCTGATGCACCAACAGCGAGAGCCGTCCGCTTCGGAAAGCTACTTCTGGCCCAGCGTCTGGGCGATTGGCCTGCATATCCTGATCTTTGGCATGCTGTTCGTCAGTTTTGCCATGACGCCGGAATTGCCGGAGGCCAAGCCGATTGTCCAGGCGACCCTGTATCAGCTGAAATCGAAAAGTCAGGCGACCACCCAGACCAATCAGAAGATTGCGGGTGAGGCGAAGAAATCCGCCGCGCGCCAGACCGAAGTCGAACAGATGGAACAGAAAAAGGTCGAGCAGGAAGCGATAAAGGCTGCGGAACAAAAGAAAGAGGAAGCGGCTCAAAAGGCCGACGAAGCCAAGAAGTCAGACGAAGCCAAGAAAGCGGACGAGGCGAAAAAGGCCGAAGAGGCCAAGAAAGCCGACGACGCGAAGAAGGCTGCCGAGGCGAAAAAGGAATTGGCTGATATAGCCAAGAAGAAAGCCGACGACGAAGCCAAGAAGGCCGCTGAAGAAGAGGCCAAGAAGGCCGCTGAAGACGCGAAGAAAAAAATCGTCGAAGACGCCAAGAAGAAAGCCGCGGAAGACGCGAAGAAGAAATCCGAAGCGGACGAGGCGAAGAAGAAAGTCGCCGAAGACGCGAAGAAGAAAGCCGCTGCCGATGCTGCGAAGAAGAAATCGCAGGATGCGGCGCGTAAGTCCGCCGAAGATAAAAAGGCCCAGGCCCTGGCAGACTTGCTTTCCGATACGCCGCAACGCCAACAAGCCCTGGCCGATGAGCAGGGTGATGAAACGGCGGGCAGTTTTGATGATCTGATTCGTTCGCGGGCGGCGGAAGGCTGGGCACGTCCTCCTTCGGCGCGTAAAGGCATGACGGTGGTGCTGCAAATCGGCATGTTGCCGGACGGTACCGTGACCACGGTCTCGGTGGCCAAGACCAGTGGCGACGGCCCGTTTGATGCCTCGGCGGTAGCTGCGGTCAAGAATATTGGTCGTTTGACGGAAATGCAGGGAATGAAACCGAGCGACTTTGCGCCCTATCGTTCCTTCAAGATGACATTCACACCTGAGGATCTAGCCTTGTGAGAAACCTTCTTCGAACAATGCTTGTCGTGATCTGCTGCCTGGCAGGGATGGCGATGGCGGATGAAAAGAACATTCTGGTCACCAGCGGCAGCGATCGGGCCACGCCCATCGCGGTCGTTCCGTTCGGCTGGCAGGGCGGTAGCGTCCTGCCGGACGACATGGGCCAGATCATCGGCGACGACCTGCGTAACTCCGGTTACTACTCGCCGATTCCGAAACAGAACATGATCAGCCTGCCGACCCAGGCCAGCGAAGTCATCTACCGTGACTGGAAAGCCCTGGGCGCCCAGTACATCATGGTCGGTAGCATCGTTCCTTCGGGCGGTCGCCTGCAGGTGCAGTACGCGCTGTTCAACGTCTCCACCGAGCAGCAAGTGCTGACCGGCAGCGTCTCGGGCACGGTCGAGCAGTTGCGCGACATGTCGCACTACATTGCCGACCAGTCGTTTGAAAAACTCACCGGCATCAAGGGTGCGTTCTCCACGCGCATGCTCTATGTCACGGCTGAACGCTTCTCGGTGAACAATACCCGTTACACCCTGCAACGCTCGGACTATGACGGTGCCCGCGCGGTGACCCTGCTGCAGTCGCGCGAGCCGATCCTGTCGCCGCGTTTCGCCCCGGATGGCAAGCGTATCGCCTATGTGTCGTTCGAGCAGAAGCGCCCGCGCATCTTCGTCCAGCACATCGACACCGGTCGCCGTGAGCAGATCACCAACTTCGAAGGCCTCAACGGTGCGCCGGCCTGGTCGCCGGACGGTAACCGCCTGGCATTCGTGCTGTCCAAGGACGGCAATCCGGACATCTACGTGATGAACATGGCCACGCGCCAGATGAGTCGCGTCACCAGCGGCCCGGGCATCAACACCGAACCGTTCTGGGGCAAGGATGGCTCGACCATCTACTTCACCTCCGATCGCGGCGGCAAGCCACAGATCTACAAGACCAACGTCAATGGCGGCGGTGCGGAGCGCGTGACCTTCATCGGTAACTACAACGCCAACCCGAAACTGTCGGCGGATGAGAAGACCCTGGTGATGATTCACCGCCAGGATGGCTTCACCAATTTCCGTGTGGCCGCTCAGGATTTGCAGCGTGGGACAGTAAAAATACTGACAGACACCAACCTTGATGAGTCAGCCACTGTCGCACCCAACGGCACCATGGTAATCTACGCCACCGCCCAGCAGGGCCGGGGAGTCTTGATGCTCGTGTCCATCAATGGACGCGTAAGGCTCCCGCTTCCTACCGCTCAAGGCGAAGTCAGAGAACCTTCCTGGTCCCCTTACCTGAACTGACGCGGCGCTTTACGATTTTGCTTAACACACTGGGGTTCATTAGGAGTTTTACGATGGAAATGCTGAAGTTTGGTAAATTTGCTGCGCTGGCTCTGGCCATGGCTGTAGCTGTAGGTTGCTCGTCCAAAGGCGGCGACAATGCCGGTCAAGGCGCTGTAGACCCAAACGCTGGTTACGGCGCTAACACTGGTGCAGTTGACGGCTCCCTGAGCGAAGAAGCTGCTCTGCGCGCTATCACTACTTTCTACTTCGAATACGACAGTTCGGACCTGAAGCCAGAAGCCATGCGCTCCCTGGACGTTCATGCCAAGGACCTGAAAGCTAACGGCACTAAAGTCGTTCTGGAAGGTAACACCGACGAACGTGGTACTCGCGAGTACAACATGGCACTGGGCGAGCGTCGTGCGAAAGCCGTTCAACGCTACCTGGTACTGCAAGGTGTTGCCCCAGCTCAGCTGGAACTGGTTTCCTACGGTAAAGAGCGTCCAGTAGCTACTGGCCACGACGAGCAGTCCTGGGCTCAAAACCGTCGCGTCGAACTGCGTAAGTAATTCGTCATGCGAACGTGCCGTCGTGCTGTAACTGTTCTGGCTCTCAGCCTTATGCCGCTTGCGGCGTGGGCTGCGGTTCCTGTGGTCGATGACAACTCCGGCAATAACGGTGGGAGTTATCCGCCTGCGGGTTACGGTACGAACGGCGCCTATGCCGGGGGAGGGGTTTCGGCCCCTGTCTCGGCACAGGGCGAGCTGTTCAATCAATTGCAACGCATGCAGGAACAACTCGCGCAGCAACAAGGCGTGATCGAAGTTCTGCAAAATGATATTGCGCGCATGAAGCAGGAAAACCTGGAACGATACCAGGATCTTGATCGGCGCATAGGCAGTGGCGGCGCTCCGGCGGCTGCGGCTCCTGATAATTCTTCAGCCGGTGGCAATGTCAATGCCGCCGCCGGTGCTGCACCTGCTGCCCAGGCCCCCGCGGCCAGCAGCGAGCCGGGTGATCCGGCCAAGGAAAAGCTCTACTACGATGCGGCCTTCGACCTGATCAAGGCCAAGGATTTTGACAAGGCCAGTCAGGCGTTTAGCGCTTTCCTGCGCAAGTACCCCAATAGCCAGTACGCCGGTAACGCACAGTACTGGTTGGGCGAAGTGAACCTGGCCAAAGGCGACCTGCAAGGTGCCGGTCAGGCGTTTGCCAAGGTCAGCCAGCTCTATCCCAAGCACGCCAAAGTGCCGGATTCGCTGTACAAGCTGGCGGATGTCGAGCGTCGCCTGGGTCATACCGACAAGGTCAAAGGCATTCTGCAGCAGGTGGTTTCCCAATATCCGGGGACTTCCGCCGCGCAGTTGGCACAGCGTGATCTGCAGCGCATGTGACGGCCGATGGCCTGCTTGAAGAAACCCGCGCTTGTCGCGGGTTTTTTCGTTAGAATTCATCCCCTTTTTTATGAAACACGCTGTTCTGGACTGTGCGATTGCAGGTTCATTGCAGTGCCTGACTGAGGCGGACGGCCTGTTTAGCTGTTACGCCCGTGGCGACTATGCAAGACACATTGAGAATCACCGAAGTTTTTTACTCGTTGCAGGGTGAAACGCGAACGGCTGGGCTGCCCACCGTTTTCGTACGCCTGACCGGCTGCCCGCTGCGCTGCCAGTACTGCGACAGTGCCTACGCCTTCAGCGGCGGCACCCTCATGACCCTGGACAGCCTGCTGAAGCAGGTCGCCGATTACCGTCCGCGTTATGTCTGCGTGACGGGCGGCGAACCGCTGGCCCAGCCCAATGCCATTCCCTTGCTCAAGCGGCTCTGTGATGCCGGTTACAGCGTATCCCTGGAAACCAGTGGGGCGTTGGATATCTCGGCAGTGGATACCCGGGTCAGCCGCGTGCTCGATTTGAAGACGCCGGGCTCCAAGGAATCGCACCGCAACCGCTACGAGAATATCGAGTTGCTGACCGCCAACGATCAGGTCAAGTTTGTGATCTGCTCGCGGGAGGACTATGACTGGGCGGTGTCCAAGCTGATTCAGTACGGTCTGGAAAAGCGCGCGGGTGAAGTGCTGTTCTCGCCGAGCCACCATGATCTGTCGGCTCGTGAGCTGGCCGACTGGATCGTCGCGGACAATCTGCCGGTGCGCCTGCAGCTGCAGTTGCACAAATATCTATGGAATGACGAGCCGGGGCGCTGATATGACCACCCAAGCAAGTACTGACAAGAAAGCGGTAATCCTTCTCTCCGGCGGCCTGGACTCGGCCACCGTAGTGGCCATGGCGCGTGCCGAGGGCTACAGCTGCTACACCATGAGCTTCGACTACGGCCAGCGGCACCGTGCCGAGTTGCAGGCGGCCGAGCGGGTGGCACGTGATCTCGGGGTGATCGAGCACAAGGTTATCGGCCTGAATCTCAACGGTATCGGTGGCTCGGCTTTGACCGACAGCAGCATCGATGTGCCCGAGGCGCCGAGCGAAGGCATTCCGGTGACCTATGTGCCGGCGCGCAACACGGTGTTCCTGTCGTTGGCCCTGGGCTGGGCCGAGGTGCTCGGCGCCCATGACATCTTTATCGGCGTTAACGCGGTGGACTATTCCGGTTATCCGGATTGCCGTCCCGAGTTTATCGAGGCTTTTGAAACCCTGGCTAACCTGGCGACCAAAGCCGGTGTCGAGGGCAATGGTTTCCGTATCCAGGCCCCGCTGCAGAACCTCAGCAAGGGCGATATCGTCCAGGCCGGGATCAAGCTGGGAGTCGACTATTCACTGACGGTATCCTGCTATCAAGCGGATGCTAACGGCTTTGCATGTGGGAAATGTGACAGCTGCCGGCTGCGTGCTGAAGGCTTCGCCGCGGCTGGAATCAGTGATCCGACACGTTATTTTTGATTTTTTTCATTTAAGGTGTTGAATTCCCGTTAGAAATCAGTATTATACGCGCCACCACACAGCGGGTCGTTAGCTCAGTTGGTAGAGCAGTTGGCTTTTAACCAATTGGTCGTAGGTTCGAATCCCACACGACCCACCATATTTGCAGTAGAAGAAAATCCGGAAAACCCACGAAAGTGAGGGTTTCCGGATTTTTTTTCGTCTGCGTGAATGTTTCCTTGATGTCTGTGCAGGGTCGGTCAGCAGTTGGCCCGGTTTTCGCGTTCAGCCTTTAGCGGGCGATGTTTTCTTTCGCAGGAATCTTGACGCCATTTTTCAAACGATCTAGCATGCCCCGCTGCAATGATGTCATTATGACATCTGTTGCTGGCGGGCCTCGCGGCGAGAGCTGTTTGAGTAAGCACTCCACAAGACGCTGCCGCTGAGCCTATTGCTACGTACTCTCGCTCTCGCGAGTGTGATCAGCCGTTGTAGAAAGTCGAACTTCACCCTCAAAAGGATTTGCCAATGTCGCTACGCGTCGCTCTGAGTTCCCTTGCCTTGCTGTTCGTTTGCTTCGGCTTGATAGGTTGCGCCTCCACCCTCCAGAAGCCCATCGAGCTTGACCAGCAGTTCTGGGGCGACAAGAGCCAGAGCATCGGTGTGGCTATGACGACCCTGCCACCTTCGGAACTGGCCCTGGTAGGCAATCAAGGGCTGCTGGATCTGGCGATCAACAAAGGCATCAACAGCAAGCTCAGCGATCAGGTTGCTACCTGGAAACTGAATGATGCCGCTACCATTCCCGACGAAATCGTTGCCAAGCTGCTGGCCAAGGGCTACAAAGCCAAGAAAGTGGACGAGGTAGTCGACCTCAAGGTCTATAAGGAGACTGCGTTTCACGATGGTTTTTTCAGACGCGACCTGACCCCGCTTCAAGCAAAGTTTGGCGTGGATCGCTTGCTGCTTATTTCCTACACCGCAAGCGGTGCCTTTCGCAGTTACTACAGCATAGTTCCCACAAGTGTCCCCACTCCGCAAGTAGGCGGCATCGGCGCGGTGGTAGATCTGCATGACAATCACCTGCTCTGGTACAAACCCTTCGCTGTTGTCCACCCCGCTCAAGGCGAATGGGACCAACCGAACTACAGCAACTTGTCCAACGCGTTCTATCAAGCTGTGGACAGCAGTCGCCAACTGGTGATTACTCCTTTCGCACAATGAAGATCTGGTATTGCGCATTCCTGTTGGCCGGCGGCGTGCTGCTGACGGGATGTGTCGAACATTCAGTTTCCGAACCCGATTTCGACGATCCATCCGCACTGCCTTACGTCAATGCCCACGGTGTGAGTGTGGAGGTGCAGCTGCCGCCCGAGGGCTTTGTCACCGCGAGCATGGTCATTGACGCCAAGACTGCGCAAAACGCCATGCAAACTAGCGACACCCTGACGCGAAGTGCGGTCAATGCCGGTGGTCTGGTAGGCCTGCTGGCGGCCAGCGCCATCAATACCCGAACCGGTGTCGGTGCACTCGAGCGCGATGCCAGGGCCAGCGCACAGAATGACGCTCGGCCCATGGCCGCGCTGCTTGACGACCAGGGCCTGCAAGACGTCCTGCAGCGACGTTATCGAGAAGCGAGTCAGGCTGCCGGACTCAGGCAAGCACAAGGACTGGTCAGCGCACGGTTGCTGATTACCGCGCAACTGGTGCTCAGCGCTGATCGCAGCCGTTTTGTCCTGGTCAGCCGAACACAGGTTCAGGACATTGCGGGTTCGGTTCTCTATCAGCGGCGGATCGAGGTCCTGGGCAAGCCATTCCGTCGTTGCGGCGAGCAGTGCGTGGATGACGGGCACCTGGATCAGGCCAGGGTGAATGAGCAGCTGCAAGTGTGCATTGCCGAAGCCATGCGTGTGTTGACGCAGGATTTAAATGTCACCGATAGCCATTTCAGCCGCGAGGAGACCATCCGTTACGTACTTGATGGCCAGCGCATCGTCGAGCGTGGACAACTGCTGCCTTCTTCCGATGGATACCACCGCTATCGCAACCTGGACGGAGCGCTCAAGTCGGTGCCTGTTGTCTTCGAGAATACAGCGAGCGAAACCACTCTTCCCTGATCGAGCTGATCCTTCAGGGCGACACCTGGGCTTCGGTAGCGAGCGCTATCTAGCAAAGTGGCCTCAGCCGAGAGCATTAAATGCGCGGGTTACTTGGCCCAATTCGTTGCACCAAGAACCACAGGATGGAGATGAGACCATAAAGGCTGGACTTGCCCCTACCAGACAGGAGACTAGCCAGCGGAGAAGGCACGCGCAAGCGGTCAGGATTTTCTAGGAAATTTCAGTCAAGGGAAAGCGAGTTGTCTTGCTGGCAATGAAAAACCGATGACGGCTGAGGCTGAGTTAGAAATTGACGGCAAAAAATATAAATGTAATAGTGTTGGTTACACACAGTTTGGATGTCCGCGATGCCTACCAGCACACGCTTTGCCGTCGCGATTCACACACTTGCAGCCATTGCCGTGAGTGGTGGCAGGCCTATGCGCTCTGAAGACCTCGCCTATAGCGCCAACACCAGCGCTGTGGTGATCCGTGGACTGCTTTCGCGTCTAAGCGCGGCAAAACTTACGACCTCTCAACTGGGCGCTGGCGGCGGTGCGCTGCTGGCAAAGCCGGCGGCGCAGATCAAGTTGCTGGACGTGTATCGAGCGGTAGAAGCTCCGGAGCTTTTTTCCTTGCACCGCACGCCTCCCTGCGAAAGCTGCGCGGTTGGCGGAAATATCCTGGCGGCGATACAACCTTCATTGGATCGCGCGCGTCAGGCGCTTGAGATGGAATTGGCGAAGGTCAGCGTTGCCGACATCGCCGAGGAAGTGGCACGGCTGGGCAAATTCACCATTCCTTTGGCGTGGTGAGTTTTTACTGATAAATGTAACTGTGTTGGTAACATACTTGTGAGGTGTTGGCATGAGCATAGGCATCATTGGAGCAGGCAACTTGGGCGGTGGATTTGCTCGGGCACTGGCCAAGAAGGGTATCCCCGCGTTGATTGCCAATAGCCGGGGGCCGGAGTCGCTGAGGGCATCAAGGCCCTGGATATCGGTGGCAAATCCTCCAGCGTGGTGTTTTCGGAACTGGTGCCCGGTGCCCGTGTGGTAAAGGCGTTCAATCACCTGGATGCAAAGGTGCTGGCCAATCTGGACGTGCCTAATGGCCAGCGGGTGTTTTTTCTCGCCGGTGACGATGCCGATGCCAAGGCGGATGTCGCCAAGCTGATAGGGCAACTGGACCTGACGGGCATCGACCTGGGGTCGCTGGGGTCGCTGGAGTCGGGCGGGAGGTTGTTTGAACTTCCGTTTGGTCCGTTGTCTGTTATCAACTTGGTGAAGATATAAGCGTCGATCAGGGGTAGGCAGCTTCTTCTGCGGCCAACGCCAGCCATTGTTGTATCGGCGGGTAAGCCAATACATTGTCTACATAGCCCTGCAAAGTGGTGGGCACGGCAATCCCATAACGGCGGAAACGGAAGACCACCGGAGCAAACATCGCATCGACAATACCGAAGTCACCACAGAGGAATTGTGTTGAACCACTGACCTCGCGTAGATGGTTCCAGATGGCGAAAACCCGCTGGATATCCTCCCGGGTATCAGCGCTCAGCTCTTCAGGGATATCGCCGGTGTTCAGGCCGAACGACATCTGAGTGCGCAGGTCGCTGAAGCCCGCGTGCATTTCCGCCGCTGCGGCCCGTGCCAAAGTCTTGAGCCGAGGTTCCTCGGGCCATAGCCGGGCAGTAGGGTAGGTCTCGGCAATGTATTCGCAGATGGCCAGGCTGTCGTTGATCGCGAGGTCATCGAGCAGCAGTACCGGCACCTTGCCGGAGGGCGAATACTCAAGAATATGTTGCCGGGTCGTGCTCTGTTCCAATTTGACCTGAAGGGTTTCAAATGAAATATCGGCCTTCACAAGAGCCAGCCATGCGCGTAATGACCACGACGATTTATTGAAGTCGCCAATAACCAGTTTGATGGACATTGTTCCCTCTAGCTTGTGTGATGAACGAGGTGCTAAGTTTGGCCGCCGGGTTTTCCACCGTCTTGTACAAAACTGGACAGGCCATGCATGAAACGCCGTGTCACCAAGCCCCTGGTGATGACAAAGACTTTGTTCGGTTCTGGCGCATCGCTGAAGGTGGTTGCGAGCTGTTATCCGCACGCTACAGCACTCAATCCTTCGGCCGGCATTCCCATGATCGATATGCCCTTGGCGTGATCAGTG
This sequence comes from Pseudomonas sp. GW821-FHT04D07, assembly GCF_059420225.1. NCBI lineage: Bacteria > Pseudomonadati > Pseudomonadota > Gammaproteobacteria > Pseudomonadales > Pseudomonadaceae > Pseudomonas > Pseudomonas sp. GW821-FHT04D07. The sequence continues at coordinate 451,119 of NZ_JBWKTH010000001.1, forward strand.
GCGGTGTTGAAAAGCTTTTCTACCGTGGCAGCCACTCCCTGGGGGGCGCCGGCAGTCTGGTCACCATTACCCCCGGCGAGATTCATGACGGTTTGCCAGGGTACGACCAGGGTTGGATGTACCGAATGCTCTACATCGACCCGCAATGGCTCAATCGGGTGGTGTTCCAGGGGCGTTATGCGAGCGATCACATCCACCTGTTTCAAACAGCCCTGGGTCCGGCCTCGGACTTTGCCCGAACCTTTTTGCGTCAACATCAAATCATTGAAAAGTCCCCTCCCGGCCTGGAGCGGGAAACTATCCTGTTGGACTTGCTGGCTCAATTGTTCGAGCGTTGCGACGCGGCCAGTGCATCGGTCGGTGCGGCTGAGCAGCACGCGGTGAAACGACTCAAGCAGAAACTCGAAGACGAGTTCGACCAGCCGATCTCCCTGGAAGAACTAGCCCGGTGGGTGAATCTTGAGCCGCTCTATCTGATCCGGGTGTTCAAGAAGCACGTTGGCGTCTCCCCGCACAGCTATCAGATCCAGAAAAGAATTGCCCGGGTCCAGGGCCTGCTGCGCACTGGGGCGAGCCTCGCCGAAGCGTCATTGGCCTGCGGTTTCTTCGATCAAAGCCATATGAGCCGGGCGTTCAAGAAAGTAGTCGGTGTCACCCCCGGCAGTTTCCGAAACGCCGACAATGAAAACCATCCGTCGACAGGGAATGCCTGAATAAAGGTTTTGAATCGGCAGAACCCCGAACCTGCTCCGTTTCAACGGGGCTAGGGATTTTCCTACCCCGTTCCCCATCATCCCTACCCTGAAATAGGGATGCTCCGATAGTTGCGCTGATGTCGCTGGGCCACTCTTTCTCCAGGCCACCAGAAATACCGGCACAGCGCTTTTACCTGATGCGCGACCGGTCTTCCGGTTTTCTGACCCGCCCTGATCTGGAGAGACGAAGGTGAAAGGACAGACGCTATCTTCCCCTGTGAATCTGACTCTGCTACCTGCGGTCTTGAGCGGTGCGCTCGGTTGCCTGGCGATCCTGCTCGGCATGGGCCTGAGCGGTCTGGCCATCGGCAGCTGTGTCGCCGTGCTGTTGGGCGCGCTGTTGATGGGCACGCTTGCCTTGCGTGCCCTGAGCGCCGGGCAACGCCACCAGGAACAGGAACTTGAGCAATGGCGCAAGCCAGCGCCGGTGTCGCCGGATGAGGGACTGGGCGAGGTATGCAGCCAGGTCCTGCCGATCTGGTGCCGTCAGATCGACGCGGCCCGTGGCCTCAGCGAAGAGTCGATTCTCAAGCTCAGCAATCGTTTCGCCACCTTGTCGGGTGACATCAGCGCTTCAGCTTCCAGGGACGCCGGGCAGACTTCCGGGACCCGGTTGGTGGCGATCCTCGAGGTCGGTCAACGTGACCTGGACGCGATTATGGTCGCGTTGCGCGGCGCCCTCCTGCGCAAGGAGTCGGAGCTCAAGGAAGTATTGATGCTGTCCGACTTCACCTCGCAGTTGCAGGAGATGGCCAAATTTGTCGGTGATATCGCCCGGCAGACCAATCTGCTGGCGCTTAACGCGGCCATCGAGGCGGCCCGCGCCGGTGAAGCCGGCCGCGGTTTCGCGGTGGTGGCGGATGAAGTGCGCAAGCTGTCCAGCCTGTCCGGTGATACCGGTCTGAAAATCAGCGAAACAGTCAACACGGTCAATGCGGCGATCGCCAGGACGGTCGAGCTGTCCCGGCATCAGGCGCAGCAGGACTCGCAAACCCTGGCCCATTCCGAACAACTGGTGTCCCAGGTCATCGAGCATTTCCGGTACAACGCCCAGGCCATCGTCGACACCAGCAGCTCCCTGCAGCAGCAGAGCGAAAACGTGGCGAGCGAGATTGCCGATGTGCTGGTGGCGCTGCAGTTTCAGGATCGGGTCAGCCAGATGCTCAACCTGGTCAACAACGACCTCGGCAAGCTGCATGAGCAGATGAACCAACGTCAACAACTCAGCCAGGCCGGCGTCACGCCGCCGCCAATCGGCGCCCATGACTGGCTCGAGCAACTGGCCAGTACCTACACCATGCCAGAGCAGCACGCGATTCATCACGGCAAGTCCCTGGCTGGCAATGCTTCATCCGACATCACCTTTTTCTAGGGAGTATCCCCCATGAACAAAACCATTCTGATCGTCGATGACTCCGCCTCCATTCGCCAGGTGGTCAGCATCACCCTCAAGGGCGCCGGTTACGACGTGATCGAGGGCTGTGACGGCAGAGATGCGCTGAGCAAGCTTGACGGTCGCAAGATCCACCTGATCGTCAGCGACGTGAATATGCCGAACATGGACGGCCTCAGCTTCGTCAAGGCCGCCAAGCAGCTGCCGGCCTACAAGTTCACGCCGGTAATCATGTTGACCACCGAAGCTTCGGAATCGATGAAACAGCAGGGCCAGGCCATTGGCGCGAAGGCCTGGATGGTCAAGCCCTTCCAGCCGGCCCAGATGCTCAGTGCCGTGTCCAAATTGATCATGCCGTAGCCGTCCGGGACGCCCTGGAAAGGAGATTGTCATGCCACACACCATGCCTTGCCTGCGCCGGATCCTGGTTCTTGAGGGACCGCTGACCATCTACACCGCGACCGAGCGCCGGGACCTGTTGCTGGAACTGTTTCCCCTGGCGCAAGAGGTGGAGATGGACCTGGGCAGTGTCGACGAACTGGACACCGCCGGCCTGCAGTTGCTGGTGCTGGCCAAGCAGGAGTCGATCCGTCAGGGCAGCACCCTGATCCTGAGCAATCACAGCGCCGCGGTACTCCAGGCCTTCGACTTGAGCGGCTTGCACCACTATTTCGCTGAGCCGCTTGCCGCTCATGCGCAGAGAGGCTGACGCCATGACCTCGCCGATGAACCTGGACGATGTGCTGCAGACCTTTATCGCCGAAAGCCAGGAGCTGTTGTTGCTGATGGAGGATGCACTGCTGCAGATCGAGCAGGTCCCCGATGACGTTGACACCATTAATGCGTTGTTTCGCGTGGCCCACACCATCAAGGGCTCTGCCGGCCTGTTTGGCCTGACCCCCATCGTCGCCTTCACCCATGTGGCGGAAAGCGTGCTGGACCGGGTCCGCGGCAATGAGCTACGGGTCGACGAAGCACTCAGTGCGTTGTTCCTGCAGGTTCGCGACCACCTGGGCGAACTCATCGACCTGCTCGCCAGCCATGGCGACCTGCAAGGTCTCACCGCCGACCACGAGCGGCAGGGCAGCGCGTTGGTTGCCCGGCTCAATCGTTACCTACAGCCGTCGCTGGCGCCGGAACAAGCGGCGCCCGTGGACACGCCGGCGAGCGATTCGGCGGATGGATTTCGTCATTGGCACCTGTCGCTGCGTTTCGGCGCCGATGTGCTGCGCAATGGCATGGATCCCTTGTCCTTTCTGCGTTACCTCAAGAGTTTCGGGCAGATCACCGGGGTCGTCTGCATGACCGACCGCCTGCCCGAGGTCGCGGCCATGGACCCGGAAAGCTGCTACCTGGGGTTCGAGTTGGGGTTTGTCAGTGAGGCCGATCAGGCGACTATCGAAAGCGCCTTCGACTTCGTTCGTGAAGACAGCCAGATCTGCGTGCTGCCGCCCACACGCCAAGTCGCGGACTTCCAGGCGCTGATCGGCCGCCTGGGCAGCGACCCGGAGGTTTTGCTGGAGGCGTTCATCGCTTGTGGCTCGCTGACCCGGGAGGACTGGCTGCAGGCGACTCAAGCAGCGGCTCCCGAAGCCGTGCTGGACCCACCGCTACCTCAAGCTGACGGGCAGTCCCGTGCCAAGGCTCCGAGGGAGGCGCGCGCGGTCGAGGGCAACCTGATTCGCGTCGATGCCGGCAAGCTGGATCAACTGATCAATCTGGTGGGCGAACTGATTATCGCCGGCGCCGGTGCCAACCTGGTGGCGGTGCGTAGCGGTATCGGCGAGATGATCGAGGCCGCCAGTTCCCTGTCGCGTCTGGTCGAGGAGGTGCGCGACAGTGCCCTGACCCTGCGCATGGTGCAGATCGGCGCCACTTTCAACCGCTTCCAGCGGGTGGTCCGCGATGTCTCCAAGGAACTGGGCAAGGACATTGTCCTGGAGGTCAACGGTGCGGAAACCGAACTGGACAAGACCGTGGTCGAGCGCATTGGCGACCCCCTGACCCACCTGGTGCGCAACGCCATGGATCACGGCATCGAAGCCCTGCAACTGCGCCGCGAGCGGGGCAAACCGGCGCAGGGCTGCGTTCGCCTCAACGCCTATCACGAGGCCAGCAGCATTGTCATCGAAGTCTCCGACGACGGTGGTGGCCTGAACAAACAACGGATTCTGGCCAAGGCCCGGGAGCGGGGGCTGCTGGCCGAAGGGCAGGTGCTGGCGGACAAGGACATTCTCAACCTGATTTTCGAGCCGGGTTTTTCCACCGCCGAGCAGGTCAGCAGCCTCTCCGGACGCGGCGTGGGCATGGATGTGGTGAAGCGAAACATCCTTGCGCTGCGCGGCAGCGTCAATCTGGAAAGCGAGGAGGGCGTCGGCACCACGGTGCGCATCCGTCTGCCACTGACCCTGGCGATCATCGATGGCTTTCTCATCGGGGTCGGCAAGGCCTCTTATGTGGTGCCCCTGGACATGGTCGAGGAGTGTATCGAGCTGAGCGCCGATGATCGCAACAACCAAGACTATCTGGACCTGCGCGGCTCGGTGCTGCCGGTCCTGCGGCTACGGGAGATGTTTGCCATCAACGAGCCGCACCATGGCCGTGAAAACATTGTGGTAGTGCATTACGCCGGCGTTCGGGTGGGGCTTGTGGTTGATCAACTGTTGGGTGAATTCCAGACCGTGATCAAGCCGCTGGGCAAGCTGTTCGGCAGGGCCCATGGATTGGGCGGTTTCACCATTTTAGGGAGCGGCGCGGTGGCGCTGATCCTGGATATTCCCAACTTACTTGGGCAAGTCGCCAGCCAGCAGAAGCACGGCACGACCCTCAGCCCTGAACTGACTCAATAGCCTTCACCCTGGAGTGCAGCCTCATGACCGTCAAAAAGAATATCTCGCTGTTGGTCGCGTCCGCCCTGCTGGGCATCCTGATCCTGGGGGCCGTCAGCCTCTACCTGATGGGCGGGGTCAGAACCATGGCCAGCTATGCCCAAGTCAATACGGTTCCCAGTGTGGTCTTGCTGGACCAGGTGGCCGAGACCCTGGCCGATAGCCACGTTCATCAGTGGCAGAGTCTTTCCGCGCCGCTCGACAGCCGCTCTTCGCCGCTCGACAAGGCTCAGGCGTCGGTGACCCAGGCACTGGATCGCTATCAGAAAGAGTTGATTTCCGACGATCATGACACGGCGTTGCTCAATAGCCTGCGCAGTCGCATCGATGGCTATAACCATGGCCTGGAACGTTTCGACAGCCTGCTCAAAGGGGGTGATCAGGCAGCGGCGCGCGGCCTGTTGCTCGACAGCGAAGCGGCTCTGGATAAAGTCACCGCGGCCTTGAGCGATATGCGCCAGTACAACCTGGAGCTGGGCAGCAAGGCGGCCCAGGCCGCGACCGCCACGGAGCAGACCGCGTTCTATACCGTGGTCCTGGTGGGGGGCGTCACCCTGCTGGTCACCATCCTGCTGGGCGTTTTCCTGGCTCGAGGCTTGTTGCGCACCCTGGGGGGGGAGCCGGATGAAGTCCGGGTTCTGACCGATCGCCTGGTCACCGGTCAATTGGAAGCCATGACCAGTGGCAATGCTGCAACCGCTTCGGGCTTGCTGGGTTCCATGCAGCAACTGAGCGGCACCCTGAACCAGCTGATCACGGAAATGAACCACATGTCCGCCGAGCACGATAAAGGCGACATTGAGGTGCAGATCGAGGCCGGCCGTTTCGCCGGAAGCTACGGACTGATGGCCCAGGGGATCAACACTATGGTCAACGGCCATATCAGCGTGAAGAAACAAGCCATGGCCTGCATCAAGTCGATCAGCGAGGGCGATCTGGGCGCGCCGCTCCAGGCTTTCCCCGGCAAGAAAGCCTTTATCAATGTCACCATCGAACACCTGCGCAGCACGATCATGACCTTGATCGAAGAGATGCGCCGGATGTCGGACGAGCATGAGAAAGGCGACATCGATGTGCAGATCGATGCGCAGAAATTCCAGGGTTCCTACCGTCAGATCGCCCAGGGCATCAACGATATGGTCAACGGCCACATCAGCGTGAAGAAACAAGCCATGGCCTGTATCCGCGCGTTCGGCGAGGGCGATCTGTCGGCGCCCCTGGCCCGTTTCCCCGGCAAGAAAGCCTTTATCAACGAGCACATCGAGCAGTTGCGCAGCAATATCCAGGCGCTGGTCGAAGACACTCGCCGGTTGAGCGAGGATGCCGTGGTCGGCAAACTCGACACCCGCGCCGACAGCGCTCGGCACCAGGGCGACTTCCGCCGCATCGTCGAGGGCGTCAACAGCACTCTGGACTCGATCGTCGCCCCGCTCAGCGAGGCGATGGAAGTCATGGCGGCGCTGTCCGGCGGCGATCTGACCCGCAGCGTCAAGGGGCATTATCAGGGCAGCCTGCAAGACCTGAAAAACTCGGTCAACGAGACGGTCGGCAAGCTCTCGCAAATCATCGGTGAAGTGCGCAGTTCCGCCGATTCGCTGTCCAGTGCTTCGGAAGAGATTTCCGCCACCGCGCAAAGCATCAGCCAGTCGGCGTCGATGCAAGCGGCTTCGGTCGAGGAAACCTCGGCGTCGCTGGAGCAGATGTCGGCTTCGATTGCCCAGAACACCGAGAACGCCAAAGTCACCGACGGCATGGCGGGCAAGGCCACCAAGGAAGCCAGCGAAGGAGGGCAGGCGGTGAAAGACACTGTCTCGGCGATGAAAACCATTGCCGAGAAGATCGGCATCGTTGACTCGATTGCTTATCAGACCAACCTGCTGGCGCTCAACGCGGCGATTGAAGCGGCCCGCGCCGGTGAGCATGGCAAGGGCTTTGCCGTGGTCGCGGCCGAGGTGCGCAAGCTGGCCGAACGGAGTCAGATCGCGGCCCAGGAGATCGGCCAGGTGGCGAAAAACAGCGTGGCCCTGGCCGAGCGCGCGGGCAGCCTGCTGGATGAAATCGTGCCCTCGATCACCAAGACCTCCGACCTGGTCCAGGAAATTGCCGCCGCTTCCGAGGAGCAGTCGATTGGCTCCGAACAGATCAATGGGGCCATGTCGCAGATGAGCCAGATTACCCAGCAGAATGCCTCGGCCTCCGAGGAACTGGCGGCCACGGCCGAGGAAATGAGCAGCCAGGCCGAGCAGTTGCAGGAACTGATGGGCTTTTTCACCCTGCAGGGCGGTGCGACGGTCGCCCCGGCGCTGCGAGTGGCCCCTTCCAGCCAGCGGGGCATGCAGGACCGCGAGCATGCCCATGAGGGCGGTTTCATTCGCTTCGGGAGTTAAGCCATGAACCCAGTCGCCGCCAGCGTCCTCGAACCGGAGGCGCAGAACCCGGGAGCGAGCGAGCCCGCGCAGTTCCTGACATTCACCTCGGCCAGGGAGGCCTACGCCATCGATACCTTGTGCGTGCGCGAGATCATCGAGTACGGCCAGGTCACCCAGGTGCCGATGATGCCGGACTTTATCCGTGGGGTGATCAACCTGCGAGGCTCTGTGGTACCGGTGATCGATCTGCAGGCGCGTTTCAGCAAAGGCACCACGCAACAGGGCAGTCGTACCTGCATCGTGATCCTCGAGGTGTACCAGGAGGGCGACGCGCAGGTGCTGGGCATCGTCGTCGACTCGGTCAGCGAGGTGATCGAGATCGACCTGGGCGACATCAAGCCGGCCCCGGTGATCGGCAACCGGATCCGTGGGGATTTCATCCGCGGCATGGTCCGGGTCCGGGGTGAGTTCCTGACCTTGCTGCAAGTCGACCAGGTGCTCTGCGTCAGCGAAATCGCCGGCCAACTGCACTGAGTGCTGTCGATCGGGCGCCGGGCAAGCGGGTGCCTCTGTCCAATCTTGAGAAGGGACCGGCCGTTCACGGCCGGCCCCCGGGAGTGAGCCATGTCTGAATCCAATTCGCCGCTGCGGCCCCCACGGGATGCGGTGCCGACCCAGTACCTGACGTTCAGCCTGGGCCAGGAGATGTTTGCCGTTGGCACCTTGAGTGTCCGCGAGATCGTCGAGTACGGGCCGATTACCGCGCTGCCGCTGGCACCGCCGAGCATTCGCGGGGTGACCAACCTGCGTGGCGCGGCGATTCCGGTGCTGGACCTGGGGCTGCGTTTCGGTGGCAGCCTGACGCAGCAGAGTGCACGCACCTGCATCGTCATGTTGGAAACCCGTGGAGCGGGCAGCTCCGGTCTGGTGGGCATCATTGTCGACGCGGTCAGCGAGGTGCTGGAGATCGCCCGGGACCAGATCGAACCCGCGCCAGCGCTCAATGGGCGCCTGAGCCCGGCCTTTGTCCTGGGCATTGGCAAGCTCAGTAGTGGCTTCGTCCTGTTACTGGACATCGAGCAGATTCTCAGCGCGGACGACTGGTCGGTGTTGCAACCCCAGGGTGCGCTGGCACAAGGACTGGCGTCATGAATGTGATTCTCTCAGACAATGAGTTCCAGCAGTTTCGCTCGATGATCCGCGAGATCGCGGGCATCAGCATGTCCGATGCGAAGAAACAGTTGATCAGTGGCCGTCTGGCCAAGCGCCTGCAGTTTTTCAAGCTGACCACCTATGGTGGCTATTATCGCCTGCTGATGAAAGACAAGGCCGAACTGCAGATGGCCGTGGACCTGTTGACCACCAACGAAACCTATTTTTTCCGCGAGCCCAGGCACTTCGAATTCCTCCAGGAGGTCATTCTCCCCGAGTTACGGGGGCCGGCTCCGGTGCGGGTCTGGAGTGGCGCCTGCTCGACTGGCGAGGAGCCCTACACCCTGGCCATGGTCCTGGCCGATAGCCTGGGCACGCGGCCGTGGGAGATCCTCGCTTCGGATATCAGTAGCCGGGTCCTCGACAAGGCCCGCACCGGGCGCTACCCGCTGGATGCCATCAAGGGCATTCCCGAAGCGCTGTTGAACAAGTACTGCCTCAAAGGTGTCGGCAGTAACTCCGGCATTTTCATGGTGGATCCGGCGCTGACATCGCGCATCGATTTCACCGCGCTCAACCTGAACAACCCGATACCCGCGGTGGGTCAGTTCGATGTGATTTTCCTGCGCAACGTGATGATCTATTTCGACAACCAGACCAAGTCTCAGGTGGTGCAGCGTCTGCTCAAGCACCTCAAACCCGGTGGTTACTTCGTCATTAGCCATTCGGAGAGCCTGAATGGAATTACCGATGATGTGCAGTTGGTCAAACCCTCCGTCTACCGCAAGCCCGCAGCGTGAAGCGCCTGAGGTGGTGGAGCATTTCCTGCAACCCGGCGAAGTGGTGTTCGGCGGACGGCAACTGCGCTTGCGGACCTTGTTGGGGTCCTGCGTAGCCCTGGTGCTGTGGCATCCGCAGCGGTTACTGGGAGGGATGTGTCATTACATGTTGCCCCTGCGCCATGGACGGGGCTCGGGCGACCTCAACGGTCGTTACGCGAGCGACGCGCTGGCGTTGCTGTTCACCTTCATTCGCCAGGCCGAGGCGCGGCCCGAGCAGTTCGTCGTCAGTGTCTTTGGCGGCGGCGACATGTTTCCCAGTGTCCGGCGGCAGGGTGGTGTCGGCATCGGCGAGCTGAATGTGAATGCCGCCCGGCGTCTGATCCAGGCCCATGGCCTGCGCTGCGAGGTGTATCACGTGGGTGGCCAGGGTTATCGCAGCCTGGTGTTCGATGTCGCCAGCGGTCGTCTGCAACTCAACCATACCGACTCGGCCCCAAGCCCGACCGAGCCCCCGAGGAGTCGCGCCAGATGACGGATATCAAGGTGTTGATTGTCGACGACTCGGCGGTGGTGCGTCAGGTCTTGAGCGCGACCCTGGGCCAGGCCAGCGGGATCGAAGTCATCGGTGTCGCGGCCGATCCGCTCTTCGCCATGGAAAAGATGAGCAAGCAATGGCCGGACGTGATTGTGCTGGATGTGGAGATGCCACGCATGGATGGTATTACCTTCCTGAAAAAACTCATGGCTGAACGGCCGACCCCGGTGGTGATCTGCTCGACCCTGACCGAGAAGGGCGCCAAGACCACCTTGCAGGCCCTGGCGGCGGGAGCGGTGAGTATCGTCAGCAAACCCCAGTCCAACCTGCGCCAGTTCCTGACCGAGAGTGCCGAAGAACTGATACACGCGGTCAAGGCTGCGGCCAAGGCCAATATGAAGCGGGTCCTGACTCCCGAGGTCCCACCCAGGCTCACGGCCGACGCCATCCTGCCCGCGGGCAGCACGGCCATGCTACGCACGACCGAAAGCATCGTGGCCATGGGTACTTCCACCGGTGGCACCCAGGCCCTGGAGCAGGTGCTGCGGGTGTTGCCGCGGGTTTGCCCGGGGATTGTCATCGTCCAGCACATGCCGGAAAAATTTACCGAGGCTTTTGCCGAACGCCTTAACCAGGTCTGCGCGATCGAAGTCCGTGAGGCCAGGCACGGCGACCGGGTGATGCCGGGGCGTGCGTTGATCGCCCCGGGGGGCCATCACATGCTGGTCAAACGCAGTGGTGCGCAGTATCAGGTGGAGATTGTCGAAGGTCCGCCTGTCAGCCGGCACCGGCCTTCGGTCGACGTGCTATTCCGTTCGGTTGCGCGTGGCGCCGGCAGCAACGCCCTGGGCATCATCATGACCGGGATGGGCGATGACGGCGCCCGGGGGTTGAAGGAAATGCGCGAGGCCGGCGCCAGGACCCTCGGCCAGGATGAGGCGTCTTGTGTGGTTTACGGCATGCCGCGGGAGGCGTTCAAGCTGGGGGCGGTCGAGCGGGAGTTGCCGCTGGAGCAGATTGCCGGGGCGATCCTCGGCATCTGCGGACACGCTCGCTGAGGAGCCCGGGACCGGCTCAGACCAGTCCCTGGCTCAGGGCATAGCGCACCAGGTCGGTGCTGGTGGTGAAGCACATCTTCTCCATCAACCGGGTCTTGTGGGTGCTCACGGTCTTGTTGCTGATCACCAGTTGTTCGGCGATCTGATTGACACTCAGGCCCTGTGCCAGCATGCGCAGAATCTGGAATTCCCGTGCCGAAAGCGCTTGCGACGGGCTTTCGGGGGACAAGCCGCTGCTTTGCAGGGCGATCTGTTCGGCCAGTTCCGGATCAAGGTAGCGACCGCCGCCGCCGACCTTGCGGATGGCGGCCAGCAGGGTCTCCGGATCGTGGTCCTTGGTCATGTAGCCCGAAGCCCCGGCACGCAGGGCCCGCTGAGCGATATGGGCTTCGTTGTGCATGCTCAGGATCAGCATCGGCAGCTTGGGGTAGTGGGCGTGGATACGCCCGATCAGATCCTCGCCGCTGCTACCGGGCATGGTCATGTCGAGCAGTAAGACGTCGATCTCGGTGTGGCGCAGCAGGTCCAGGACCTGGGCGCCATTCTCCGCTTCGGCGACCACGCAAAAGTCCTTGACCAGGGCGAACAGCTGCTTGAGGCCTTCGCGCATTATTCGGTGGTCGTCGGCTACCATCAGTCGGATCATGAGTCGTGGGTCCTTGAGTCGGGTACCTTCAGCTGCACGGTGGTGCCGCCGCCGATTTTGCTGGAAATCTGGGTGGTGCCGCCCAGGGTCAGGCCACGTTCGCGCATGCCCAGCAGTCCGAGGGTCTTGCCGGATAACCCGCGTTGCTCGAAGCCCTTGCCGTTGTCGGTGATTTCCAGCGACCAGCCACTGACGGTTTTTTCCAACGTCACCCTGACGCGGCTGGCCTCGGCATGACGGGCGATATTGGTCAGCGATTCCTGGGCGATCCGAAAGGCCGCGGTGGCGGCGGCATCCTCCAGTTGCACCGGTTGTCGGGGGATCTGCAAGTCGCAGACGATGCCCCATTGTTGTCTGAACGTGTCGGTCAGCCACTCGAGGGCGGGCACCAGTCCCATATTGAGGATCGACGGGCGCAGGCTGGTGGAAATGTTTCTCACCACCTGGACGGTCTGATCGATCAGTTGCAGCAGGCGCGTGACCTGCTCACTGAGTTGCGGCACTTGCTCGCCATACTGAAAGCGCAGCAGCGAAGTGCCCATGCGGATCGCCGTCAGGTGCTGCCCCAGTTCGTCATGAATTTCCTGGGCGATCAGCTTGCGCTCCTCTTCCCGGGCACTTTCCCGGCTGGACATCAGTTGCCGCAGTTGATTGTTCAGCGTGACCAGGCGCCGCTCGGCCACCCGCAGTTTGGAAATATCACGGACCACCACCAGCACGGTGCCGATGCGCCCCTGGACGTCCTGTTCCGGAACCAGGCTGATGTGGTAGACCCGTTGCAAGCGTCGCTGGCCGCTGAGCACATACTCGTGCTCCAGCGGCTGGCCGGTTTCCACTGCTTCGATCAGCGCATCCTGGAGCAGCTGGCTTTGCAGGTTGCGGGGCAGAACCTGCGGCAGGCGTTTATGCAGCAACCTGGCCTTGGGCCGGTCAAGCCAGCGTTCCAGCGCCGGATTGATAAACAGCAGCTTGCCGGACGGGCTCAGGCGCGCGATGCCATCCGGGGAGTTTTCCACCAGGGTGCCGATTTCCTGTTGGCGGGCCCGTTCGTTACGCTGGATTTCCCGCAGGTCGGTGATGTTTCGGGCGATGCACACCATTCGGTGCAGGCGGCCGTTGGCGTCGGCGACCGGCACCAGGTTGAAATGGATAAAGAGCGAGCGCTCACCACAGGGCAGGTGGGCATCGAGCTCGATGGGGGCACCGACCGCGATGCAGTGTTGGCAGATGGCTTCGACCACTTGCGCGGCTTCGCCCGGTAGCCATTGGTCCAGGGCTTGCCCGATCAGGTCCGCATGTTTCCTGGCGAGCATCTGGCATAGCATCGGATTGGCCTCCAGGCAACTGAGTTGCTGGTCGGCATCGATGGCCAGCAGGCAAAGCATGTCCTGGGTGTGATCGAAGACTTCGCGGTAGCGGCGTTCGCTTTGCGCCAGGCTATCCAGGGCCGAGCAACGTTCCCAGGCAATGGAGCCTATATGGCTGGCCATTTGTGCATACTTGCGGTCCTGGTCATGCAGGGCCTGTTCCGCGTTGATCAGCAGTACGATGACTCCCAGCGTCCGACCGCTGCTATTGACCACCGGCTCCAGCCAGCAGCCCCGATAGCCGGCCAGCAGGGCGGGGGCGCTGAAGCTCTGGTGCGCGGCATCGGTCCTCAGGTCGTCGATCAACCGGCGTTGCTCGAAGAATCCGGGAAAGCGGTTCAGGTCCGCGGCCAGGCAGGCCTGAAGCGACCGCGGGTCATCGGGCGGCAGGGGCGGGTTGCTGCTGCCGGGCTCTGTCTTGAACACGATGGCATGGCGAAACTCGGGTGTCAGCACCTCCAGGTAGGTGCTCAACAACGGCAGCACTGTCTGCAGCGCACCGTCGATGATCATCACCTGGAAAATCGCCGAGCGGGCGTTCTCCGCGCGTTCCTGTTGCCGCAACGAGCTGACATTCTGGGCCATGACCAGGACCCCGGAGATTTCGGCGCTATCCTCGTGTTCCACCGTCAGGCTGCACAGGAATGCCACGGAGCGTCCGGAGTAGGGATCCTTGCTTTCCAGCAACTGGGTGGCCGGGATGCCGGTGGACAGGGTGTGTTGCAACTGCGCGCGGAAATCCTCGTCGATCGGTTGTGTGTGGGGCCCCTGGGACGACGTGCGCTCGATGCCGGGAACATCGGGAAAACCGCGGGTGCGTTCGAACTCGGGGTTGGCGTAGATACGTTGTCCGAGCCGGTTGTAACGCAGGATGATGTTGGGCGAGTTTTGCGCCAGGGAACGGTACTTCTGTTCGTTGCTCAGCAGCGCCTGGCGCAAGGCCAGGTGCTCGCTGATGTCCTCGAGCTGGGACACGTAGTAAAGGGCTTCGCCTTGCGGGTTGCGCGCGACGCCGATGGTCAAGCGCGCCCAGAGCAGGCTGCCGTCCTTGCGCAGGTAACGCTTTTCCAGGGTCAGGCTCGCGCGCTGGCCCTGGACCAGCCTGGGTACTTCATCCCTGCCGACCTGGAGGTCATCGGGGTGGGTCAGTTGCTGGAACGAGGTGCGGCGCAGCTCTGCTTCGGTGTAGCCGAGCATCCGGCAGAGCATCTGGTTGGCGGCGATCCATTCGCCGCTCAGGCGCAGCAAGGCCAGGCCAGTACCGGCGGAATCGAAGGCCAGGCGATAGTCTTGCTCGGCGGGGCCCGGCAGCAGGGCATCGGTTTCCTCCGCGCCTGGCGTGGGAGCGACCTCAGGTGTCACGGTTGAATCCATTCGCCTTTCCCCCGGTTATCCTGTCTGGAGCATAGCGTAAGCCCCCGATAGTATGAACAGCCGCTCGGTTGGGGGCATGGGGTCGCCGGTCAGCGCCTGATCCAGGCGGGCCCAGTGGCTCGATTGCGTCTTGACCCCTCTGCCGACGGAAGGACGGTTGGCCGCTTGGACAAACGTCTAAGGTATGAATAGGATGATATCAATATGATGCTATGTTGCTGATGCCATATCGTCGAACATTTCGAAGAAAACCGCCCCGCTTCACAGGATCATCCCGCCCCGGGGGATCTGCTGTGCTTTTGCCGGTATCGACAGCGCTCCTTCCGACGGGACACTGGCCATGGGAGTGACGGATTTATGTTTTCCAAAGTCAACGCTGAAAGTGAAATCGTCATCATCGATGATGTTCCGCTCAATCTCCGGCTGCTGGATTCGTGTTTGCGGGCCTCGGGACTCAATAACATCAGAACTTTCTCCGACTCCACCTCAGGGCTTGCCTGGCTACAGTCCAACCCTTGGGACTTGTTGCTGCTGGACCTGTATATGCCGGCACCCGATGGTTTCGAGATTCTTGAGCGGCTCAAGCAGCGCAGTCGGATCGAATCGCCGATTATTATCGTGACGGCCCTGAATGATCCGAAGAACCGTCGCAAAGGCTTGGAGATGGGGGCCAACGACTTTATCTGCAAACCCATCGATCTGCCGGAGGTACTGTTGCGCGTACGTAGTTGCCTGGAACTGGCCCAGGCCACCCGGTTGTTGCGCGACACCAATGGCGAACTGGAGCGCAAGGTCGAACGACGTACCGCCCAGTTGGAGGCCGGCTACCAGGCGATCATCAAGAGCCTGAGCCGGGCCGCCAGTTACCGTGACCACGATAGCGGCAGTCATATCCGTCGCATCGGCGACTCCGCGGCCATGCTGGCCAAGGCTGTCGGTATGCCCCGGCAATGGTGTGAACTGATCCGCATGGCGGCGCCGATGCACGATGTCGGGGAAATCGGCATAGAAGACGCGATATTGCAAAAGCCCGGGGCGCTGACAGCGCTGGAACGCGAAGTCATGCAGGAACATCCGCGCATTGGTTATGAAATATTGCATGACAGCAATGGCTCTCCTGTCACCGACCTGGCGGCGGAGATTGCCCTGGCCCATCACGAGCGTTGGGACGGCAGCGGCTACCCCAGCCGTTTGCGAGGCGAGGCGATCCCGTTGTCGGGCCGGATCGTGGCGATTTGTGATGTCTATGATGCTCTCAGGATGCCGCGTCCCTACAAGCAGGCCTGGAGCGTCGAGCGTTCAAGGGAATATCTCTGCGAACAGGCTGGCCGGCATTTTGACCCGCAGCTGGTGGATCTCTTCTGCGGCTTGCTGGATGAAGTTGAGCGACTGGATGTGGTCGCCAAACCCGGTCAGTGCGGGGACAGTGATCCTGCCACGAATCGTGGCCTTCCGTAGGAGAACCGCCCAAGCGGTCTCTTGAAATGTGCGTTCGTCCGTTTCCACACGCTTATCCTCCGTTGGTTCTAAAGAAAGAAACGCCAGCGCCGACAGTTGTAAGGAGGAAGCCTTCATTTTTGGTCAGCTACCTGAAACGGACGAGCGCTGCACGCCTTCACTGCGCAGACAGAGAGGCATTGTAATGATAAGAACGCTCCTGGATACGCTGCGGACCTTGTTGTCCGTCCCCCATGACAACCCCAAGCTGCTTCAGGCCCAGTACGTTGCCTTGTCGCGGCAGCTGCCGCTGATGTACCTGGTCTTGCTGCTCAACATGTGGGCGCTTGCCGTCACTCATCTGAGCACCGCACCTTTTTGGCTGTCGTTCGTCATCCCACTGATCATGACGCTGATCTGTGTACTGCGCGCACGCATGTGGTTACGTTGTTCCGGACATTTGCCGGCCGATGCGCAAATCCTGGCGTCCCTGCGGCGAACCAATCAGTTGGTGCCGATTATGGCCAGTGCTTTCACCGCCTGGTCCCTGGCCCTGTATCCCTACGGCGACGCCTATTCACAGTCTCAAATCGCCTTTTTCATGGGGATTACGGTGATCGTCTGCATTTTTTGCATGATGCACCTGCGCCCCGCGGCGCTGACCGCCACACTGCTGGTCAACGTCGCCTTCGTGATTTTTTTCGCCTCCACCCACAATCCGGCCTTTATTGCCACGGCGGTGAACATCCTGTTGGTGTCATTGGCGATGTTGATCATCCTGCAGCATCACTATCGCGACTTCACCCGTTTGGTGAATGTGCAGGCGCAAACCGAACGGCTGAGCAACGAGAACCTGCGGCTGGCCAATCAGGACAGCCTGACCGGGTTGCCCAACCGGCGCCAGTTTTTCACCACCCTGGAAAGCGCCATGAGCCAGGCGCTCGCCAAGGAAACGCGCCTCGCGGTAGGGATCCTCGATCTCGATGGATTCAAGCCGGTGAACGATCTCTACGGCCATAGCGTAGGCGACAAGATTCTGACCATGGTCGGTGGGCGGTTGCTGCAGTTGGCCGGTGCCACGGTGCATGTGGCGCGGCTGGGTGGCGATGAGTTCGCCCTGGTGCTCGAAGGCGATCTCAGCGACGAGGAGCTGCAGGTATTCGGCAAGACCGTATGCGAGCAGTTGCACGTGGAATTTTTGCTGGTGGATGTGCCGATCCAGATCGGCGGCACTCTGGGCATCGCCACGTTTCCCCAGGGGGCCGCCAATACCAAGGAGCTTTTCGAATACGCGGACTATGCGCTGTATCAAGGCAAGCACCATAGTCCGGGGTCGGTGTGCCTGTTCTCGACCAGCCATCGCGAGCAGCTGCATCGCGATGCCATCACCGAGCAGGCGTTGCGCAGGGCTGTGCTGGACAAGGAGTTTTTCGTGCTGTTTCAGCCGATTCTCGACAGTTGCAGTCGCGAGACGGTCGCCTTCGAGGCATTGGCCCGCTGGGACAGCCCCGAGCTGGGCCTGGTTTCCCCGGTGCGGTTCATTCCGATTGCCGAACGCATCGGCCTGATCAATCGCCTCACGCTACCGTTGTTGCGGCAGGCGTTGGAGATGGCGCGGTCCTGGCCGGAAGGCATACGGCTTTCATTCAATCTGTCGGTCCACGATTGCGGCTCCCATGACAGCGTGCGGTCGATCATCGATGTGATCAACGCCAGTGGCTTCAATCCCGCGCACCTGGACCTGGAAATCACTGAAACCGTGGTCATGCAGGACATTCTCCAGGTGCAATGGGCGATCGAGCAGTTTCGCGAGCTGGGCTGCGGTATCTCGCTGGACGATTTCGGCACCGGCTATTCCAGTCTGAGTCAGTTGCACGCCCTGGCGCTGACCAAGCTCAAGATCGATCGCCGCTTCGTCACCGATATTCATGTCAATCCCGCGAGCTACAAGATCGTCAAGTCGCTGGTGGCCTTGAGCCTGGACATGGGCTTGGAGTGTGTGGTCGAGGGGGTCGAGACACAGGATGAACTCAAGGCCCTGCGTAGCCTGGGGTGTACGCAGGTGCAGGGCTTTTTCTTCAGTCGTCCGGTGGCTTTCGCCGATACCCTGGCCTGGCTGGCGCACGCTGAAGTGCGGCGACGGCAATGGCAAGCCGAGCAGGCGCTGGATTCAGCGTAACCCGAGCCTGTTGCCACGGGCGCGCGGTTCAGGGCTGGTCTACAGATTTTTCCACGGGCGCCGAGCCTGCTATCCGAGCCGCGAGGCGAGCTTTGGCGGCTTGTTGGGCGCTGACAATCGCCTTGGCATCCTGACGCTCGAGGAAGCGTGCCATCGACTCGTCGCGCTGGGCTTGCGCGCGGGCGATCACTCGGTTGCTACCGCCTTCGGCGAGTGCCATGACCGGGATGCTCAGCAAGGTGACGCTCAACAATGCTCTGAGGAGCTTCATGGGGACTCAGCCTCAACGTAACCAGATTTCGCTGACCGAATGGTCCGCCGCCTTGCGCAGCACCAGATCCGCCCGTTCGCGGGTCGGCAGAATGTTTTCCAGCAGGTTGACCCGGTTGATATCCCGCCAGATCTGGCGCGCGGCTTCGGGGGCCTCCTCGGGCGTCAGGTCGGCCAGTTTGCGGAAGTACGCACCGCGGGCGCGGAACGAGGTTTTCTGCAGCATCAGAAAACGCGCCACGTACCACTGCTCGATATCTTGTTCATCGGCATCCAGGTACACCGAAAAATCGAAGAAGTCGGAGACGATGGTGGAGGGTTTCTGCCCGTCGACGCCATCGGTCTGCAGCACGTTGAGGCCTTCGAAGATCAAGATGTCCGGCTGGTCGATTACCTGGTACTGGTCGGGCACGATGTCGTAGCTGACATGGGAGTAGATCGGCGCCTCGATATTGTGTTCGCCGGCTTTCACGGCCGCGAGAAACTTGACCATATGCTTGCGATCGTAGCTCTCCGGAAAACCCTTGCGGTGCATGATGCCATCGGCCACCAGCTTGCTGTTGGGGTAGAGAAAGCCGTCGGTGGTGACCAGGGCGACATTCGGGTGATCCGGCCAGCGCGCCATGACCGCCTGCAGTACGCGGGCAAAGGTGCTCTTGCCGACCGCGACGCTGCCGGCGATGGCCACGATATACGGGCCGCGGTGGGTTGGGCGACCGAGAAAGGTATCGCGGATGCCCGTCAGTTGGCGGGCTGCGCCGATGTGCAGGTTGATCAGCCGCGACAGGGGCAGGTAGACGTTGGCGACATCTTCCAGGGAGACGTCTTCGTTTACGCCGCGTAATGCCGACAAATCTTCTTCCGAGAGGGTCAACGGCGTGCTGGCACGCAGTTCCGCCCACTCGTTGCGGGTCATTACGAGGTACTCATCGGATCTCATCGGTTGCCATCCAGGCCTCTTCAATGGGCGGATTATCCAACGCTTTGCCCCCACTTGTCCGAAGATCAGAATAATCTTTTGAATTCATTGGATATTCTGTAGCCTTGCGGCGCTGCAAAGCAGTCCATGCCTGATGGATTCACTTTCCCGGCCCGTACATTGCACTGAATATCCCGTCTCGGAAAGGGGCGGGGGCCGGGGTATACTCGACTTTCGCGCTCTCGCGCTTGCAGGTCTTGCGAACATGACGCAGATTTCCGAACGCCTTCTGGTTCAAGCCCACCTTGACGCCAAGCACCCCAAACCCCTGAGTGCCGCCGAAGAGGCGCAGCTACGTGCGCAGATCGCCGCTGAGCTCAAGGCCCAGGATGCCGTGCTGGTGGCCCACTTCTATTGCGATCCGGTGATCCAGGCGCTGGCCGAGGAAACCGGCGGCTGTGTCTCCGACTCCCTGGAAATGGCCCGCTTCGGTGCCGCCCATCCGGCCAAGACCGTACTGGTGGCCGGGGTGCGTTTCATGGGCGAGACCGCCAAGATCCTCACCCCGGAAAAACGCATCCTGATGCCGACCCTGGAAGCGACCTGCTCGCTGGACCTGGGTTGCCCGGTGGATGAGTTTTCTGCGTTCTGCGACCAGCATCCCGAGCGCACGGTGGTGGTGTATGCCAACACCTCGGCGGCGGTGAAGGCGCGGGCCGACTGGGTGGTGACTTCCAGTTGTGCACTGGAGATCGTCGAAAGCCTGATGGACAACGGCGAAACCATCATCTGGGCACCGGACAAGCACCTGGGGCGCTATATCCAGAAGGAAACCGGCGCCGATATGTTGCTCTGGGACGGGGCCTGCATCGTCCACGAGGAGTTCAAGTCCAAGCAGTTGGAGGACATGAAGGCGTTGTATCCCGAGGCGGCGATCCTGGTGCACCCCGAGTCGCCGGAGTCGGTGATCGAGCTGGCCGATGCGGTGGGTTCCACCAGCCAGTTGATCGCGGCGGCGCAGCGCCTGCCGAACAAGACCTTTATCGTGGCCACCGACCGCGGCATTTTCTACAAGATGCAGCAGCTGTGTCCGGACAAGGTCTTCATCGAAGCGCCGACCGCCGGTAACGGCGCGGCGTGCCGCAGTTGCGCGCACTGCCCGTGGATGGCCATGAACACCCTGGAGCGCACCTTGCAGTGCCTGCGCGAGGGTAGCAACGAGATCTTCGTTGATGCGGCGGTGATTCCCCGCGCGGTTCGCCCACTCAAGCGCATGCTGGATTTCACCCAGGCGGCGCGCCTGAAACTGGCGGGGAATGCCTGAGAGGCATTTGGCGACGGCTCACCCCTGTAGGAGCGAGCTTGCTCGCGATGGACGTCAACGATAACGCAGGGCACCTGATACCCCGCAGTGCCTGGGTTACCATCGCGAGCAAGCTCGCTCCTACAGGGGGCTGATGTTGTCAGCCGCCCATCAGATCCTTGACCATGCGTTCCTGATCAATCAATTCCTTCTGGCGCGCATCGATGCGTGAGGCCAGTTGGAAGTTCGGTGCGCGGCGCTTGGCGAAGTCCAGTTGCTGGATCGCCTGCTTGAAGTCGCCCACCAGGGCAAAGTATTCGGCCCGCGCCTGGTGCAGGCCGATGATATTGCCGGACTGGCCACGGGTTTCGGCGAGCTGATACCAGACATCCGGATCGTCCTGGCGCGTCTTCAACAAGTCGTCCAGGGCCTTTTCCGCCTCGGCCGGGCGATTCTGCTTGATCAGCAGGTCGATACGCTCCTGCTTCAGCGGGTAGCTGGCGGGATATTGCAGCAACATCTTGTCGGTCCGTTGCAGCGCTTCGGGGAACCGACTAGCTGCGGTGTCCAGATCGATCTGGGCCAGGTTGTAGGTGATGTCGTTGGGCGACTTGTCCAGCAGCGGCTTGAGGGTCGCGCGCGCCTCGTTCAACTGCGTGCCCTTGACCTGGGCGATGGCCAGACCGTAGCGCGCCACCTCGGACTTGGGGTTCTCGTCCAGCTGCGCCCGAAAACGCTTGGCCGCCAGCCCCGGGGAGTCTTCATAGGACAGCACCACGCGGGCCCGGATCAACTGATAACGCAGGCTGTCCTCGATGCCGCCGGGCTTGGATTGCTCGGCGCGGTTGCGGGTGTCGGCGATCCGCGACTCGGTGACCGGGTGGGTCAGGAGGAATTCTGGCGGCTTGGCGTCGAAGCGGTAGATGCGCATCAGTCGCTCGAACATGGTTGGCATCGAGCGTGGATCGTAACCAGCTTTTTCCAGGGTGAGGATGCCGATGCGGTCGGCTTCCTGTTCGTTCTGACGGGAGAACCGCTGTTTCTCCTGGAAGGCCGCGGCCTGGGTGCCGGCGATGGTGGCAATACCGGCGTCGCCGCCGCCCGCCGCCGCGATCACGATCCCGGTCAGCAGGGCCGCCATCATCGGCAGTTGCATGCGTTGCTGGGCTTCCACGCCGCGGGCGAAGTGACGTTGCGACAAGTGCGCCAGTTCGTGGGCGAGTACCGCGGCGTATTCGCCCTCGGTCTGGGCGTTGAGGAACAGGCCGCCGTTGATCCCGACAATCCCGCCGGGGGCGGCGAAGGCGTTGAGCTGGTTGCTGTCGATCAGGATGAACACCAGGCGCCGGTCCTGGACCTGGCTGCTTTCCGCCAGTTTGTAGACCGTGCTCTCGACGTAATCCTTGAGCTGCGGGTCATTGAGTTGCTTGACCTCGCTGCGCAACAGGCTCAGCCAGGCACGACCCAGCTGGAACTCTTGTTGCGGGGAGACAATGGCGGAACTGGCGTCGCCAAGTGACGGCAGGTCGTCGGCGAAGCCGGGGGAGGCGAGCAGGCAGGCGAGCGTCAACAGGGTGGGGCGCAGAAAGGTCATGCACAGGGCTCTGAGTCGGCAAAGTCCTTACTGTAGCCGGACACTGGGCTTGCCACCAGAGCCGCTTCCACTTGAGGTATTCTAAGCGCTTCGAATCGACCATCCGGCGCGCGCCAGGAGTGAAGCAATGACCGAAGTTGTAGAGCACGACGCCGAGCTGGACGCCAGTGGCCTGAACTGCCCGCTGCCGTTGCTCAAGGCCAAGCTGGAACTCAATCGCCTGGCCAGTGGCGCGGTGCTCAAGGTGATTGCCACCGATGCCGGATCGCAGCGCGATTTTCGGACTTTCGCCAGGCTCGCCGGACACATCCTGATTCATGAAGAGGAAGCGTCCGGCGTTTATCGTTACTGGTTGCGTAAAGCCTGACGCAGCGCGTCGGCTCAGGCCTGGTGCAGGGCCTGGGCCGCCGCGAGCACGGCGTCGACATGGCCGGGGACTTTCACGCCGCGCCATTCCTGGCGCAGCACGCCCTGGGCATCGATCAAAAAGGTGCTGCGGTCCACGCCCAGGTATTCCTTGCCGTAGAGCTTCTTCAGCTTGATCACGTCGAACAGCTGGCAGACGGCCTCGTCCTTGTCGCTGATCAGCTCGAACGGGAACGCCTGCTTGCCCTTGAAGTTCTCGTGGGCCTTCAGGCTGTCGCGGGACACGCCGAAGACCTCGGTGTTGGCGGCCTGGAAGGCCGGGTACTGGTCACGAAAGCCCTGGCCCTCGGTGGTGCAGCCCGGGGTGCTGTCCTTGGGGTAGAAATAGATCACCACCTGCTTGCCCTTGAGGCCCGCGAGGCTGACGGTCTGCCCGCTGGTGGCCGGTGCCTGGAAATCGGCGACGGGTTGATCGATAACGACGGCCATGGAGGTTTCCTTACATTGGGTTCTGTGGGCGCCACGGTTCGATCAGCGCGTCGAGGTTCATCGCGTCGGCGAAGTCCAGGAACTGATCGCGCAACCAGCTGATCTGCACGCCGGCAGGCAGGGTCACGGTAAAGGTGGCGTTGAGCATGGTGCCGCCGGTCTGGGGCGCCAGGTACGTGTCGCAGGTCAGGTTTTCCAGCTCGACGTTATGGTCCATAAAGAACTGGCACAGCTCGTTGATGATGTCCGAGCGGTAGGCCGAGCTGACATAAGCGACGTACGGCAGCGCCTGGGGACGGCTCTCCAGGGCACCGCTGCGCACCACGCTGACGATGAAGGCATGCTTCTTCGCCAGGTTCGGCAATCCGGCTTCAAGGCGCGCCAGGGCGTCCCAGCTACCGGAAATCTGCAGGACCAGCGCACTGTACTCGCCGTGGCGGGTCAGGCGTGAGGTTACGACGGCGCAGCGATTTTCATGGCTGGCGCGGCACAGGACGTTGGTCAGCTCCATGGGGTTGGCGCCGAGGGCACTGATAACAAGGAATTGTTCGCGGACTGTGGGGGTGGACATGCAGCATTCCTAAAGCGATGAGCGGTCGGTACCTTGGGGGCGGTCAGGGGCTGGGTTCGGGTATCCGGATGCGGATGGCGAGGCCTGGAATCGAGCGCTGGTGCCGGGTTCCGCCTCGCAGAGGACGGGCGGCGGCCAGGCCGGAACGGGCTTCGGGCAGCGAAAATGGAGGCTGGAACCCGGCACATGAGCGACTCAGTACCGATCAAAGTCTGAAGGGTAGCGAAAACCTGCGCTCAGGGGAATGCTCATAGACAGTACTTCGCTTGTACAAGCCTGATGGCGCCAGTACCATTACCGCTCTCTTTTTCCGGCAGGAGCGGTTGCATGATTGCGGGCAGTATGGTGGCACTGGTCACACCCATGGATGCACAGGGTCGTCTTGACTGGGACAGCCTGAGCAAACTGGTGGACTTCCACCTGCAAAACGGCACCAACGCCATTGTCGCGGTCGGCACCACTGGTGAGTCGGCCACTCTCGATGTGAACGAACATATCGAAGTGATTCGTCGCGTGGTTGACCAGGTGGCGGGGCGTATCCCGGTGATTGCCGGTACGGGCGCCAATTCGACCCGTGAAGCGATCGAACTGACCACCAACGCGAAAAACGCTGGCGCCGATGCGTGCCTGCTGGTGACCCCTTATTACAACAAGCCGACCCAGGAAGGCCTGTACCAGCATTTCCGCACCATCGCCGAAGCGGTCGATATCCCGCAGATCCTCTACAACGTTCCGGGTCGTACCGCGTGCGACATGCAGGCCGAGACCGTGATTCGCCTGTCGAGCGTACCGAACATCATCGGTATCAAGGAAGCCACCGGCGACCTGGAGCGAGCCAAGGCGATCCTGGCCGGTGTGAGCAGCGATTTCCTGGTGTACTCCGGTGATGACGCCACCGCGGTCGAGCTGATGCTGCTCGGCGGCAAGGGCAATATCTCGGTGACCGCCAACGTCGCGCCCCGTGAAATGAGCGACCTGTGCGCCGCCGCCATGGCCGGCAAGGCCGACGAGGCGCGGGCGATTCACGAAAAACTGATGCCGCTGAACAAGACCCTGTTCATCGAATCCAACCCTATCCCCGTGAAATGGGCACTGCATGAGATGGGCTTGATGCCGGACGGTATCCGTCTGCCGCTCACCTGGCTCAGTGCGCCCTGTCACGAACCGCTGCGGCAGGCCATGCGCCAGTCCGGCGTCCTGGTTTAATTGAGGAAATACCCCGCATGAAGCGATTGGCCGGACTTTCTGCACTTGCCTTGATTATCTCCAGCACCAGTGGCTGCGCCTGGCTGTGGGGCCCGGAAGGATATTTCCGCGACCGCGGCAGCGATTACCTGGATTCGAAACAGACACCGGCCATGCAGTTGCCGGCGGATGTCACCACCAGCAAGCGTCTTGACCCCTTGCTGCCGATTCCGCGCAACGTCGCTGACGACACCGCCAAGGGCCCGTACGAAGTGCCGCGTCCGCTGCCTTTGCAGGTCGCGGCCAGCGCCAGCGACTACAGCCTGCAGAAAAGCGGCGATTCGCGTTGGGTAATGGCCCAGCATACCCCGGCCGAAGTCTGGCCAGTGGCCTTGCAGTTCTTCCAGGACAACGGTTTCCGGATCGACGCGCAACGCCCGCAGACCGGTGAGTTCACCACGGCCTGGCAGCGCTCCGATGAGCTCTCGGCGGTGATGGGCAAGCGCCTGGCGGCGGGTGACAACGAAACCCGCGTGCGGGTCCGGATCGAGCCGGGCGTGCAACGCAATACCAGTGAAGTCTATGTGGTCAGTGCCCAGCGCCCGGCCGGCAGCACCGCCAACGTCGATTTCACCCCGCGTTCGGTCAATCTCGGCCTGGATTCGGCGCTGGTCGACGAAATGCTCTCGAGCATGAGTCGCAGCGCCGAGAAGGGCGGTTCGGTGTCGTTGCTGGCCGCGCGTGATTTCGATACCCCAAGCCGTGTCAGCCTGAGCCAGGACGGTAGCGGCAACCCGGTGCTCAACGTCGGTGAAGACCTCGACCGTGCCTGGTCGAGTGTCGGCCGTGCGCTGGAGCAGGGTGAGTGGCGCGTGGAAGACATCAACCGCAGCCTGGGCCTGTACTACATCAACCTGGCGGAAAAAGCCGAGAAGAAGAACGACGAGCCTGGCTTCTTCGGTCGTCTGTTCGGCAGCAAGCCGAGCAAGGAAGAGATCGAAACCCGTGCCGTGCGTTATCAGGTTCGCCTGAGCAAGGTCGGCGACAACGTCCAGGTGACCGTCGAGAAGGACATCAACACCGTGGCACCGGCCGATGTGGCCCGTCGGGTGTTGGGCGTGATTCAAGACAACCTGGGCTGATCCGGTGCGGTTTGCCGTTCTCGGCAGTGGTAGCCAAGGGAACGGCACGCTGATCGCCAGTGAAGACACGCTGATCCTGGTCGATTGTGGTTTCTCGCTGCGGGAAACCGAGCGACGTCTGGCCCGCCTCGGGGTGAGTCCGACGCAGTTGAGCGCGATTCTGGTCACTCACGAACATGCCGACCACGTGCATGGCGTGGGTTTGCTGTCTCGGCGCTACAATCTACCGGTGTATCTGAGCCGTGGCACCTTGCGCGGCTTGCGCAAGCCCATCGAGCCGGCGGGTTTCGTGGCTGGCGGCGAGACCTTGCGGATTGGCGGCTTGAGCATCGAGGTGGTGTCGGTGGCTCACGATGCCCTTGAGCCGACGCAGTACGTATTCAGTGACGGTCGGCGGCGTTTCGGCCTGCTGACCGACCTGGGTTCCTATTGTGGCCGGGTCATGGACAGCTACAGCGGTCTCGATGCCTTGATGATCGAGTCCAACCATTGTCGCGACCTGCTGGGGCGTGGGCATTACCCGGCCTTTCTCAAGCAACGGGTCGGTGGTGAACTGGGACATTTGAACAACCACCAGGCCGCGAGCCTGGTGGCCGAGTTGGGCTGGCAAGACCTGCAACACCTGGTACTGGCCCACCTGAGCAGCAAGAACAACCTGCCGCGGCTGGCCCGGCAATGTTTTGTCGACACCCTTGGGTGCGACCCGGACTGGCTGCAATTGGCCGATCAAGATTCAGGGCTCGACTGGCGACATATCGCCTGGCCCAACAACTTAACAAGCGGAGCCCATCATGGAAAAACGTGAAGAACTCTACCGCGGCAAAGCCAAGTCGGTGTACAAGACCGACGACGCCGACCGTTTGATCCTGCTGTTTCGCAACGACACTTCGGCGTTCGACGGCAAGCGCATCGAACAGCTGGACCGCAAGGGCATGGTGAACAACAAGTTCAACGCCTTCATCATGCAGAAGCTCGAAGCGGCCGGTATTCCGACCCAGTTCGACAAGCTGCTGGGCGACAACGAATGCCTGGTGAAGAAGCTCGACATGATCCCGGTGGAATGCGTGGTGCGTAACTACGCGGCCGGCAGCCTGGTCAAGCGCCTGGGCGTGGAAGAGGGCCTGAAGCTCAATCCCTACACCTTCGAACTGTTCCTCAAGGACGACGCCAAGGGCGACCCGTTCATCAACGAATCCCACGTCGTGGCATTCGGTTGGGGCACTGCCGAGCAATTGGCGAAGATGAAAGAGCTGTCGCTCAAGGTCAACGAAGTGCTGAGCCAGCTGTTCGACGAAGCCGGCTTGCTGCTGGTGGACTTCAAGCTGGAGTTCGGCGTATTCCACGGCCAGATCGTGCTGGGCGACGAGTTCAGCCCGGACGGCTGCCGCCTGTGGGACAAGGAAACACGCAAGAAGATGGACAAGGACCGCTTCCGCCAGGGCCTCGGTGATGTTATCGAAGCCTACGAAGAAGTCGCCAAGCGTCTGGGCGTACCGCTGTAATCGACGCAAGCATCTGATAGCACGTAATTTTTTTGCAATTGGGGCTTCGCTTCCGGCAAAAGTGTTGTTATGATGCGCGCCGTTGGAGAGATGCCAGAGTGGCCGAATGGGACGGATTCGAAATCCGTTGTACCTTCACCGGTACCTAGGGTTCGAATCCCTATCTCTCCGCCATACATAGAAAAGCCCCTGAAGTCGCGAGATTTCAGGGGCTTTTCCGTTTCCGCCAAAGGCTAATCTATACTCACCCTGTCGCCTGAGGGCTGTCGCCAAGCCGTGGGTTATCTTCCGCGATTCATACACGCATGACCGTTACTGACGGTGGATGCGTTTATAGGAATAAACGGAGATAAACCCCATGTCTGCAATTTATGGATTGACCAGGCCGCTTGTCAAAATGGCAATTATCGTTTCAGTGCTCTCTCTTTGGCCGATAGTGGCTTCTGCTGAGCTGCCTGCGGGTATAGGTTTTCAGTGGCTGTGCACCATGAGGTACATAGGTGGTGACGGTCAGCCGAGTCGAGTGATGACTGGGCGTATATTTCAATACACTCACGGTCTGTTCAGCCCGGAAGGTCTTACCCAGGATATTATTGGCCGCAAGGCCGAGGAATATCGGCCGACGGCTGTGCGGATAGCCGGAGAGAAATTCCCCCCGCTTGATGCCTCGGAAAGGGAACGTTCGGTAAGGTGTGTTCTTGACCGCCCCAACGGTCAAGCGCTCCCCAATGAAGAATTCAACTACCACTGCGATATCCCGGGCGCAACCGTGGAGCCTGGGGTTCCCCGGTGCTGAGAAACACTTTGGATGAGTCTGCCGTCATGGCTGGGCACTTAGTCGTTTCGGTGCGGTGCCTTCAAACAAGCCCGGTCCTTGTATCGGGCTTGTTTGTTAATCAGCCAATAGAGGGTAACGACGCTACAATGCTCAGCTATTTCGTGGGTACCGTTGTTTGTCCGCACAACCCGTCCCTTCGTCGTCTGGACACGTCCGTTCTTGCCTTCCTACACTGAGGCGCAATCGAGGAGCTGGGGCCATAGATGAACCGCAACGAACTGCGTAAAGCCGACATCAATCTGATGGTGGTGTTCGAAACACTGATGCTCGAACGCAATGTGACGCGGGTGGCGGAGAAGCTGTTTCTGGGTCAGCCGACCATCAGTTCGGCGCTCAATCGCCTGCGGGCAATGTTCAATGACCCGCTGTTTATCCGCGTCGGGCACCGCATGGAGCCCACTGCGCGGGCCGAGGAGATCATCCTGCACCTGTCGCCGGCGCTGGATTCGCTGTCGAATGCCTTGAGCCTGACCCACGACTTCGACCCGGCCAGCAGCACCATGACCTTTCGCATCGGCCTGTCGGACGATGTCGAGTTCGGCTTGTTGCCGACGCTGCTGCGAGCCTTGCGCCAGGAAGCGCCGAATGTGGTGATCGTGGTTCAGCATGTTGACTACTGGCGCATTCCCGACCTGCTGGCCTCCGGCGATATTACCGTGGGCATCAGCCAGACCCGGGGCCTGCCGGCCAATGCCAAGCGCAAGCTGTTGCGTCATATCCAGCCGATGATCCTGCGCGCCGACGCCTCGACGACGCCCTTGACCCTCGATGAGTACTGCGCGCGGCCGCATGTCCTGGTGTCCCACACCGCCAATATCAGCAGCCTGGCCGACGAGTGGCTGGCGGAAATCGGCCGCAAGCGCCATGTGGTGCTCTCGGTGCCGCAATACAGCGCCTTGCCGGCCTTGCTCGCGGGCACCGATCTGGTCGCCAGCCTACCGGATTACACGGCCAAGGCCATGGCCGCGTCGGGACTGCTGTTTGATGAACCGCTGCCGTTCAAGGTGCCCAACCTGGACTTGTCGATGGTCTGGCTCGGTATCGTCGATACCGATCCGGCCGAACGGTGGTTGCGCTCGCGGCTTGAGCATTTCATGAGTGATCGGCAACCCCTGGCGCCTTGATGGTGGCGGTGTGAGGCGCCCTGACGGGGTTGGCTCAGGTGGGCTGCACCACCAGTTCCACGCCCAGGGCGTCAACCAGCTTCAGCAGGGTGTCGTAGCGGGGTTTGGCTCCGGGAGCCAGGGCCTTGTAGAGACTCTCGCGACCCATGCCGGAGTCGCGGGCAACCCGGGTCATGCCACGGGCCTTGGCGACGGCGGCCAGTGCCGCGAGAAATACGTCGGGATTCTTGTCTTTCAGGGCCACGTTGAGCAGCTCGGCAATGGTCGCCTCGTCGCTCAGATAGTCACTGGCTTCAAAGGGTTTCAGCGTGGTCATGTTCGATCACCTCGTTCGATCTCGCTCAGGATCAGCCTGGCGTGTTGGATATCACGTTTTTGCGATGACTTGTCGCCCGCACACAGCAGCAAAATCAGAATCTCACCCCGGCGAGCGAAATAGACGCGATAGCCGGGGCCTGTATGAATACGCATCTCACTCACCCCGTCGGTGACTCTCCTCGTATCCCCCAGGGCACCAAATTGTGCCGAGATCAAGCGGGAGAGAATGCGTGCCTTGGCGATGGGGGGCCTTCAGTCGCCGCAGCCAATGGTCAAACACCTCGGTAGTGATGAGGGTGTGTGTTGGTTTTGAGTGTAGTAGTTCGGATACGATTTTCAAAGTGGCCACGCTATTTTTTTACCTAGACCTCTTTGTATTTGGTCCAGGAGCGGCCATTGCGCCAATGCGTTATCGTTTCATGATCTTTCCCGAAGGCCGCGTGCTATATCTGTGCGCCTTCCCATTCCGCTGTTTCGGAGCCTGCCAATGCCTCACGTTTTCCTGGAGTACACCCCCAACCTGACTGACTTCGACGCCGACAAGGCGTTGTTGCGTATCAACCATGCGCTGGTGGCCTCCGGTCAGTTTGGTGCCGAGTTCGATATCAAGAGCCGGGCCACGCAACTGGGGGCGTTTCGTGTGGGGACGGGGTTGGGCGAGCGGGGGTTTGTGCATGTAAAGCTGGCGCTGTTGAGCGGGCGCTCGGCACAGATCAAGACACAACTTTCCGAGAGCCTGCTGACGGGATTGAAGGATCTCGGTGACTGGCCGGAAGGTATCGAAGTACAACTGTCGGTGGAAGTGGTGGACCTGGATCGCGAGTCTTACGCCAAGGTGACGCTCTGATCCGGCAGCAAACCCGCTCCTGACAACACCGCAAACCCTGTAGGAGCCGGCTTGCCGGCGATGGCGTGCGCAAGGACGCTGCAAGGCGCAAGGACCTTATCGCCAGCAAGCTGGCTCCTGCAGGTGCGGTGTTTCAGCGGGAAAGACCTTGATCAGAACGGTTTGGTCGGCAGGTATTTGCCATCCAGGGTGATGACCGCGCGTGAACCACCATCCGGGTCCTCGACCTTCTTGATGTCCAGCTTGAAGTTGATGGCACTGATGATGCCGTCGCCGAACTGTTCGTGGACCAGGGCCTTCAGGGTGGTGCCGTAGACCTGGATCATTTCGTAGAAACGATAGATCGTCGGGTCGGTCGGGATGCCGGAGCCAATGCTGCCGCGCAATGGCACGCTTTGCAGCAGGCGGCTGGCGTCCTGGTCCAGGCCGAGCTTTTCACAGACCACGTTGGCGGCGCTGGCCGGCAGCGGGTGCTGGCCGAGCAGGGCGGCGGTGACGAAGGCCAGGCTCAGGCCGGTGCCGTCGGTCAGGTCCTGCCAGGACAGGTTCAGGCGTTGCTTGGCGTCGATGATGGTATCAGCCAGGGCCAGGCGTGGAGCTTGTGCGAATTGGGACTGCAACATGGTGATTTCCTCGTTTTCGTCAGTAGGATTCAGGTCAGGCGACCTGTGAAAATTGTGTCGACAGCGCGCAGGCCTGCGGCTGTTCGGTAAGTGAGACAAAGCGACCGGTGCTGCCGTCGAGGGCGGCGATGGAACCGCTCTCGATGTCGTACACCCAGCCATGCAGGTTCAGCCGACCTTGTTCCAGCGCCAGGGCAACCGAGGGGTGAGTCTTCAGGTTAGCCAACTGGGCGATCACGTTTTCTCGGACCAGGGCGTCCAGCCGGGCCTCGGTCGAGGCATGGTTGCGGGCGGCATTGATGACCTTGGCCGATTCGGCGTGGCGCAGCCAGTTGGCCACCGCCGGTAGGTGGTCGAGGCATTTGCAGGTGGAAATGGCGGTCATCGCACCGCAGTCGGAATGGCCGCAGATCACGATATCGCGCACCCCGAGCACCGCCACCGCATACTCCACCGTGGCCGAGACGCCGCCCGGCTCCGGGCCGTAGGAGGGCACGATGTTGCCGGCATTGCGAATCACGAACAGATCGCCGGGCTCTTGCTGGGTCAGCAGTTCCGGCACCACCCGGCTGTCCGAGCAGGTGACGAACAGGGTGCCGGGGTTCTGGGTGGTTGCCAGTTGCTTGAACAGGGCGCTGCGGGTCGGAAAGGCTTCGCGTTGGAACTTCAGGAATCCGTCGATGATGGCTTGCATGGGGCTTCTCCTTGCGTGTGGCTGATGGGGCAAGGATGGAAGTTTTCAGGCATAGCGTCCAAGACCGGCTTATTATGAAAGCCATAAGTCCTGCCTATAGTTGAGTGCCCGATGCTGCTGCGTCATATCCGTTATCTGCTGGCCGTCGCCGAACAGCGCAATTTCACCCGGGCCGCCGAGGCCTTGCATGTCTCGCAGCCGACGCTGTCCCAGCAGATCAGGCAACTGGAAGAGCGCCTGGGGGCGACGCTGTTCGATCGTTCGGGACGCAGCATCCGCCTGACCGATGCTGGCGAGGCTTATGTGCGGTTTGCCCGCTTGGCCCTGCAGGACCTGGAAGCGGGCAAGCGGGCGATGCACGATGTGCGGGACCTGAGTCGCGGTGGCCTGCGTCTGGCCATGACACCGACCTTTACCGCCTATCTCATCGCGCCGTTGTTGCATCGCTTCAACAGCCTCTATCCGGGCATCACCCTGAGTGTTCAGGAAATGACCCAGGATCGCCTGGAGGCCGCCTTGGCCGAGGACCTGCTGGATATCGGCATTGCCTTTACCGGGATGCACCTGGTGGATATCCAGAGTGAGGTGCTGTTCAGTGAAACCTTGAGCCTGATGGTGGGGGCGAGCCATTCGCAGGCGGCTGACAAGGTTCTCACTGGCCATGATCTGGAGCGGCAGTCGCTGGTCCTGCTCAGCCAGGATTTCGCCACCCGCCAACACATCGACCTCTACTGCCGCCAGCACGGTATCGTGCCGCGTATCGCTGTCGAGGCCAATTCCATCAGTGCGATTGTCGAGCTGGTCCGCCGTGGTCAGTTGGCGACAATCCTGCCCGCGGCCATTGCCCGCGAGCAGCCGGGGCTGGTCGCGCTGGAGCTGACACCGGCGCTACCGCAGCGCACGGTGGCCCTGCTCAGTCGCAAGGGCGCCTGGCGCAGCGCCGCCTGCGAGGCGTTCGCGGCGCTGGTGGGAGAGTGGCGGAGTGTTTAGCCCGTGCGTATGCACGCTTCTTCAAAACTGAATGCAATCGCCTGAACGCCCGGTAACCTGTTGAACAACTTGGGCGGGAATTTTTCACAAAATATTGATGTGCGCCTGACTAAGGTTTGAAACGTTGCCGAGTGGAGCTTTTGGGCTCCCTGCAATCCCTCAAACCGATTCCGTGTGTTCGATCCACCCGACACAGGTTCCCCGTCGAGAGTTCGCGAGTCATGCCTGCGCAACCACCTTCAACCGTTGAGCTTGAACTTGCCCGTCAGCGCGCGCGCGAGCGTGCCCGGGCTCGGCTGGAGCAGGCTCCCGACAGCCTGGTCCGGCGCCTGGGGTTGGCGCGAGAAAAGCAGTGGGTGCGCCAGGCGCTGAAGCTGGCCGGCGAGCCCGGCCTGGTCCTTGACCTGCCCTGCGGTGTCGGGCGTTTCTGGCCGGTACTGGCCGAGCGCGGTAACCGGGTGATCCTCGCAGCCGATCCCTCGCAAGAGATACTGGATCAATGCGCGCTCCATCATCCTGCCGATCTGTTCCAGCGGGTCAGGACCTTTCAGAGCTCGGTGTTTGCCATTGGCTTGCCGGAGAATGCGGTGGACTGCATTTTTTGCATGCCATTGTTCCAGCACCTTGGCGACCGCGAGCACCGGCTGGCGATCCTGCGTGAATTCCATCGGGTCAGCCGCGACACGCTGATCCTCTCGTTATGGATGGACGGCAAAGTCATGGCCTGGCATCGGCGGCGCCAGGCTCAGGCACGCGGCCAGGACTCGCAGCGCATGCTGTTCGGCAAGGCACTGGTCGAAGGCGAGTTTCGCGAGGCCGGTTTCGACATCGTCGGTCACCGCGATTTCTTTCCGGGTTACGCCATGCGACGCCTCTATGTGCTGCGCAAGAACAGCTGATCCTGGCCTGAGCACTTCAAGACCTTGAGTGGGACTATTCTTGTTGCTTAGTCAGTTCTTTCGCTATGGCACTTGCAG
This sequence comes from Pseudomonas sp. GW821-FHT04D07, assembly GCF_059420225.1. Lineage (NCBI taxonomy): Bacteria > Pseudomonadati > Pseudomonadota > Gammaproteobacteria > Pseudomonadales > Pseudomonadaceae > Pseudomonas > Pseudomonas sp. GW821-FHT04D07. The sequence goes on from NZ_JBWKTH010000001.1 coordinate 484,806, forward strand.
AGTGAGTGCTCGCAAAGCCCGGTGGCGAGATATACTGCGTGCCATTCTTCAAGGGAGAGCCGTGTGGCCATCGATATTCACTGGATTCGCGACAACGATAGCCTCGGTCGGCATTGCGCCCAATGGCAACAGCTACCCTTTGTTGCCCTCGACACCGAATTCATGCGGGTCGACACTTTTTATCCGATTGCCGGCCTGATTCAGATCGGTGACGGCGAACGCGCCTACCTGATCGATCCCCTGACCATCGACCAGTGGCAGCCTCTGGCGGCATTGCTCGAAGATTCCGCGGTGGTCAAGGTCGTGCACGCCTGCAGTGAAGACCTCGAAGTGCTGTTGCGCCTGACCGGCAGCCTGCCGGTGCCGCTGTTCGACACCCAGCTCGCCGCCGCGTACCTGAACCTGGGTTTCTCCATGGGCTATTCGCGCCTGGTGCAGGAAGTTCTCGGTATCGAGCTGCCCAAGGGCGAGACCCGTTCGGACTGGTTGCAGCGCCCCCTGTCGGAAACCCAGGTCAGCTACGCCGCCGAAGATGCCGTGCATCTGGCCGAGGTCTACACCCGCGTGCGTCCGAAGCTGTCGGACGACAAGTACGCCTGGGTCCTGGAAGACGGCGCGGAACTGGTGGCCAATCTGCGTCGCGAGGTCGACCCCTACGAGGTTTACCGCGAGGCGAAGCTGGCCTGGAAGCTGTCCCGCGCGCAATTGGTGGTGCTGCGCGAGCTGTGCGCCTGGCGTGAGCGCGAAGCCCGCGCCCGCGATCTGCCACGCAACCGGATCGTCCGTGAACACTCCTTGTGGCCGTTGGCCAAGAGCCAGCCGGACAACCTGGTGGCACTGGCCCGCATCGAGGATATGCACCCGCGTACCGTGCGCCAGGACGGCGAGTTCCTGCTGGAGCTGATCAAGCGGGCCGGCAGTGCGTCGATGGACCAATGGCCGCCGGCGGTGCCCGAGCCGTTGCCGATCGAAGCCTCGGCACTGGTCAAGCGCCTGCGTGCCCTCGGCCAGGCCGAAGCCGAGCGCCTGGACGTCGCGCCGGAGTTGATGTTGCGCAAGAAAACCCTGGAAGCGCTGATCAAGAGTGGCTTCCCCGCTGGACCTTACCAATTGCCCGATTCGCTGCGTGGCTGGCGCCGCGAGTTGATGGGCCAGGCGTTGCTCGACAGCCTGGCGACTGCCGGAGAACAGCCTTGAAACGTATTTGCTCCATCTACAGAAGCCCGCGCCGGAACGAAATGTACCTCTACGTGCTCAAGAGCGATGCCCTTGAGCGTGTTCCGGAGAATCTGCTGCTGGCCTTCGGTAAACCGCACCATGCCTTCGACCTGGTCCTGACACCTGAGCGCACGCTGTCGCGCGAAGATATCCACCAGGTGCTGGAGAACCTCGAGAAGCAGGGCTATCACCTGCAGATGCCGCCGGCCGAAGACGAATACATCGAACATTTGCCCGAAGAACTGTTGCGGCGCAATGATCCGATGTAATGGCTACCCCTGAGTGCTCTGACCGGAGTGCTCGATTCAAATGGACTGTATTTTCTGGCAGTGGCCGATGACGATGGAGCGAACTCCGTCGGCGGCTGCCTGCACTGTTTTTGAAAGGTTTGAACCATGCGCGTTCTGATTGCCGAACACGACCACGCTGTCTATGCCCGCCTACTGGGCCAGGTGGTCCCTGAACTTGAAGTCATGACCAGTGGCGATTCGGCCACGCTGTCGAGCATGGCCGCCGACTGTCCGGTCTGGCTGGGGCAGCCGGATCTACTGGCGACCCTGCTGCGTCAGGGGCACCGACCCCAGTGGCTGCAATCGACCTGGGCCGGTGTTACGCCGCTGCTGGCCGAGGGCTTGCCCCGTGACTATCGCCTGACCCGGGCGGTGGGGATTTTTGGCCAGGTGATGGCTGAGTATGTGCTGACCTATATGCTGGGGCATGAGCGCGAGGTCCTGGCCCGGTTGGTCAGCCAGGTCGAGCGCAAGTGGGATAACCGTGCGGGCCAGAGCCTGGCGGGGCGCAAGGTGTTGATTGTCGGTGCCGGAGATATCGGCCAGAGCGTTGCGCAGTTCCTGCAACCCTTTGGTGTCGAGTTGTATGGCATTGCCAGCACTGCGCGGGAGCAGGCGCCGTTTATCGAGGTGGCGGCGCTCGAAGCGCTGGGTGAGTGGGTCGGCAAGGTGGATTATGTGATCAACCTGTTGCCGAACACGGCCAATACCCATGACTTGTATGACGCGGCGCTGTTCAAGCGCTTCAAACCTACTGGCCTGTTTATCAACGTCGGGCGCGGTGTGGCGGTGGTCGATGCGGACCTGGTGGAAGCCTTGAAGGAAGGGCATCTGGCGGGGGCGGTGATCGATGTCTGCCGGCAGGAGCCGTTGCCACAGCGTCATCCATTCTGGACGGCCTGGGGGCTGTTGTTGACCGGCCACAGTTCGGCACCGACGTCGCCAGCGATGATGGTGCAGCTGTTTGTCGAGAACCTGCGGGCCTATCAGGCCGGGGAAGCGTTGCGCGGGGAAGTGGATTTCGAACGCGGCTATTGAGTCGGGCGAGATCGTTGTGGGAGCGGAGCTTGCCCGCGAATGGGACACTGCGGTTTGTCAGGAAAACCGCGGCGCGCCCTTCGCGGGCAAGCTCCGCTCCCACAGTAGGGGCTGTTCATTTTCTTTGTGACAGTGAACAGCCTCTGGGTTACAGGCTGAAATCACCCTCGGCCACCAGCGCGCTCAGCGGCTGGCGTGGGCTCGGGGTTTCACGGGCCTGCAGGTAATCCGGCAGGCTGGCCTTGTCGCCCAGCTTGCCGATGGCCACTGCCGCATGCAGTGCATAACCTTCTGGAATCTTCAGCTCGCGGCGGGTCAGTTCCTGATCGAAGCCGGCCATGCCGTGGCTGTGCCAGCCGCTGTTGCTGGCTTGCAGCGCCAGGTGGCCCCAGGCCGAGCCGGTGTCAAAGGTGTGCCACAAAGCCGGGGTTTCTTCGCTGGCACCGGGAGCGGTGAAGCTGGTTTTCGAAATCACGATCACCAGGGCCGAGGCGTGCTGCGCCCAACCACGGTTGAATTCGTTCAGCAAGCCAAGGAAGCGTTCCCAGTTCGGCGTATCACGACGGGCATAGAGAAAGCGCCAGGGTTGCGAGTTATAGGCCGAAGGTGCCCAGCGGGCCGCTTCGAAAAAGCTCAACAGGGTTTGTTCCGGGATGCTCTCGCCGGTAAAGGCGCGCGGCGACCAGCGCTGGGTGAACTGGGGATCGATCGGGTGATCGGCGATGCGTGGGTTGCTGCTCATGGCGCGGTCCTGACTGGGGAAATTAGCGAGAAAGCTACTGCGCCGCAGGCGGTCTGACAAGTCTTGTTCAACCGACAGTCGCCGACGCTTGGCCGCAACGGCGCGGGGCACTAGACTGGCGGCCTTTTCACTCCCCGATGCAGATGTCTGAACCATGGCCGCGAAAGTCGAACCCTTCTGGATACGCAAGACCCTCGAGCAACTCGATCAGGAGGAGTGGGAGTCGCTGTGCGACGGTTGTGGCCTGTGCTGTCTGCAAAAGCTCGAGGACGAAGACGACAACAGCGTGTATTACACACGCATTGCCTGCAAACTCCTGGACCTGAAAACCTGCCAGTGCACCGACTACGCCAAGCGTCGCGACACGGTGCCGGACTGCATCCAGCTCACCCCGGGCCAGGCCGACCAGTTCAAATGGTTGCCGCCGACCTGCGGCTATCGCCTGGTCAGCGAAGGCAAGGACCTGCCGCTTTGGCATCATCTGGTTTGCGGTGACCGCGATGCGGTGCACCACGAGCGGATTTCCCAGTCCGGGCGCATGCTCGCCGAAGGCAGCGTGCCGGAAGAGGACTGGGAAGATCATCTGATTTTCCGCGCCGGCTGATTTCCGCAAATCCCAAGGAGCTCCATGTCGTTACGTTGCAGGCTGCCGGTGTTCCTGTTGCTGATGTTGTTCAGCGGCCTGGGTTGGGCCGGAAAGAAGGTCGACCTGGACTATCAGGTGCGCCTGTTGCCCCAGAGCGAGCAGGCCGAGGTGCGTCTGACCCTGGCCCAGGGTTCGGCGGTGCGCAGCCTGGATTTCGATCTCGGCAGCCAGGGTTATTACAGTGACTTCATGGCCGACGGGCAATGGCAGCTGAGCCCCGGCTCGACGCCGGACAGCCGCCGCGGTGTCTGGCGCCCGGCGCCGGGCAAGGCCAGCCTGAGCTATCGGGTCAGCCTCAACCATCCTCGCGGCAACGGCACGTTCGAGACCCGCATGACGCCGACCTGGGCGCTGTTGCGTGGCGAGGACCTGGTGCCGCCGGCCCATCTGGATCAGCAGGATGGCACTGACCTGGTCTCGCGCCTGGCATTCGAATTACCCACCGGTTGGAAAAGTGTCGAGACGGCCTGGCCGCGCATCGGCAAGCAGCGCTTTCGTATCGACAACGTCTCACGCCTGTTCGACCGGCCTGTGGGATGGATACTGGCCGGCGACCTGGGCAGCCGGCGGACCCGCTTGGGTGAAACCTATGTCACGGTCACGGCGCCTCGGGGCGAGGGTATGCGGCGCATGGATGTGCTGACGCTGCTGACGTTCGTCTGGCCCAAGCTGCAGGAAGTGTTTCCGCGTAATCCCGGCAAATTGCTGGTGGTCGGTGCCGCTGAGTCGATGGCCCATGGCAGCCGGGCGGCACGGGATTCGATCTACCTGCACAGTACCGCCCCACTGATCGGCGAGTCCGGGGAAAGTGCCCTGGTGCGCGAGCTGGTTCACGTGTTCGGGCGGATCAATGACCGCCAGCGCAGTGACTGGATTGGCGAAGGCCTGGCGCAGTACTACGCGATCGAATTGCTGCGGCGCGCCGGCGGCATGAGCGAGGAGCGCTACCAGGCGTTGCAGGTGCACTTGACCCGGGTCAGTGGCAAGGTCAGCACATTGCGAGGTGAGCAGGTGGATAGGGCGACGGTGGCACGGGCGGTGTTGCTGTTGCAGGCGCTGGACCGCGAGATTCGCCAGCAGACCCATGGCAAGCGTTCCCTGGACGATGTCAGCCGGGCGGCGATGCGCCTGGATACCGTCAGCACCGAGGAATTTATCCAGCTATGCGAGAGCGTGATGGCTGAGCCGTCGAAGGTGCTGGCGAGCAATCTGCTGAAGTAAGGGGCGTCTGTCAGGCCGCCATCGCCAGCAAGCTGGCTCCCACAGTATTTCGCCGTACTCCAATCTATCGTACGGCATCACACCTGTGGGAGCCGGCTTGCTGGCGATGCGATCTTGCCGGCGCTGCAAGACTAGAATTTTGGACCGGAACGGGTGTTATTACCCTTGGCCAGGCGATCGTAGAGCACCACGTTGACCGTTGCCGCCAGGTTCATGCAGCCGGTGGTCGGGATATACACCACGTCCTCGCACCAGTCGCGGATGTCCTTGTCCAGCGAGCCATCTTCCGGACCGAAGATATACAGCGCTCGATCCGGGTGAGTGTATTCGGGCAACGAGCGCGCACCCTCCACCAGTTCGACGGCCACCGGCACGCAGCCCAGGGGCAGGATTTTCTTCAGGTCGTCGATGCCGATCAGCGGAATGTCCTGGTGGACTTTTTTGGTGTCGGTGACGAAGTCCCGCGCCCGCTCGTAGCGCTTGCCGGTGTAGAACACCGAGGCCACGCCGTAGCAGCCAGCCGCACGCATCACCGAGCCGACGTTCTCCGGTGACTTGGGGTTATACAAACCAATGCAGCTGTACCTTTTGTTTGCCACGAGCCGGGTGCCTTCCAGGAAAAAGACGCGATTATACCGGCATCTCCGTCAGCTCGTGGTGTCGGGATAGTTCGAAGGGAACAGCGCGCGGCGGGTTTGCTCGTCGTTGACCTGCTTGAAGGCGTGGCTCTTGCCCACTTGACGGGCGCGGACCACGGCCGGACGCGCGTCGATGCGCTGGAACCAGGCCGACAGGTGGGGGTAGGCGGCCAATGGCGATTCTTCGCCTTTCATTACACGCGCAGCCCGGTCGATCCAGCCCCAGGCCGAGATATCGGCAATCGTATAGCTGTCGCCGACGATATAGCTGCGCCCGGCCAGATGCCGGTCCAGTACCCGGTAGTGCCGCTCGGCTTCACGGCGATAGCGGTTGATTGCGTAGGGAAGGCTTTCCGGGGCCGAATGCTGGAAGTGCACCGCCTGACCGGAAAATGGCCCCAGGCCCGTGCCGATAAACATCAGCCACGACAACAGTTCGCCCCGATCGCCGGGCTCGCCGCCGAGCAGCCCGGTCTTTTCACTCAGGTACAGCAGGATCGCGTTCGAGTCGAACACTCGGACTTCGCGACCGTCCGCGCCCTCGGTATCGAGGATCGCCGGAACCTTGCCGTTGGGATTGATCGCCAGGAACTCCGGGCTGTGCTGTTCGCCCTTGCTGGTATCGACCGGAACCAGTTCATAGGGCAGCGCCGCTTCTTCAAGAAACAGGGCGACTTTGGCCGGATTGGGCGTCGGGTGGAAAAAGAAACGGATCATGTCGAAAGGTCCTGGCTGATGTTTTGGATCGAGTGTTATAAAATAGGCCAAGCCCGGTGGCGTGGCAATTCTCGTTTGTTTCAAGGAGTATCGCCGCCACTTCAATTTGAAACCCAGTGTGAGTTATGGCGCGACCCAGAGAATTTGACGAGGCCAGTGCAGTAGAGGCGGCGATCCGCTGCTTCTGGGCGCGCGGCTACGAGGCCACTTCCGTTCGGGATCTGGCGCTGGCCATGGGGATCACCGGGGCCAGCCTGTACAACGCTTTCGGTGGCAAGCGCGCACTCTTCGGCCTGGCCCTCGATCACTACATCAAGCGCGGCTTCTGCGAACGCTCCACGCGCCTGGAGCAGCAGTTGCCCCCCCGCGAAGCCATCCTGACGTTCTTCAACGAGATCATCGAACTGTCGCTGGGCGACCCTGAGCACAAGGGCTGCTTTATCGTCAACGCGGCCCTTGAGATGGCGCCCCACGATCCGGAGTTCAAGGCGGTATTGGCCACGGTCCAAGAGGGGATGGAGGGGTTTTTCCGGCGCTGTATCAGTGCCGGCCAGGTCCAGGGCAGTATCGATGCCTCGCAGTCGGCGGACGATCTGGCGCGCCTGTGCCTGGGGGTGTTGATGGGGCTGCGGGTGCTGGCCCGTTCAAGGCCTGAACGGGAATTGTTGGAAGGGCTGGTACGACCCGTCTTTGGGTTGTTGAAATAGTCTGTCCTGACTAGGGACGTCGCTGGATGGCTGTATGTATTAGCTGGCTCGCACCTGCAGGACCTGGGCGAATTGGCGCTGCACCAGGCGCTCGATCAACTCGACATCGGCCTCGGGGCTGAGGTCTTTTGCGCTGCCGGCGGCGCCGGTGGCTTGCAGTTCCAGCGGGCTGTCCGGCGCCTTCTGCTGCAGCAGATAGTCGGCGCCGCAATTGCCGCAGAACACATGATCGCCCGCGCGGTGCGCGCGCTTGAGTACCACCGTCGGCCCGCACATACCGCAATGCCGCAAGGGAATGCCCTGGTCGGTATGGCCGATGATCGGGCTCAAGACCCCCGACTCCCCCAGTTGGATAAACAAGGCGCCGAAGTGCGCGTCGAACTGGGTTCCCAGGTTCTTGCCGATGATCTGCAGTGCCTGCGCCTGTGGCATGCCCGCACGATAAGGGCGGGTGCTGGTCATGGCATCAAAGGCATCGCAAATGCCGACGATGCTCGCCAGGTGCGAAATCTCACCGGCCTTGAGCCCCAGGGGATAACCCCGACCATCGGGCATCTCGTGGTGCAGGCGCACGGCGTCCTCCACCAGCGCGGCCAGCGGGTGGGCATGCAGCAACCGAAAACCGATGTCGGGGTGGGTCTTGATCACGGCGTACTCCTCGTCGCTCAAGGGCCCGGCCTTGCGCAGCACCGCGTCGGGAATGCCGACCTTGCCCAGGTCATGGATAAAGCCGCCCAGGGCAATCCGTGCCACTTCCTCCACCGCGAAGCCGGCCTTCTGCGCCAGCAACTCGCAGAACTGCGCCACCCGCCACAGATGCCCGCCGGTGTAGGGATCCCGTGCCTCTACCACCCAGGCCATCACCAGCAGGCTCGACAGCAGTTCCTGCTCCGGGCGCGAAACCTGTGCCGGTTGACGGGCGCCCAGCAGGTTTTGAATCAATTGGTTCAGCTTCATCAATGGCGTTCTCGGTACAGGAAGAAGGAGGGGGCGCACACACTGGCACTTTGCCTTGTTGAGAAGGTATAGGGCTTTAAATTACAGCTGTTGGAAAAAATCTTGACCTTGTGTTTTAGATCGATCGATTTAGAATGCCAGTCATCTCAACGTGCCTCAAGGCTTTTGGCGCATTGCCTCGGCCGGCTGACGGCCTCACAGGAGAGTTCGTTATGGTCGCCGACTGGTTGATGGGCGCTTCGGTACGTCGCAAGTTGACGCTGGGGTTTGGCATCGTGCTGCTGCTCACGGCGCTGTTGAGCGGCATCGCCTGGTACAGCATCGGGCAACTGACGATGCGCAGCGAAGCGCTGGTGGACAGTGTCTCGCTGGACACGCAGATCGCCGCCGTGCGCTTGCAGGAAAACGAATTCGATCGCACCGGGCAAAGCGCGGCGGTCGACGCCTATGCCGGGCAGATGCAGGCGTTGTATGCCGGTGTCGACAAGCTGCAGATGAGTCTGGACACCGACGCACAGACGACCCTCGTGCGTATCCGCGAGGTGGCCCGGGCTTATCAACAGAGTTTTGCCGAGTTTGTCGCGGCCCGGCGCCAGGCCCGGGATGCGGAAAAGGCCATGGTGCCGGTGATGGAGAATATCGCCGAGCAGCTGACGCGGTTGCGTACTCAACTCTTCCAGCAAATGCGCAGCGATCCGGCGGTCAGCATTGATCAGGCACAGTCGGTCGCAGAGCTGCAATGGCTGATGGCGCAATTGCGCGATCAGGTGCGTTTGTATATCGCCGATCCCCAGCCCGAGGCGCAGTTGCGCGTTTCGCAGATGGCCGACCGGATTCGCGTGCAGGGCAACGACTTGTACGGGCAACTGCCGGGTGACGCCTTGCAGACGCCGTTGCTCGGAGCGTTGCAGGCGGCGGTGACCTACCAGGATCGGGTCGTGGACTTTCGCGACAGCGTGCTCAAGAGCCAGCAGGCGAAGCAGGCAATGCTGGCGCAGGCGGGGGACTTGCAGCAACTGAGTGCGGCGGTCTACCAACTGCAACTGCAAGGGCGTGGTCATGATGTGCGGATGGCCCGTGGCGAGTTGTTGCTGGCGGGAGGGCTGGCGCTGTTGTTGGGCTTGCTGTCGGCCTGGGCCATGACCCGGCAGATCGTTCCGCCGCTCAAGCGGACCTTGACCCTGGCCCGGCAGATCGCTTCGGGCGACCTGACCGGTAACCTGGAAAGCCATCGGCGTGACGAACTGGGGCAGATGATGACCGCCATGCGGGAAATGGCCGGGCATCTGCGTCAACTGATCGGCAGCATCGGCGATGGCACGCGTCAACTGACCCTGGCGGCCGAAGGTTTGTCGACGGTCACGGCCCACAGCAGTGCGGGAGTCTCGCAACAGCGCCAGCAGACCGAAGAGGTCGCCGGCGCCATGGCCGAGATGGTCGACAGCGCCCAGCATATCGCCCGTAATGCCCAGCAGGCCTCGGAGGCGGCACAGGCGGCCGAGCAGCGCAGTGTCGAGGGCAACCGCGTGGTGACCCAGGCGATCGAGCACTTTGAAGCCCTGGTACTCAATGTCGATCGCTCCGCCCTGGCGATGGAGCGTCTGCGTGAAGATGGCGAACGGATCGGCGGGGTGTTCGGGGTGATTCGCGAGGTGGCGGAACAGACCAATCTACTGGCCCTTAACGCGGCCATCGAAGCGGCGCGTGCCGGCGAAGCAGGGCGCGGCTTTGCGGTGGTGGCCGATGAAGTGCGCGCGCTGGCCCAGCGCACCCAGCGCTCCACCGAGGAAATCGAGGGGCTGATCGCGGCCCTGCATGGCGGCACCGAGCAGGCCACGGCGATCATGCGCCAGAGCCAGGACATGAGCCTGTCCAGTGTGGCCCTGGCACGCGAGGCCGGCGGTGTGCTCAGCGAAATTCGTCAGTCGGCGTCGTTGATCCAGTCGATGAATTCGCAGATTGCCACGGCGGCCGACCAGCAAACCCGCGCTTGCGAACAGATCAGCGGCAATCTGGCGCGCGTGCGCGATATTGCCGACGAGTCGGCGCAGTCGAGTGCGCGCACAGCATCGGCGAGTCTGGAGCTATCGCGCCTGGGCGGCGATCTGAACGTGCTGGTCCAGCGATTCACGGTGTAGCCGTTACTCGTCTTTTTTCATCAACCCAGCCAGCGCCGCGAACGGGTTGTGGGTGGCCTTGGCGATCTTCGGGCTGCTCAGGGAACTGTCACCGAAGTATTGCTGGTCGGTGTAGCGCGAGTGCTCGTTGTCATGGCAGAACAGGCACAGCAGTTCCCAGTTGGAACCGTCCTGTGGGTTGTTGTCATGGTTGTGGTCGCGGTGATGCACGGTGAGCTCGCTCAGGCGCTTGCCAGAAAACTCCCGGGCGCAGCGACCGCAGACGTGCGGGTACATTTTCAGCGCCTTGTCACGATAGCCCATCTCTTTATCGCGTTTCGCGTCGGCCAGGATACGGTCCAGCTTGGCGGTATGGGAGGGAGGGTTGGCCGAACTCATGGGGTCACCTTGTCGAATGGGTTATTGACGGTTATGTGGCAAAGTCTAGCTCAGTTCTTGAGCTTCTCGGCGATCCAGATGGTGTGGCGCGTGCCCTTGTTGCCGTGGGCGTAGACCTGGACTTCCTCGGCCTTGAAGCCGGCCTTGCGCAGCTTGTCGGAGAAATGGCTGTCGGCACTGGCCGACCACACCGCCAGCACGCCCTTGGGCCGCAGAGCCTTGGCGCAGGCGCTCAGGCCGCCGGTCGAGTAGAGCCAGCTGTTGGCTTTCTGGGTCAGGCCTTCGGGGCCGTTGTCGACATCGAGCATGATCGCATCGAAGCCGTTGGGCTCGGCTTGCAGGACCTTGGCCACGTCTTCCAGGCGAATCAGCGTGCGCGGGTCATCCAGTGGTCGGCCGGCTTTTTCCCCCAGCGCGCCGCGGTTCCATTCGACGACGCCGGGTACCAGTTCGGCGACCACCACCTCGGCGGTCTTGCCCAGGTGCTTGAGGGCCGCGGCCAGGGTGAAGCCCATCCCGAGGCCACCGATCAGCACCCGCGATTGCGGCCGCCCGGCGACTTTGCGGCAGGGGATTTCCGCCAGGGCATCCTCGGAGCCGTGCATGCGGGTGTTCATCAACTGCCCGCCGTCACCGCCCTGGATCTTGATCACGAAGTCTTCGCCATACTCGAACAGGCACAGGGCACCGCCGTTTTCGGGAATCGGAGTGGTGTCCAGCAGAACGAAACGTTTCATGGAAATCTCATTGGGAGGGGCAAAATAGCCGCGTTGCGAGTAGCCTGATGGCAGACAGAGAAGTCTGGCAACGGAGCCATTGATGAAACGCGCTATTGTAGCGGTCATTGCCTTGACCGCGCTCACCATTACCACGGTACGGGCCGAGGATCTCTCGCCGGTACCGCTCACGCCGAAACCGGGAGCGCCGAGCACGGCCACCCCCACGCCGTCCCCGCAGATCACCCCGCGCACGCCGCCCAAGCCTGGCGAGCCGCTGCCGAGCATCGAATTGCCGCAGCCACCCAAGGACCAGACCCTGCCGGGCCCGGAGCAGAACGACAAGACCGACAAAGCCGATAAGGCGAAGGAAACCTCCAGCTAGATCTGTTGCGAGAGCAGTTGGCCGTCCGCCATGCGCAGTCGCTTGGACAGCGCAATGGCGATGGCGCGAATGATCTTGGCGGCGATCTTTGGCGCATCGTTGAGCATCTTTTCCAGGGAATCCTTGCCCAGGTTCAGCAACTGGCAATCGCTGGCGGCCACGCAACTGGCCGAGCGCCGCTCGCCATCGAGCACCGCCATCTCGCCGAAGGCCCGGCCGGCGCGCAAGGTGGCGATCACCACCGCTTGACCCTCGGAGTTGCTCTTCTGCACGTTCACGCTGCCGTGATGAATGATGCACATGAAGGTCCCGGCATCCCCCTCGTTGAAGATGGCTGCGCCTTTGGCAACGCTGCTGATGCTGAAGTAGCCGGCAGCGGCGAGGAAATCCGCTGGCAGCAAGCTGGCGAACAAACCACAGTCCATCAGCATGTCGCGGATTTCGTTATTCAGTAAGGTCGGTTCTGACATGGCTCACGGTCTTTCCTTGTTGCCTGTTGTTCTGTGCGGACATTGAAGCCCGGCGGCCCAGAGTTAAGACAAGGGCGCCGGGCAGAGTTCCTCAGACCAGGTCGAGAACCTTGAACACGAAGGCGTATTCGAGGGCTACGTCACGTAATCCCTGGTAACGACCGCTCATGCCGCCATGGCCGGCACCCAGTTCGGTCTTGAGCAAGAGTAGATGCTCGTCGGTTTTCGTGGCGCGCAGTTTTGCCACCCACTTGGCCGCCTCCCAGTACTGCACGCGACTGTCGTTGTAGCCGGCGATCACCAGGGTCGCCGGGTAGGCCTGGGCGCGGACGTTTTCATACGGTGCGTAGGCCTTGATCCGCGCGTACACCTCGGGCTCCTCGGGGTTGCCCCATTCGTCGTATTCGGTGACGGTCAGCGGCAGGTCGGGGTCGAGCATGGTGTTCAGCACGTCGACGAACGGCACTTCGGCGATGGCGACCTGGAACAGTTCCGGGCGCTGGTTGAGCACGGCACCGATCAATAGGCCGCCGGCACTGCCGCCGCTGATAGCCAGTTGCTTGGACGTGGTCAGACCCTCGGCGATCAGGTGCTCGGCGCAGGCGATAAAGTCGTCGAAGCTGTTCTGCTTGTGCGCCTGCTTGCCGGCGCGGTACCAGGCTTCGCCCAGTTCGCCGCCGCCACGCACATGGGCGATGGCGAAGGCCATGCCGCGCTCCAGCAGGCTCAGGCGGGCGTGGGAGAACCACGGATCGAGGCTTTCGCCGTAGGCGCCGTAGCCGTAGAGATAGAGCGGCGTGGCCTGGCCCTGCAGTTCGCGCTTGACCACCAGGCTGATGGGCACTCGCGTGCCGTCCGCGGCCGTGGCCCAGAGCCGCTGGCTGACGTAGGCATCGGGGTCGAAGTCGCCCAGCACCGGGGTTTGCTTGAGCACGCTCTGCTCACCGCTGGCCAGAGTCAACTGGCGGATCTGGGCCGGACGATTGAGTGCTTCGTAGCGCAGACGGATGGTCTGGCTGGTGAACTCCAGGCTGTCCTGCACGTAGAGGCTGTAGGCGGCATCCGGCAGTTGCACGCGATAGCTCGGCAGGCCCTGGGGGCGCACTTCGATGATCGGCAGGCCACCTTCACGCAGGCTCAGGCACAGGGCCGAGGCGTTCAGGGTCAGGCCTTCGAGCATCACCTGATCGTCGTGGGGCACCAGCAATTGCCAGTCGCCGCGACTCGGTACGCCGTGGTCCGGGACGTGAAACAGGGCGAAGTTGATGCCGTCCTGGTTGCTGCGGATAAACCAGCTCCACTGCGCCTGGTACTGGCCGTGGTCGACGAAGTACTCGTGGCCTTCGACCCGTGGCGCCAGGCAGGTAAAGGCCTGGGCCGGGGTATCGGCATCCAGGGCCCAGGCTTCGCTGGTGGTCTTGCTGTTGAGCAGTACCACCAATTGGCGTTCGGAACTGCTGCGGTAGCAGTGCAGGAAGAAACGTCCGTCGGCTTCGTGCAGGACTTCCTCGGCGGCGTTGTCGCCGAGGCGATGGCGGTACAGCTTGTGGGGGCGATGGGTGTCGTCCAGTTCGGCGAAAAACAGCGTCTGGCTGTCGTTGGCCCAGGTCATGCTGCCGTCGCAGTCGTCGAACGGCAGCTCGCTGACCGCGCCACTGTCGAGCTCCTTGATGTACAGGCGATAGACCTCTTCGCCGCTGGTGTCGAGGCTGTAGGCCAGGCGCTGGTGATCCGGGCTGATGCTGAAGGCCCCGAGGGAGAAGAAGCCGCCGTCGGCCAGCACGTTGGGGTCGAGCAACAGGGCTTCGGCGCTTTCGTCCACCGTCAGGCTGTCGTCGGCCGGACGCGGGCAGCGGTAGTGCCGCGGGTATTCGTCGCCGGCGGTGGTGCGGGTGTAATACAGGAACGGTCCCCAGGGCGAGGGCAGGGACAGGTCGGTTTCGAGAATCCGTGCCTTGATCTCCTCGAACAGGCTTTCGCGCAGCTTGCCTTGCCCGGCCAGTTGCGCCTCCTGGTAGCTGTTTTCGGCCTTGAGGTAGTCGAGCACGGCATCGCTGTCGCGCTCCTGCAACCAGGCGTAAGGGTCCGCGCCCGCGTCGTGGCGGGCAATCGGGGCGCTGTTGACGCGGTTATCGAGGGGCATGGGCAACTCTCTGTGGGCGGATCGCTGACGGCGGGGCAGCCGGACCGGCGAAAAGCCGTTATCATAAGCATCTATTTGCCAGCCTTGCCATGGACACCATGACCGAGAACGACTATCTGATCGCCTGGGGCTGCTACGCCTTCGCCGCCTTGGGCTGCTTGTTGGTGTGGTTTCGCCTGACCCGCTGGATCTGGCGCTGGCTGCGCGAGCCGCTGCGCGTGGTGATGGCGGTGCTGCTGTTCAGCCCGACCATTATCGACCCGGTGAAGGGAAAATTCGCCCCGGCGGTGGCCATTACGGCCCTGGACCTGATGTTCAAGGTCGGCAACAACGCCTGGCGCGCGGTTTCCGATCTGTTCATGTACCTGATGATCGCCGTGGGCGTCTATCTGCTCTTCGCGTTGATCCGCTGGCCCATCGAACGCTCCATCAAGGCCCGTCGTCCGCAGTCCGTAGCGGCCGGCACCGCCCCGGCGGCCGAGCCCGAGGAGGAGGACGATCAACCGTTCACCGCGGCCGAGCGCAACGAGCGTTATGGCCGTCAGCCGCCGACCGGTGGCAATGGCCGTTCACGGGTCGAGCCGCGTCTGTAACCGCGTCCCTGCATTGAAGCGAGAGTCCGAGCATGTGTGAATTGTTGGGCATGAGCGCCAATGTACCGACCGATATCGTTTTCAGCTTTACCGGCCTGATGCAGCGTGGGGGGCGTACCGGCCCCCATCGTGACGGCTGGGGCATCGCGTTCTACGAAGGCCGTGGTTTGCGCCTGTTCCAGGACCCGGCGGCGAGCTGCGAGTCCGAGGTCGCGCAGCTGGTGCAGCGTTACCCGATCAAGAGCGAAGTGGTGATCGGGCATATCCGTCAGGCCAATGTCGGCAAGGTCTGCTTGTCCAATACCCATCCCTTTGTCCGTGAGCTGTGGGGGCGCAACTGGTGTTTCGCGCATAACGGCCAGTTGGCGGATTTCCGGCCGCCGACCGGCTTTTACCGTCCGGTGGGCGATACCGACAGCGAAGCGGCGTTCTGCGACCTGCTCAACCGCGTGCGCCAGGCCTTTCCCGAACCGGTGGACATCGAGGCGTTGCTGCCGTCCCTGGTCCAGGCCTGTGCCGAGTACCGGGGCAAGGGCGTGTTCAACGGCCTGCTCAGCGATGGCGACTGGCTGTTCTGCTATTGCTCGACCAAGTTGGCGCAGATCACCCGACGCGCGCCGTTCGGCCCGGCACGCTTGAAGGATGTCGATGTGATCGTCGACTTCCAGGCCGAAACCACGCCCAATGACGTGGTGACGGTGATCGCCACCGAGCCTTTGACTGAAAACGAAACCTGGACCCGCTACGAACCGGGCCAATGGAGCCTGTGGCGGCGCGGCGAATGCGTCAGCCAGGGCCAGACCGAATAAGGAAGTCCGTTATGTGGTTGAGTTACCTGCGGCTGATTCTGTTTACCCTGGGTCTGTTGATCGGCGTCCAGGTGCCGGGCTTTATCAACGACTACGCCAAGCGGGTCGAAGCGCACCTGATTGAGGCGCAGGCCGGCCTGCAGGGCTTCCAGAAAACCGCCGAGCAGTTCTTCAACGGCGACCTGCAGGCGCTGGTGGCGCATTACCGCGCCAGTGACGATCCGGTGTTCCGCAGCGATGCCGACAGCCTCGGCACCTTGCTCAACCGCCAGCGTCTGCTGGATGACCAGTTTCAGGCGATGCAAGGCCCCTGGTACAAGCGGGCGTTGCAGGTGGCGTATGCGGCCGATCCGGCGATCCGTCAGGAAACCTTGCAGGGCTACACCTACCAGGTCCTGCTGTCGCCCGAGGCGATCGGCTGGGCGATGGGCGCGGCGCTGCTGTTCTCGTTCGTGATCGAAGGCTTCTTCCGCCTGGTGGACTGGGTGGTGCTGGGTGGCAAGCGCCAGCGCGAACGCCTGGCCCGGCGCGAACGGGGTTATTGACCGGGGAGGGTGGGCTTGCTCAGGACCACATACTCCTCGCCCAGCTTGTCCGCATAGCTGCGCAATACCTCCTGGCACAGTGCGACAATCTCCTCCACCAGCTCCACGCCGACCCGCCAGGACACCACCACTTCCAGGTTCGGCGGGCGTACGTCGAGGGCCAGCAAGGTCAACTCGCCGCGCATCAACTCTTCCCTGACCAACACCGACGGCAGGGCGCCGATACCGAAGCCGTCGCGCAGTAGCCGGGTAATCGCCGACACCGAGTTGACGCAGTTCAGCCGCGGCGTCGGGACGCCATGGACTTGCATCAGGCCGAGAATTTCCTGGTGCGGCCGCGAGTTTTTCGAGAAGGTCACGATGCGCTCCCGGGCAATCTCGGCCAGGCTTGCGTATTCACGGTTATAGATCGAGTTGCTGGCCACCACCCAGCCCATCGGGTGGCTGATCAGCTTCAGGCTGCGAATCGATTCCTGGCGCAGCAGGTCGGTTTGCAGCACCAGATCGAGAAAGCCTTTTTGCAGCTGATCGCAGAGGTTCAGCGCGGTATCCGCCACCAGCTCGATTTCCACCAGCGGAAAACGGTCCGACATCTGCGCCACCAGCGGGCTGAGCCAAGTATGGATGACCGTGTCCATCACACCGATGCGCAGGCGCCCGACCTTGGTCGAACTGATTTCGATGGCATGCTTGAGGGCCTGCATGGTGTCCATCATCTGCTCGGCATAGTCGAGCACCTTGAGTCCTTCGGGGGTCAGGCTGACGCCGCGCGAATCGCGCAGGAACAACTTCACCCCGAGCTCGCCTTCAAGCACCGCGATACGACTGGAAATGGACGCCTGAGTGGTGAAGAGCTTGTCCGCCGTCAGGCGAAAACTTTTCAATCGTGCTACCCAGACGAAGGTTTCGAGAAATTTGAGGTTCATGCAATCAACTTTTTCTTATGCCAGGGCAGGACTTTAATTAGTTGGACGCAGAGGGCACGGTCAACCAAAAATGGCCTTCGACCGGTCAGGCACGCTAAGCCTAAGCCCCGCTGGTCGCCAGAACAATACCAATAAGCTTTATGCGGAGATTTCCCCCATGACTACGCCCGGCTCGCTGGATGTCACCCACGCCGAGGGCCCACCCGGGCCGTTTACCTGGTATCGCAACCTCGATCAGCAGGAGCGTCGTACGTTCTGGAGTTGCAAGATCGGTTATGGCCTGGATGGCATGGACACCCAGATGCTCAGTTTCGTCATTCCGACGCTGATCGCTCTCTGGGGCCTCACCACCGGTCAGGCCGGGCTGATTTCCACCAGCACCCTGATTGCCTCGGCCCTTGGCGGCTGGATTGCCGGGATTCTCTCCGACCGCATCGGCCGGGTACGGACCCTGCAACTGACGGTGCTCTGGTTCGCCGTGTTCACCTTCCTCTGCGGCTTCGCCCAGAACTACCACCAATTGCTGGTGGCCCGGACCTTGATGGGCTTCGGTTTCGGTGGCGAGTGGACCGCCGGCGCGGTGTTGATGGGCGAGGTGATCCGCGCCAAGGACCGCGGCAAGGCGGTCGGCATGGTGCAGTCCGGGTGGGCCCTGGGCTGGGGGCTGACGGCGATCCTCTATGCATTGCTGTTTTCGCTGTTGCCGCCGGAAGACGCCTGGCGCGCGCTGTTCGTGTTGGGCATCGTGCCCGCGATCTTTGTGATTTTCGTTCGCCGCCTGGTCAAGGACCCCGAGGTCTATCGCCAGGCCAAGAGCCAGGAAGCGCCGAGCAACCCGGCGCACTTCTACGAGATTTTTGCCCCGGGCATGCTCAGCACCACTTTGCGGGCCTCCTTGCTGACCACGGGTGCGCTGGGCGGTTACTACGCGATCACCGCCTGGTTGCCGACCTATCTGAAGACCGAGCGCGGCTTGAGCGTGCTCGGCACTGGCGGTTACCTGGCGATGGTTATCGCGGGTTCCTACATCGGTTATGTGATCAGCGCCTACCTGACCGATCTGCTGGGGCGCAAGAAGAACTTCATTCTGTTCGCCGTCGGCTCTTTCATCATTGTGCTGTTGTACACCCAGCTGCAGGTCAGCAACGAGGTCATGCTCTGGCTGGGCTTGCCCCTGGGCTTTTTCGCCTCGGGGATTTTCAGCGGCATGGGCGCGTTTCTCACCGAGCTGTTTCCCACGCGCATTCGTGGTTCCGGCCAGGGTTTCTGCTACAACATCGGCCGGGCCCTGGCGGCGTTTTTTCCGCTGCTGATCGGCCTGCTCAGCCAGAAAGTTTCCCTGAGCCTGGGGATTGGCGCTTTTGCCGCTGTGTCCTACGGCGTGGTGATCCTCGCGGCCCTGAGCCTGCCGGAAACCCGTGGCAAGGCACTCGAAGCGCAGTAATCTGTGGGTACTTGCGACAAGTCCCACATTAAGAAAAGTTAAAAGCCCACAGGAGCAACCACCGTGAGCCGCTTGTTATTGAATTGCGATATCGGCGAAAGCTATGGCAACTGGACCATGGGTCTGGATGCGCAGGTCATGCCGTTTATCGATTGCGCCAATGTGGCCTGCGGTTATCACGCGGGCGATCCGAGCATCATGCGCAAGACGGTGACCTTGGCCCTGGCCAACGACGTGCGTATCGGGGCCCATCCGGCCTATCCCGATCTGGTGGGTTTCGGTCGCCGCTCCATGGCCTGCACCCCCCAGGAAATCCAGGACCTGCTGCATTACCAGATCGGCGCGCTGGACGGTATCTGCCGGGCGCAAGGTGCCCGGGTGAGTTACGTCAAGCCGCACGGCGCAATGTACAACGACATGATGGCCAACCCCGAGCAACTGCGGGCGGTGATCCAGGCGCTTGCCGCCTATGACCGGGAACTGCCGTTGATGCTGCTGGCCATGCGCGACAACAGCGCGGCCCAGGCCCTGGGTGATGAGTACGGCGTTGAGCTGTGGTTCGAAGCGTTTGCCGACCGCGCCTACGACAGCGCGGGGCGCCTGGTGTCGCGCCAGTTGCCCGGTGCCGTGCATCACGAGCCTGCGCTGATCGTCGAACAGGCACTGACCATTGCCCGTGGTGACAACCTTATCGCCAGTGATGGCAGCGCGCTGCGCCTGCAGGCCAATACCCTGTGCGTGCACGGCGACAACGCCAGTTCGGTGGCTGCGGTGCAGCGTATCCGCGAGGCCCTGGACCGGCAGTCCGCCGTATGAAGCCACGGATCGAAGTGGTCGGGATCGACTGTCTGATGGTGCGGCTGTTCGAGGTGATCGCCGAGGAAAACATGCCCTGGATGCTTGCCGCCGGCGAGCGTTTGCGGGCTGGGTTTGCCGGGCACCTGATCGACCTGGTGCCGTCCTATACCACCTTGATGGTGCATTACGACCTGCTGGCGTTGAGTCCTTCCCAGGCCCGGGAGCTGATTGCCGAGGCCTTGACCGACCTGGCGCCGAGCAGCGGTGCTGGCGGCCAATGTCATGTGTTGCCGGTGTGGTACGACCCGAGTGTCGGTCCGGAGTTGGGCTTGTTGGCCGAGCGCGGCGGTTGGTCGGTCAGCGAGGTGATCCGCTGTCACAGCGAGCGCGAGTACCAGGTGTTTGCCCTGGGCTTCGCCCCGGGGTTCGCCTTTATGGGATTGGTCGACGAACGGCTGGCCGCACCACGTATCAGTACCCCGCGCAAGCGGGTGGCGGCGGGGAGCGTGGGGATTGCCGAGCGCCAGACCGCGGCTTACCCGGTGGTTTCCCCGGGGGGGTGGAACCTGATCGGACGGACACCGAGCAAGTTGTTCGACCGTGAGCGCGACGGCTATAGCTTGATGCAGCCGGGCGATACGGTGCGTTTTGCCCCGATCGACCACGCTGAATTCATTACGTTGGGCGGCGATGACACGCCGCTGGAGGGCTTGGCATGAGCCATCTGTCGATCGAGGCGAGTACGCCTCTGTGCCTGTTGCAGGATGCTGGGCGGTTCGGCGTGCGTCATCTGGGCGTGACTCAGGGCGGCGCGCTGGATTGGGTATCGATGTTCTGGGCCAACCATTTGCTGGGTAATGCGCCGGATGCTGTCGTGGTGGAGGTGACTCTCGGCGGGTTGACGCTGATGGCTGAAGAGGATTGCTGCCTGGCTCTGACCGGCGCCGATCTGGGGGCGCGGGTGGATGGTCAGGCGCTGGCGCCCTGGTGCAGTTTTGTCTTGAGGAAGGGCCAGCGCCTGCAATTGACGCAGCCGCTGTCGGGGGCGCGGGCTTATCTGGCGGCGCCGGGCGGTTTTATCGCGCCTAAAGTCCTTGGCAGTGCCGCCTGTGTGGTCCGCGAGGAGCTCGGTGGACTGGATGGTATGGGACGGCCTTTGGCCAAGGGTGGGCGGCTGGAATATCGCGGGGAGGCGTCGACGCCCAGAGGTTTGTCAGGTGCGCAGGTGCCGGATTTCAGCACCAGTGCGCCGTTGCAGGTGGTGCTTGGGGCGCAGATCGGTGAGTTCAGCGGACAAAGCCTGTTCGATGCGTTCAACAGTGTCTGGACCCTGGACAGCCGTGCGGATCGCATGGGGATTCGGCTGTTGGGGCCGGCGTTGAAGTACCAGGGTGAGCCGATGATTTCCGAGGGCATTCCCCTGGGGGCGATCCAGGTACCGCCGGACGGCCAGCCGATCGTGTTGCTCAACGACCGGCAGACCATTGGCGGTTATCCACGCCTGGGGGCACTGACGCCATTGTCGCTGGCCCGCTTGGCGCAATGCCTGCCGGGGACCCCGGTCAGGCTGGCGCCGGTAGCGCAGGAGGCGGCGCATCGGCAGCAGGTCGAGTTCATGCGCAGGTTCGCCTGACACCGCTCCCCCTGTAGGAGCGAGCTTGCTCGCGATTGTCGTTAACGATGACGCGGGCACCTGATACCCCGCGGTACCTGGGCTATCATCGCGAGCAAGCTCGCTCCTACAGTGGGGCATGCGTCGGTCCAGCCGACACCGTTCTACTTGGATAAAAACCGCATCCCTTCCTCCAACCCACGCAACGTCAGCGGATACATCTGGTCCTCGACCAGATCGCGAACAATCCCGGTCGACGCGGTGTAGTTCCAGGTGTCCTTCGGATATGGGTTGATCCAGATCAGCTTCTTGTACTTGGCCATGAAGCGCTGCATCCACACATAACCGGCTTCTTCGTTCCAGTGCTCGACACTGCCGCCGGCCTGGGTGATTTCATACGGCGCCATGGCTGCATCGCCGACGAAAATCACTTTGTAGTCGGCCCCGTACTTGTTCAGCAGATCCTGGGTCGAGGTGCGTTCCGAGCCCCGGCGCAGGTTGTTCTTCCACATCGACTCATAGATGAAGTTGTGGAAGTAGAAGTACTCCAGGTGCTTGAACTCGGTCTTGCAGGCCGAGAACAGCTCCTCGCAGATCTTCACGTGGGCGTCCATCGAGCCGCCGATGTCGAACAACAGCAGCAATTTGATGGTGTTGCGCCGCTCCGGGCGCATTTGGATATTCAGCAGGCCGGCATCGCGAGCGGTGTGGTCGATGGTGCCGTCTATATCCAGCTCTTCCGCCGCGCCCTGGCGCGCGAACTTGCGCAGGCGGCGCAAGGCCACCTTGATGTTGCGCGTACCCAGTTCGACCTGGTCGTCGAGGTTCTTGTACTCGCGCTGGTCCCAGACCTTGACCGCCTTGCCCTGGCGCTTGCCGGCATCGCCAACGCGAATGCCCTCAGGATTGAAGCCGCCCGAGCCGAACGGGCTGGTGCCGCCGGTGCCAATCCATTTGTTACCGCCGGCGTGACGCTCCTTCTGTTCTTCCAGGCGTTTCTTGAACTCTTCGATCAGCTTGTCGAGGCCACCGAGGGACTGGATCTGCGCGCGCTCCTCGGCGCTCAGCGAACGCTCGAACTCCTTGCGCAGCCAGTCCTCGGGAATCAGCGCCTGAAGGTGCTCGTCGAGTTTTTCCAGGCCATTGAAATAAGCGCCGAAAGCCCGGTCGAATTTGTCGAAATGCCGCTCGTCCTTCACCAGGATCGCCCGGGCGAGGTAGTAGAACTCGTCCATGTCGGCGAAGGTCACGCGTTGTTTCAGCGCGTTGATCAGGTCGAGCAGCTCGCGCACCGACACCGGTACCTTGGCGGCGCGCATTTCATTGAACAGGTTGAGCAGCATGGCAATTGCCCCCGCTTTTGTTAAAAAAAGCGTGCTTAACGGCTGCCACGACGGCTCATGAACGCCAGGCGCTCAAGCAGTTGAACATCTTGTTCGTTCTTCACCAGGGCGCCGGCCAGGGGCGGAATGGCCTTGGTCGGATCGCGCTCGCGCAGTACCGCTTCGCCGATATTGTCGGCCATCAGCAGTTTCAGCCAGTCCACCAGCTCCGAGGTCGAGGGTTTTTTCTTCAGCCCCGGAACCTTGCGCACGTCGAAGAACACGTCGAGGGCTTCGCTGACCAGGTCCTTCTTGATGTTCGGGTAGTGCACATCGACGATCTTTTGCAGGGTGACGCGGTCCGGGAAGGCGATGTAGTGGAAGAAGCAGCGACGCAGGAAGGCGTCCGGCAGCTCTTTCTCATTGTTGGAGGTAATGATGATGATCGGGCGTTTCTTCGCCTTGATGGTTTCATCGATCTCGTAGACGTAGAACTCCATCTTGTCGAGTTCTTGCAGCAGGTCGTTGGGGAACTCGATATCGGCCTTGTCGATTTCGTCGATCAGCAGGATCACCCGCTCGTCGGATTCGAAGGCTTCCCAGAGTTTGCCCTTTTTCAGGTAGTTGCGAACGTCGTGGACCTTCTCGTTGCCCAGCTGCGAGTCGCGCAGGCGGCTGACCGCGTCGTACTCGTAGAGACCCTGGTGGGCCTTGGTGGTGGATTTGATGTGCCAGGTGATCAGCTGGGCGCCAAAGGATTCGGCCAGTTGCTCGGCCAGCATGGTCTTGCCGGTGCCGGGTTCGCCCTTGACCAGCAGCGGACGCTCCAGGGTGATGGCGGCATTCACGGCCAGCTTCAGGTCATCGGTGGCAACGTAGGCCTGGGTGCCTTCGAACTTCATCTGCAATTCCTCGGACGATAACGCCGGCCGGTTTGAGGGCGGGCGGAAAAAAATCATGCCTGACTATAACGCGGCGCCCGGTCGAGTGTGAACGCAGACGGCTTATTCAGTCTCTGAATGGGGCGTCAGATCCTGACCCGGTCCGTCGCGGGCCATCAGCCGGCCGTTTGTCATGACTGGACGCCTGCAACCCTGAGGCATAACCTTGAAGATTCCCGTCAACGCTGCATAAAAGGACCCCGTCATGAGCCGTATTTTTGCAGACAACGCGCACTCCATCGGTAACACGCCGCTGGTTCAGATCAATCGTATCGCGCCCCGTGGCGTAACGATTCTGGCCAAGATCGAAGGGCGTAACCCTGGGTACTCGGTGAAATGCCGGATTGGCGCCAACATGATCTGGGACGCCGAAGGCAGCGGCAAGCTCAAGCCGGGCATGACCATCGTCGAACCGACCTCCGGCAACACCGGCATCGGCCTGGCCTTTGTGGCGGCCGCCCGGGGCTACAAGCTGCTGCTGACCATGCCCTCTTCCATGAGCCTGGAGCGGCGCAAGGTGCTTAAAGCACTGGGCGCGGAGCTGGTGTTGACCGAACCGGCCAAGGGCATGAAAGGCGCCATCGAAAAGGCCACGGAGATTGTCGCCAGCGATCCGGCCCTTTACTTCATGCCGGCGCAGTTCGAGAACCCGGCCAACCCGGCCATTCATGAAAAGACCACCGGCCCGGAAATCTGGAACGATACCGACGGCGCGGTGGACGTACTGGTGGCCGGCGTCGGCACGGGCGGGACCATTACCGGGGTTTCGCGCTATATCAAGCTGACCAAGCACAAGCCGATCCTCTCGGTGGCGGTGGAGCCGGCCACTTCACCGGTCATCAGCCAGACCCTGGCCGGGGTCGAGGTCAAGCCCAGCCCGCACAAGATCCAGGGCATCGGTGCCGGTTTCGTGCCGAAGAACCTCGATCTGACCATGGTCGACCGGGTGGAACTGGTCACCGACGAAGAATCCAAGGCCATGGCCCTGCGGCTGATGCAGGAAGAGGGGATTCTCAGCGGGATTTCCTGCGGCGCCGCCATGGCGGTTGCCGTGCGACTGGCGCAGACTGCGGAAATGCAGGGCAAGACTATCGTCGTGGTGTTGCCGGACTCCGGTGAGCGTTATCTGTCGAGCATGTTGTTCAGCGACTTGTTCAGCGAACAGGAGCTTTTGTAGGCGTAAGCTTGCTCGCGATGCAGGCGACGCGGTGTTTCAGATCGACCGCGTTAATGCTCATCGCGAGCAATCGAGCGTCAACCGGCTGCTCCCACGGAGTTCGAGATCCGCTGACCTGGATCAGCTACCGTTCAGGCGTTTCTTGTTAAACAGAGGCTTTATTGCCGCATCGGTAACGCTGAATCTGTGACGTCATGGGTTTTTCCCGGCGCCGGTAATGTTTATCATTGCCGGCTGCCACGTCGGGTGAGTCGAGCGCTACAGGCGCACCCGCGCGTTGCCCATTTTCGAGGAGTGTTGAATGAGCTTTTCCTTTGCCGCCAAGGCCGCAGTCCTGCTGCTGTTCCTGGGCAGTACGCTTTACGTGCATCTGCGCGGCAAGGCGCGCTTGCCGCTGCTGCGCCAGTTCGTCAACCATTCCGCCGCGTTCGCGCCGTACAACGCCTTGATGTACCTGTTTTCCAGCGTACCGTCCAAGCCTTATCTGGACCGCAGCAAATTTCCCGAGCTGGATGTGCTCAAGGACAACTGGGAAGTGATCCGCGAAGAAGCCATGCATCTGTTTGATGAGGGCTATATCCGCGCCGCCGAAAAGAACAACGATGCCGGTTTCGGTTCGTTCTTCAAGAAAGGCTGGAAGCGTTTCTACCTCAAGTGGTACGACAAGGCGCTGCCATCGGCCGAGTTGCTCTGCCCGAAAACCGTGGAGCTGGTGAACGCGATCCCCAACGTCAAAGGCGCGATGTTCGCCCTGTTGCCCGGCGGCAGTCACCTCAACCCGCACCGTGACCCGTTTGCCGGCTCCCTGCGTTATCACCTGGGCCTGTCGACGCCGAACTCCGACGACTGCCGGATTTTCGTCGATGGCCAGGTCTACGCCTGGCGCGACGGTGAAGACGTGATGTTCGATGAAACCTATGTGCACTGGGTCAAGAATGAAACCGAGCAGACCCGCGTCATTCTGTTCTGCGATATCGAGCGCCCGTTGAGCAGCCGCTTGATGACCGCGGTCAACCGCCGGGTCAGCGCCTTCCTCGGTCGTGCCACGGCACCGCAGAACCTCGATGACGAGCGGGTCGGCGGGATCAACCAGGCCTATGCCTGGAGCAAGCGTTTCAGTGACCGCATCAGCGGTGTGGTCAAGCGCTTCAAGCGCGCCAATCCCAAGGCCTATCGCGTCATGCGTCCCGTGCTGGCGGTGGTGGTGTTCGCTGCCCTCGGTTATTGGTTGTTCGGCTAACCTGTTGCAATGGCAGCCGAGCGCTGGTTATAGTCGGCGCTCGGTGTTTCAATCGATTCACCTTCCTCAGCAAAAGATCAGCCCATGCCGGTTTCCTTTGTCAATGCGGTAGTCGATTCAGCGGTCAACGCTGTGGTCGTGCCGTGTGGGAACCAACAGCCCGCGCAGATCAGTCATTACCCCCCACCTGTCAGTAGCACGCCGGTGTACGCAGTCGTATCACCGCCGGGTGTTGGCTTTTTGGGCTGATCGGCAGCATTTGCCGTTCCCCTGTGCCCGCCTGAAAAAAACTACTGAATGTTCAGCCTTGCGCTGAATCGGCTTTTGCCTGAATCACGGGTGGTATCCATGTTGGCTTTTTCCAAACAATCCGCAACCGCGGCGGCCTCGACGAGTCTGTTTGTCCTGCTCTGGAGTAGCGGGGCGATTTTCTCCAAATGGGGGCTGGCCCACGCCTCGCCGTTCGCTTTCCTGTTGATCCGTTTTTCCATCGCCCTGCTGGGGCTGGTGTTGTTGGTCCCGCTGTTCAAACTCAAGTTGCCGCGCAGGGGCAAGCCGCTGCTCTATGCGGCGGCGACCGGGATGGTGTTGCTGGGGGCCTATCAGATTTTCTATCTGCTGGCCCTGGACCTGAAGGTTACGCCCGGGGTCATGGCAACGATCATGGGGGTGCAACCGATCCTCACGGCGGTGCTGATGGAGCGTCGCCGTTCCTGGAGTCGGATGTTCGGCCTGGGACTGGGATTGGTCGGGCTGATCCTGGTGGTTTACCAGGGGATCGGTCTGGCCGGCATGTCCCTGGCCGGGATGCTGTTCGGTCTGCTGGCCCTGGCCAGCATGACCTTGGGCTCGATCATGCAGAAGCGCATCACCGATAACCCTTTGGGCACGCTGCCGGTGCAGTATCTGGCCGGGTTGTTGCTGTGCGGGGTTTTCGTGCCGTTCCAGCCGTTCCACTTCGAAACCGGCAGCGGCTTTATCCTGCCAGTGCTGTGGATGGGGCTGGTGGTCTCGGTGCTGGCGACCTTGTTGCTGTATCGACTGATTGCCCGGGGTAACCTGGTCAATGTCACCAGCCTGTTCTATCTGGTGCCGGCGGTGACGGCGGTGATGGATTACCTGATCTTCGGCAACCGCCTGGCGCTGCTGAGCATGCTCGGGATGGGGCTGATTATCGTCGGGTTGGTGTTTGTGTTCCGCAGGGCTGGCTAAACGCCGCTAATGGGTGCGGTGGCCGGATGCTGCTGCGCCGGTTCCGGCCCTTTCGCGGGCAAGCTCCGCTCCCACAGTGTCCGTGTCTGACCGAGAATTTGCGGCGTGACGCGATCCTGTGGGAGCGGAGCTTGCCCGCGAAGGGGACCTGGAGATCGTCAGATGACTAGCGCTCAGCCCCACTGGCCGCCTTCAACGCCGCCCCGGGCTTCAACACCAGCCACAACGCCAGCGCAATCAACACCCCACCATACACATGAGCCATCGACAGCGGCTCATCGAGAAACAGCGCGCCCCACAACACCCCGAACGCCGGAATCATAAAGGTCACGGTCATCGACCTGACCGGGCCGATATCGCTGATCAGCTTGAAATACATGATGTAGGCAAACGCCGTACACACCAGGCCCAGGCCCAGCAGCGACAGCCACACGCTCATCCCGCCCCAGCTCGCCGGCGGATGGGCGATGGCGCTGTAACCGAAGAACGGCAAGATCACCAAGGTCGCGCCAAACATGCTGCCCATGGCCGAAAGCCGTGGATCGAGGCCACCTTGATGGTCGAGCCAGCGGCGGGTGAGGAACCCGGCGAAGCCGTAACTGGTGGTTGCCAGCAGGCACGCCGCGGCGCCCATCAGCAATTCCAGGTTGAAGGTCACCGGGCCCGCACGGGTCAGTACCGCCACGCCGAACAACCCGAGGAAAATTCCGAGCAGCTTGTTCAGACTCAGTTTTTCATGGAAGAACAAGCCGCCGATCAGCACGCCCATTAGCGGTGTGGTGGCGTTAAAAATCGAGGAATAGCCGGCCGGCAGCACTTGCGCCGCGACCGAGTACAGCGTCGCCGGCAGCCCGGAGTTGATCACACCGAGCATCAGGCAGACCTTGAACTTGCCTTTGAAGTCCCAATTGACCCGCATCAGCGTGAGGATCACCAGCAGTCCGACAGCAGCAATCGAGACACGGAAAAAGGCGGTGGGAAAGGCGCCGAGCACCGGAGCAATGATTCGCATAAACAGGAAACTGGCGCCCCAGACAGCGGCCAGCATGAACATGCGCAGAATATCGACGGGTCTCACGGTGGCTTCCTTGGCAGGGTTGGGCGGGCAAGTGTCACCGCATGTAACTGGCAAGGCAATGGTTGCGTTGCCCGAGGGTTGGCCTCTAAGCTCAAGCGCGTCGCGAGAGAACAATTTCGAACAATAGCGCAGGGGTTCCACTATGCCGCAGCCATGGCCGGCCGCTGATATCGCCCACATGATCCTCGATGGCTTCGACGATTACCGCGAGCACTTTCGCCAGATCACCGACGGTGCCCGCAGCCGTTTCGAAGGCGCCCGCTGGCAGGAAGCGCAGGTGGCTTCGGCGGCGCGCATCAGCCTGTACGAAGAGAAGGTGGGCGAGGTCAATGCGCGGCTACGCGCCGGCTTCGATGAAAGTACCTTGCTCGATGTCACGCTCTGGCCCCTGGTGAAAAGCGCCTATATCAGCCTGATCGACCTGCGTTTCGACGATGAGCTGGCGGAGACCTGGTACAACTCGACCTTTTGCGGGTTGTTCAGCCACGACCTGATCAGCGACGGTTGCATGTTTATCCACACCACCCGGCCCTCGCTGCATCGGGCGCGGGCGGCGCAGACCCGGACCTACCGGCCCCAGGGCGAATTGTCGGGCATGCTCGAACAGATTTTCGCCGACTACCGCTTCAGCGAGGCCTATGCTGATTTGCCGGGTGACCTGCGGCGCCTGGAAGCGCAGCTCCGGGAAAACCTGCCGGACTGGGTGTGCAAGGATCCTGAACTGAGCGTCGAACTGTTCTCCTCTGTGCTCTATCGCAACAAGGGCGCCTACCTGGTGGGGCGCATCTACACCCATGATGAACAATGGCCGTTGGTGATTCCGGTGCTGCACCGTGAAGGGCGTGGTATCCAGATCGATGCGTTGATCACCGACGAAGCCGAGGTGTCGATCATCTTTTCCTTCACCCGTTCCTATTTCATGGTGGATGTGCCGGTGCCGGCGGAGTTTGTCGGCTTTCTCAAGCGTATCCTGCCAGGCAAGCATATTGCCGAGCTGTACACCTCGATTGGTTTCTACAAGCACGGCAAGTCGGAGTTCTACCGGGCGCTGATCAATCACCTGGCCAACACCGACGACCGCTTCATCATGGCCCCGGGCGTGCGCGGCATGGTCATGAGCGTGTTTACCCTGCCGGGCTTCAACACCGTGTTCAAGATCATCAAGGACCGCTTCTCGCCGTCGAAGAACGTCGACCGCGCCACGGTGATCGAGAAGTACCGCCTGGTGAAAAGCGTCGACCGGGTCGGGCGCATGGCCGATACCCAGGAGTTCGCCGATTTCCGCTTTCCCCTGAGCAAGTTCGAGCCGGCGTGCCTGGAGGAATTGCTCGAGGTGGCCGCGTCCACGGTGCAGGTCGAAGGTGACACGGTGTTGATCCGCCACTGCTGGACCGAACGGCGCATGACCCCGCTGAACCTCTATCTGGAAAACGCCAATGCCGCCCAGGTTCGCGAGGCGCTGGAGGATTATGGCCTGGCGATCAAGCAGCTGGCCGCGGCGAATATCTTTCCCGGCGACATGCTGCTGAAGAACTTCGGCGTGACCCGCCATGGCCGCGTGGTGTTCTACGACTACGACGAGATCTGCTTTCTCACCGAAGCCAACTTCCGGCATATTCCCGCGCCGCGAACGCCCGAGGATGAGATGGCCTCGGAGCCCTGGTACTCCATCGGGCCGCTGGACGTGTTCCCCGAGGAGTTCCCGCCCTTCCTGTTCGCCGACATGGCGCAACGCCGGCTGTTCGACCAGTTGCATGGTGAGTTGTACAACGCCGACTACTGGAAAAGCCTGCAAGAGGCGATTCGGGCGGGCAAGGTGATCGATGTGTTTCCGTACCGGCGCAAGGACTGGGATAACGAATAAGCCGTCGGGAGTGTTCGGGAACGCAGTTGGCATCATTTTTCAGCGCAAATCTGCGACAATCCGCGCCTGCCTAAATAGACGACCTTTGCGTACCTGATGACTGACGAATCGCCCGCTATCGACCAGCTGCTGAAAAACCTCGACCAGGCCATGATTGCCGACCGCCACCGGTTGCGGCGGCAGTTGCTTGAGTTGCGCAAAAAGCCCGACGAAAGCAAGTTGGCCCAGTGGGTCGAGCGGATGCAGGCGTCCTGTGCCCAGGTCGCGGCCCGCGCCAAGAGCGTGCCGTTGATTCGTTATGACGACAGCCTGCCGATCGCCGCCAAGCGCGACGAGATCAAGGAGGCGTTGCTCAAGCACCAGGTGCTGATCATCGCCGGCGAAACCGGTTCGGGTAAAACCACCCAGTTGCCGAAGATCTGCCTGGAAATCGGCCGTGGCCAGCATGGCCTGATCGGTCACACCCAGCCACGCCGGATCGCTGCGCGCAGTGTCGCGAGCCGGGTTGCCGACGAGTTGGCCACTCCCCTCGGTGCGCTGGTTGGCTATCAGGTGCGCTTCGAGGACCAGAGCGAGGCCAATACCCTGGTCAAGCTGATGACCGACGGTATCCTCCTGGCGGAAACCCAGAACGACCGCTACCTGGAACGCTACGACACGATCATCGTCGACGAAGCCCACGAGCGCAGCCTGAACATCGATTTCCTGCTCGGCTACCTGAAAACCCTGTTGCCCCGGCGCCCGGACCTGAAGGTCATCATCACCTCGGCGACCATCGACCTGGAGCGGTTTTCCAAACACTTCAACGATGCGCCGATTGTCGAAGTGTCCGGACGGACCTTTCCGGTGGACACCTGGTATCGCCCACTGACCTCGCAACAGGATGAAGAGGGCAACAGCGTCGAGGAAGACCTGAGCGTGGATCAGGCGATTATCGCCACGCTCGACGAGATCGCCGCGTTCGAGCGTAGCGAGCGCAAGAGCCCAGGGGATGTGCTGGTGTTTCTGCCCGGCGAGCGGGAAATTCGCGATGCCGCGGACATGCTGCGCAAGGCCCAGCTCAAGCACACCGAAATTCTTCCTTTATATGCACGGCTGTCGCCGGCCGAGCAGCAGCGGATTTTCCAGTCCCATCCGGGGCGGCGCGTGGTGCTGGCGACCAACGTCGCGGAAACTTCGCTGACCGTACCGGGGATCCGCTACGTGATCGACAGCGGCACGGCGCGGATCAGCCGCTACAGCTACCGCGCCAAGGTCCAGCGCCTGCCGATCGAAGCGGTATCCCAGGCCAGCGCCAACCAGCGCAAGGGCCGTTGTGGGCGGGTCGAGCCGGGTATCTGCATCCGTCTGTACAGTGAGGACGACTTCAATGGCCGTCCGGAATTTACCGACCCGGAGATCCTGCGCACCAACCTCGCGGCGGTGATCCTGCAGATGCTGCACCTGCGGCTCGGCGAAATCACTGCGTTTCCGTTTATCGAGCCGCCGGATGGCAAGGCCATCAGCGACGGTTTCAACCTGTTGCAGGAACTCTCGGCGGTCAATCGCGAGAACCAGCTGACACCCTTGGGCCGGCAACTGGCGCGCCTGCCGGTGGACCCGCGCATGGGCCGCATGTTGCTGGAGGCGGCCACCCTCGGCAGTCTGCAGGAAGTACTGATCGTCGCCAGCGCCATGTCGGTGCAGGATCCGCGTGAACGTCCGCCGGAGCGCCAGCAGGCCGCCGACCAGGCCCACGCACAGTGGAAGGACGTGGATTCGGATTTTGCCGGGTTGATCAATGTCTGGCGTGGTTTCGAGGAGCAGCGCCAGGCCCTGGGCGCCAGTGCGTTGCGCAACTGGTGCCGGAAGAACTTCCTCAATTACCTGCGGATGCGCGAGTGGCGTGATTCTCACCGGCAATTGGGCCTGATCTGCCGCGACCTGCAGTTGAGCGTCAACAAGGAGCCGGCGGACTATCCCAAGCTGCACAAGGCGGTATTGTCCGGGCTGCTCAGTCAGATCGGCCAGAAGACCGAAGACGGCGACTACCTGGGGGCACGTCAGCGGCGTTTCTGGGTCCACCCGTCTTCGGGCCTGGGGCGCAAGCGGCCACAATGGTTGATGGCCGCCGAACTGGTGGAAACCACCAAGCTCTATGCGCGGATGGTCGCCAAGATCGAGCCGGACTGGATCGAACCCCTGGCCGGGCACCTGATCAAGAAAAACCACTTCGAGCCGCATTGGGAGAAGAAGCGTGGCCAGGTGGTGGCCTTCGAGCAGATCACCCTGTTCGGCCTGATCGTGGTCGGCCGCCGTCCGGTGCACTTCGGTCCCATCGAGCCGGTCGCCTCCCGCGAGCTGTTTATCCGCGAGGGGCTGGTGCGCGGCGAGATTCAGTCGAAAGCCAAGTGCCTGAGCGCCAACCAGCAATTGCTCGAACAACTCGACGAACTGGAGGCCAAGGCCCGCCGTCGCGATATCCTGGCTGACGAAGAAACCCTGTTCGCCTTCTACGACGCACGCCTGCCAGCGGAAATTCACCAGACCGCGACCTTCGACAGCTGGTACCGGGTCAACAGCCAGAAAGACCCGCAATTGTTGATTATGCGTGAAGAGGATGTGCTCGCCCGCGAAGCCAGCGAAGTCACTGCCGCGCACTATCCGGACACGCTGCATCTGGGCGACCTGGCCCTGACCTTGAGTTATCACTTCGAACCCAACCACCCGCGTGATGGCGTGACCCTGCGGGTGCCGGCGCCGCTGTTGCCGGCCCTGCCCGGCGAGCGCCTGGAGTGGTTGGTGCCGGGGGTGATCGAGGCCAAGTGCATCGCCCTGGTACGCAACCTGCCCAAGGCCTTGCGCAAGAACTTCGTGCCGGTGCCGGATTTCGTCAAGGCGGCGCTGCAACGGATCGAATTTGCCGCCGGCTCGCTGCCCCAGGCGCTGGGCCGTGAGCTGCTGCGCATGACTGGTGCGCGGGTCAGTGATGAAGCCTGGGCCGAGGCGGCCCAGCAGGTGGAAAACCATCTGCGGATGAACCTGGAAATTGTCGACGCCCAGGGCAAGTTCCTCGGCGAAGGTCGTGACCTGGTCGAACTGACCGCTCGGTTTGCCGAAGCCAGCCAGGCGGCCCTGGCCGTACCGCTGACCGCGAAAAGCCAGCAGCCGGTACAGGCCAAGGAATTCGCCGCGGTGGCCCAGAGCACCCAGCAGAAGATCGCCGGGCTGTCGATGACGGTGTACCCGGCGCTGGTGGAAGAGGGCGGTACGGTCAAGGAAGGGCGTTTCTCCACGCCGGCAGAAGCCGAGTTCCAGCATCGCCGGGCGCTGCAGCGCTTGCTGGTGCAGCAGTTGGCCGAACCGGCGAAGTTCCTGCGTGGCAAGTTGCCGGGGCTGACCGAGCTGGGCTTGCTCTATCGCGAGCTGGGCCGGGTCGAGGCCCTGGTCGAAGATATCCTGCTGGCGAGTCTCGACAGTTGCGTACTGGAAGGTGAAGACAACCTGCCGCGTGATGGCGTCGGGTTGGCGTCGCTGGCTGAACGCAAGCGTGGCGCCTGGACCGAGCATGCCGAGCGCCTGGCCCGCCTGACCCTGGAGACGCTCAAGCTCTGGCACGGCCTGCAAAAACGCTTCAAGGGCAAGATCGACCTGGCCCAGGCCGTGGCACTCAATGACATCAAGCAGCAGTTGAGCCAACTGGTCTATCCCGGTTTTGTCCGGCAGACGCCGGGTGCCTGGCTCAAGGAGTTGCCGCGTTACCTCAAGGCCATCGAGTTGCGCCTGGAAAAACTGCCGGCCCAAGTGCAGAAGGACCGGGTCTGGAGCACTGAACTGGCAGGGCTTTGGGCCCAGTACCAGGCCCGCGCGGCCAAGCATGCCCAGGAAGGCAAGCGCGACCCGCAACTGGAGCTGTATCGCTGGTGGCTGGAGGAGTATCGGGTGTCGCTGTTTGCCCAGCAGTTGGGAACCAAGGCGCCGATTTCGGACAAGCGCCTGGGCAAGCAATGGAGCCAGGTCGACGCTTGACGCGCGGTTTTTTCGACCGGGTTCGCGGGAGCTCGGTTGTATTTCATTGATCTCGGCCCTAGGGGCCAAATCCCAATGTTTATGGCACACTTGACGGCTATAAATGCCGATTCCACGGTTCGAGCGCTGCTTGCCCGACCGGGTCGGAAGAAAACGACTCCAGGCCCTTTGCCGTTTTGACGGGATTGGCCCTTTTATGTATTGGTACGAATGTGCCAATGCCTTCTGCCTGAACAGAATAGAGGAACGAGCGTGCATAACGTCGTCATCAGCGGCACCGGCCTGTACACCCCGGCCAACAGCATTTCCAACGAGGAGCTGGTGCAGTCTTTCAACAGCTATGTGCAGCAGTTCAACCTTGAAAACGCCGCCGCCATAGAGTGCGGCGACGTTCAGGCGCTGACCGAGTCGAGCGTCGCGTTCATCGAGAAAGCGTCCGGTATCAAGAGCCGTTTCGTCATGGACAAGGACGGCATTCTCGATCCGCGGCGCATGCGTCCGCGTCTGCCCGAGCGCCCCAATGACGAGTGGTCGATCCTCTGTCAGATGGCCGTCGGGGCCGCCGAACAGGCCCTGCAACGCGCCGGCAAGACTGCGGCGGACATCGACGGTGTTATCGTTGCCTGCTCGAACTTGCAACGGGCCTATCCGGCGGTGGCCATCGAGGTCCAGGAAGCCCTCGGTATCCAGGGCTTCGGCTTTGACATGAACGTCGCCTGCTCCTCGGCGACCTTCGGCATCCAGGCTGCCAGCAACAGCATCCAACTGGGCCAGGCCCGGGCGATCCTGATGGTCAATCCGGAAATCTGCACCGGTCACTTGAACTTCCGCGACCGCGACAGCCATTTCATTTTCGGTGATGCGGCGACGGCAGTGATCCTGGAACGGGCTGACCTGGCGACTTCGCCCTATCAATTCGACATTGTCGGCACCAAGCTGCTGACCCAGTTCTCCAATAACATTCGCAACAACTTCGGCTTCCTCAACCGCGCGGCGGAAGAGGGTATCGGTGCCCCGGACAAGCTGTTTGTCCAGGAGGGTCGCAAGGTGTTCCGTGACGTCTGCCCGATGGTGGCGGAACTGATTGCCGCGCACCTGCAAGAGAAGCAGTTGAACATCGCCGATGTGAAGCGCTTCTGGCTGCACCAGGCCAACCTCAGCATGAACCACCTGATCGTCAAGAAGCTGCTGGGACGCGAGGCCACGGAGGAAGAAGCGCCGGTGATTCTCGATACCTACGCCAACACCAGCTCGGCCGGTTCGGTAATTGCCTTCCACAAGAACCAGGACGACCTGGCGGCGGGCTCGCTGGCCGTGCTCAGCTCGTTCGGTGCCGGTTATTCGATCGGTAGCGTGATCCTGCGCAAGCGTTGATTGCAGGATCTGGGCTTGCCCATGCCGGCCAATTGGACGTGGAATATTGAGAACGCCGCCTAACTGTGGGAGCGGTGCTTGCCCGCGAAGCTTTTAGCGGCTTCAATGGCCCCTTCGCGACGGTCCGGCGCCCCGGCAGGCTCTGCTCCTGCAGGAGTGCGTTGCTGCATGACTGAGTTGACGTGGATCTTGAAAACGAGGTTGTGAATGGCGGCGATGGACGATACTCAACTGCTTGAGCGCTTGCTGGCAGGCGAACAACGGGCCTACAAGGAGTTGGTCAGTACCTACCAGAGTGCGATGCGGGCAGTTGCCTATGCCATTGTCGGCAGCCGCCAGGCCGATGAAGCGGTCCAGGATGCCTGGCTGGCGGTGGTGCGCAACCTGGCGGGTTTCCAGGGGCGCTCCAGCCTCAAGACCTGGTTGTTGACCATCACGGCCAATGCGGCGAAGAATCGCTATAAGCAGAACCGTCGTGAAGTGCTGCTGGATGACCTGCCGTCGCCCCACGGCACCATCGGCGACGAACGCTTTGCCGCTGACGGCCACTGGGCCCTGGCGCCACACGCCTGGCACGAGGACACCCCAGAGGCCCTGCTCAGCGAGGATGAGCTGCGCCAGTGCCTGGAACATACGCTGTTGAGCTTGTCCGAGCTGCAGAGCAGTGTCCTGTTGTTGCGTGAACGCCAAGGGTTGGAGCTGGAGGAGATCTGTAATCTTCTGGGGATCTCGCTCTCCAATGTCAGGGTGCTGCTACACCGGGCACGCCTGAAGGTTTTCGCGACCGTGGAGCATTTTGAGGAGACCGGCGAATGCTGACCTGCAAGGAACAAGTGGCGCGTTCCAGCGACTATCTCGATGGCCAGTTGAGCTTTCGCGAGCGCCTGATGGTGCGCCATCACTTGATGTTCTGCCCCAATTGCCGGCGTTTTATCCGGCAGATGCGTTTGATGCAGGCCACCCTGAAGCAAATGCCCGAACCGCCGGTCGAAAATCTCGAAGCCTTGTCCGCACAACTGGCCGCACAGCGCCAGGATGCTGGAAAGTCCTAGTACTAAAAAGCCACTATTTTTTCGCCAAAGCCCCTTAGACCGGGGCTTTGCACGAGGTTGTGCGAGGTGAAAAAAGTTCCGCTGTCACAAAACCTTAATCTCCTGGCAACTGCGCTGAAATAACCCCACGCCAAGATTCCCTCCCAACAAAGCAGGTCAGGCCCCGGCAATGGCTGCGCACCCGCGTGATGGCAACGGACGCCACGAAAAGACCCGAAAAAGTTTGAATCCAAGAGGAGCGAAACAATGAACAAGTGCACCTTGGCCCTGGCAGTGGCCGTAGGGGTTTTGTCCCAACAGGCGTATGCCGACGGGCAAGCTGATGCGAAAGGCTTTATTGACGGCGCTACGTCGACTTTGGGTATCCGTAACTTCTACATCAACACCGATAACCGTAGCAATAAACCCGCTCAGAGCCTGGCCTCGGAATGGGGTCAAGGTTTCGATCTGCGCTTCAACTCCGGTTACACCCAAGGCACCGTTGGTTTCGGCCTTGATGTGATCGCCCTGGAAGGTATTCGACTGGATACCGGTGGCGGTTCCAACGGTGCGACCACGGGCTCCTCGGGCGGTACAGTATTCCCGACCGAAGCCACCAGCGGTAAAAACCCTGTCAAGGCGGTCAATGACTTCGGTAGCCTGGGTCTGACCGGTAAAGCCCGAGTCTCGCAGACCGAACTGAAGATCGGTACGCTGCTGCCGAACAACCCGGTAATCAAGTACAACGACGGTCGTCTGCTGCCACAAACCTTCACCGGTGGCCAGATCACTTCGAACGAGATCAAGGACCTGACCCTGACTCTCGGCCAAGTCGAGAAGGCCAAGGGCCGTAACTCGAGTAACGACGCGGACCTGTCCATCGCTGGCGCCAACAAAAGCTCCAACTACGACACTGGCAAGTTCAGCAACAAGTTCCTGTACGCGGGTGCCGACTACAAGATCACCAAAGATCTGGTCGCTTCGTACTACTACGGCGAGCTGAAAGACTTCTACTCGCAGAACTTCCTGGGTCTGGTACACAACTGGGCGATCGGTCCTGGCGTGCTGAAAAGCGACCTGCGCTACTACCGTAGCCGCGACAACGGTGCCAACGGCAACACTTCCGGCTACTTCACCTCCGGCTACTTCCCAGACAACACCCCCAAAACCGCTGGCAAGGTCGACAACGACCTGTACAGCTACCTGGCCCTGTACTCGGTTGCCGGTCACACCTTCGGTGGTGGTTATCAGTACACCAAAGGCGACAGCGACTTCCCATGGTTGAACCAGGGTGACGGCTCGTCGAACAGCACCATCACCGACATGCAGATCCAGAAGTTCGCCCGTGCCGGCGAGCGTACCTGGCAAGCTCGCTACGCCTACGACTTCGCCAAGGTCGGCGTACCTGGCCTGACCGCCGGTATCATCTACCTGCACGGCGACAATATCCAGAACACCGCTGGCAACCAGAGCGAGTGGGAACGCGATATCAGCCTGTCCTACGTGATTCCTGAAGGCACCTTCAAGAACCTCGGCTTCGCCTGGAAAAACGCCATGTGGCGTACCAGCACCGCCGTTGCCTCCACCGACCAGGACGAAAACCGCCTGATCGTCAGCTACACGATTCCACTGTTGTAAGCTCCGCTCTTTTGGCGCCCCGCTCGACGCTCTGTCGCGCGGGGCGTTTTTTTTGTCCGGCTTTTGGACACGCCCAGCGGTTCTGCGTTCTCCGATTTTCCAACGATAGCCAGGATAAGAAACTGCACCTGTTGAAAACGCCACCTAACCTGTAGGAGCTGGCTTGCCAGCGATGACGATGCAAGACTCGCCGCCGCCATCGCTGGCAAGCCAGCTCCTACAGAAACCGTGCTCGACCTTGACTGACTGGTATGGCTCCAGGCCCCAGCAATACAGCCCGGCCGCTGTTCTGGAACCTTCCGGAATGGTGTTCCCAGGCGACTTTCAAGTCCAATGAAATAGATTTTAATATTCCTTTCCCGACAGCCTCCGCGGTCGATATCGGTTTTCCGTTCTACCGGTCGCCCTTCCTGCCTCACTTGCGCGATACTCGCTCTGCGTGTTGCACCTGCCTGGGGATATCGATGTCGTTACAACGTCTGCAAAGCCTCTCTGAGGTCGCTGCCGAGCAATGGGATGCGCTGGTGCCGGATGGCCAGCCATTTCTCAGCCATGGGTTCCTCAGCGCCCTGGAGGACAGCGGCAGTCTCGGCCCGCACTCGGGTTGGCAGCCGGAGCATCTGCTGCATGTGCAAGACGGTCGGCTGCTGGCGGCCTTGCCGAGTTATCGCAAATGGCATTCCTATGGCGAGTATGTGTTCGACCACGGCTGGGCCGAGGCCTGTGAGCGGGCGGGCATCGCCTACTACCCCAAGCTCCTGACCGCCGTGCCGTTCAGCCCGGTCAGCGGCGCGCGGTTGCTGGCGGCCAAGGCCGAGGATGGTTTCGAACTGCTGGCCGCCCTGCCGGGTTACCTGGAGATCGAAGAACTCTCCAGCGCCCATATCAACTTCACCGATACCCTGGCCGATGCGGCCCTGGGCGAACAACCCGGCTGGCTGCAGCGTTACGGTTGCCAGTTTCATTGGCAGAACCGCGGCTACCGCGATTTCCAGGACTTCCTCGATACCCTGAGCTCGCGCAAGCGCAAGCAGATGCGCAAGGAGCGCGAGCAGGTCGCCGGGCAGGGCTTCGATTTCCAATGGCTGGAAGGCCGTGAGTTGAGCGAGGCGCAGTGGGACTTTGTCTACGCCTGCTATGCCAATACCTACGCCGTGCGCCGCCAGGCGCCCTACCTGACCCGGGAGTTCTTCAGCCTGCTGGCCGAGCGTATGCCCGGGTCGATCCGGGTGGTCCTGGCCAAGCAGGGCGGACGACCTGTGGCCATGGCTTTCAGCCTGATCGGCGACGGCAGTTTCTACGGGCGTTACTGGGGCTGCCTGGCGGAGTTCGACCGACTGCATTTCGAGACCTGCTTCTACCAGGGCATGGACTACGCCATCGCCCAGGGCCTGCAACGTTTCGATGCCGGTGCCCAGGGCGAGCATAAGCTGATTCGCGGCTTCGAGCCGGTGATCACCCACTCCTGGCACTACCTGCGTCATCCGGGGCTGCGGACAGCGGTGAAGGACTTCCTCGCGCAGGAACGGCTGGGGATTCTGGCCTACGCCGAAGAGGCGAGGGCGGCGCTGCCTTACCGGCAGGCCTGATCGCTCACCCGTCCTCTCCAGGCCGGCCAGGGTTCAATCGATGCCGACGAACCCGCCGGTCTGGTGCTGCCACAAGCGGGCATACAGCCCGCCATGGGCCAGCAGCTCGGCATGACTGCCGGTTTCGGCGATCCGGCCATTTTCCAGGACCACCAGTCGATCCATGCGGGCAATGGTGGACAGGCGGTGGGCAATGGCGATCACGGTCTTGCCTTCCATCAGGGTTTCCAGGCTCTCCTGGATCGCTGCTTCCACCTCCGAGTCGAGGGCCGAGGTCGCTTCGTCCATGATCAGGATCGGTGCATCCTTGAGTAGCACCCGGGCAATGGCGATGCGTTGGCGCTGGCCGCCGGACAGTTTCACCCCGCGTTCGCCGACATGGGCATCGAAGCCGGTGCGGCCCTCGGCATCCGACAGCAGCGGGACGAACTCATCGGCGCGGGCCTTGCACACCGCTTCCCAGAGTTCGGCGTCGCTGGCGTCGGGCTTGCCGTAGAGCAGGTTGTCGCGAATCGAACGGTGCAGCAGCGAGGTGTCCTGGGTGATCATGCCGATGCGTTCGCGCAGGCTTTCCTGGGTGACTTCGGCGATGTTCTGGCCATCCACCAGGATCCGCCCGCCCTGCAGGTCATAGAGCCGCAGCAATAGGTTGACCAGGGTCGACTTACCGGCACCCGATGGACCGATCAAGCCGATTTTCTCCCCCGGACGAATCGTCAGGTTGAGGTCGCCGATCACCCCGCTGCGTTTGCCGTAGTGGAAGTCCACATGCTCGAAGCGCACTTCGCCCTGGCTGACCGCCAAGTGTGGGGCCTGTTCGCGGTCGGTGACGCTGACCGGTTGGGCGATGGTCTGCAGGCCGTCCTGGACCATGCCGATGTTTTCGAAAATGCCGTTGACCACCCACATGATCCAGCCGGACATGTTGACGATACGGATCACCAGACCGGTGGCCAGGGCGATGGCGCCGACCGAGATCAGCGACTGGGTCCACAGCCACAGCGCCAGCCCTGTGGTGGTGACGATCAGCAGGCCGTTGAGGCTGGTGATGGCGACGTCCATGCTGGTCACCACGCGGGCTGCCAGTTGGGTTTTCTCGGTCTGCTCGACCAGCGCTTCACGGGCGTATTGCTGCTCGAAACGGGTGTGGGCAAACAGCTTCAGGGTGGTGATGTTGGTGTAGCCATCAACGATTCGGCCCATGAGTTTCGAGCGGGCTTCGGAGGAGATCACCGAGCGTGCCTTCACCCGTGGCACGAAGTAGTACAAGGCGCCGATGTAGCCGGCGATCCAGATCAGCAGCGGGATCATCAGGCGCCAGTCCGCCTCGACGAACAGCACCAGGGAACTGATGACGTAGATCAGCACATGCCAGAGCGCGTCGACGGCCTGGACGGCGGAGTCACGCAGCGAGTTGCCGGTCTGCATGATGCGCTGGGCGATGCGCCCGGCGAAGTCGTTCTGGAAGAAGTTCAGGCTCTGCCTGAGCACATAGCTGTGGTTTTGCCAGCGAATCAGGCTGGTCATGCCCGGGCTGATGGTCTGGTGCACCAGCAGGTCGTGCAGGCCGAAGAAGATCGGCCGCAGGATCAGGGCGACCACGGCCATCCACAGCAGCTCGCGGCCATGGACCTGGAAGAATTCGGTATTGGGCGTGCCCTGGGCCAGGTCGATGATCCGGCTCAGGTAGCTGAACAGCGCCACTTCGATCAGCGCGGCGAACAAGCCGACGATCAACAGCGCGGCGAAGCTCGGCCAGACCTGGCGCAGGTAATACAGGTAGAAGGGCAGAACGGTGTTCGGCGGAGCGGCAGTGGGGGCGTCGCGAAAGATATCGATCAGTTGTTCAAAACGACGATAGAGCATGGGTTCTGACGCCCGTCAGGCGGGCTCTCCTTGAAGATGAAGCGGCGCAAGCCACAGGCAGCCGGCCTGAAGCTTGCGCCTGCCATTAGTCGATCCGTTTGGCCGACTTGATATACACCGGGTCCGACGGCACGTCCGACATGCCTTGCTTGGTGGTGGTCGGCGAATTGACGATGATATCCACCACATCCATGCCCTTGACCACCTTGGCGAATACCGCATAACCGGCATCGCGGCCCGGGTCGAGGAAGTCATTGTCCTTCACGTTGATGAAGAATTGGCTGGTGGCCGAGTTCGGATCCGAGGTCCGCGCCATCGACAAGCTGCCGCGCACGTTGTGCAGGCCGTTGCTGGCTTCGTTCTTGATCGGCGCCTGGGTCGGCTTCTGCGCCATCTGCGCGGTGAAGCCACCACCCTGGACCATAAAGCCCGGAATCACCCGGTGGAAAATCGTGTTGTTATAGAAACCGCTGTCCACGTAGGCGAGGAAGTTCTTGGTGCTGATCGGCGCATGCACCGGGTCCAGCTCGATCTCAATGGTGCCGTTGGTGGTCACCAGTTGCACATGGGGCGCCTTGACGGCTTCGGTGGCGGCCATCAGGTTGGCGGCGAACAATACGGAGCCGGTGAACAGGGCGATTTTTTTCAGCATGGTTCAGTGATCCTGGGTGGTGGTTTCGACTGCGCTTAGAAACTCAAGCAGGGTTTGGTTGAAGACCTGGGGTTGATCCAGTGGCGTGGCGTGGCGTGAATCGGCGATCACCACCAGACGCGCATCGGGCATCAGTTTGACATAGCTTTCCTTCAGGGCGACCGGTGTGTAGTCATGGTCTGCACTGACGATCAGGGTTGGACAGAGGATCCGTGCAAGTCGTTCCTGGACACCCCAACCGACGATGGCATCGAAGCTGGCGAGATAAGCACATTTGTCGTTTCTTGCCCAGCGCTCGGTCATCTTGCGCCGCAATGGCGCCTGTTCGGGCTTGGGAAACAGCATCACGCTCAAGGCCTTGCCGATGCGCTTCGGGCCCAGCAGCCGGGCCAGGCTCCAGCGCTTGGCCCATTGCAGGTAGTCGCCGGGCTTGCGGACCTTGACCTCGGGCGCGCTGTTGACCACGCACAAGCTCTTGAACATGTGCGGCTGATCCACCGCCAGCTGGAAACTGATCATTCCGCCCATGGACAGGCCCACCAAGTGCGGATGATCCAGCTGCAGGTGTTCGATCAGGGCTATTACATCAGCGCTGAACCCGGCGATGCTGTAGCGCTGGCGGGGCTTGTCGGAGCGACCGTGGCCGCGCATGTCCATGACGATCACCCGGTGCTGCGCGGCCAGTGCCGGCACCTGCATTTCCCAGTCCTCGGTGCTGGAGCCGAGACCATGTATCAGCAGCACCGGCGTGCCCTGGCCGTACTCCTCATAATGCAGCGTGCAACCTTCATGTTCGAAATAGGCCATCGGTCAATGTCCTGTCAGGCTTGCTGGGGAGCGGCGAAGGGGGCGTCCAGCGGCGCGGTGTCGAAGGTGCGCAGCAGTTCGACAAGAATCTGCGTGGCCGGCCCCAGGGGTTTGTCCTTGTTCGAGTACAGATAGAACGTCGGGTGGCGGCTGCCGCCCTGATCCAACGGTAGCACCTTGAGCAGGCCTTCCCGGATTTCCCGTTCGATCATGTGTCGGGGCAGCCAGGCGAAGCCCAGGCCGTTGCCGATAAAGGTGGCGGCGGTGGCCAGGCTGCCGACGGTCCAGCGCTGCTCGGCGCCGAGCCAGCCGACATCGCGCGGTTGCTGGCGGCCGGAGTCACGGATTACCACCTGCAGCTGACTTTCCAGGTCCTGGAAGGTCAGCGTACGTTGCAGGCGATGCAGGGCATGTTCCGGGTGGGCGACGGCGACGAATTCCACCGCGCTCATCTCGGTGCCCAGGTAGCCGGGGATATTGAAGCCGCTGATGGCCAGGTCGGCGACGCCTTCGAGCAGGACTTCCTCCACCCCCGACAGCACTTCTTCGCGCAAGCGCACGCGGCAGCCACGGCTCTGCGGCATGAACGCGGTCAGCGCCCGGACCAGGCGGGCATTGGGGTAGGCGGCGTCCACCACCAGGCGTACTTCGGCTTCCCAGCCCTGTTCCATATGGTGGGCCAGGTCTTCCAACTGGCTGGCCTGTTTCACCAGTTGCCGGGAGCGTCGCAGCAGCACGCCGCCGGCCTCGGTGAGCACGGCCTTGCGCCCGTCGATGCGCAGCAGCGGCACGCCGAGCTGATCCTGCATGCGGGCCACGGTGTAGCTGACGGACGACTGCG
Source organism: Pseudomonas sp. GW821-FHT04D07 (assembly GCF_059420225.1). NCBI lineage: Bacteria > Pseudomonadati > Pseudomonadota > Gammaproteobacteria > Pseudomonadales > Pseudomonadaceae > Pseudomonas > Pseudomonas sp. GW821-FHT04D07. The sequence continues at coordinate 528,577 of NZ_JBWKTH010000001.1, forward strand.
AACGGTGCAGGGCTTCGGCGGCCTGGGCGAAGCCACCGTGATCGACCACGGCCTGCAGCGTTCGCCATTGATCAAGGGTCACGCGGGGCGCTTTCAAGTTGGGCTCCTCTTGTCCTAAGCTGGCGGTCCTTAATGGAGACTGCCGAATGAGAAAAATCTGTTGTGTGTTGCTGGCCATGCTGCCTTTGACGGCATGGGCTTATCCCATCGAAGTCGAAAAACAACTCAACGGTCTCGCTATCGACTACAAGACCTTCGATACCGATACGGATATCGGCACCATTGAGGTGAACAACTACGGGAAAACCGATGCCCTGTGCACGGTGGTCTTCCGCAATGGGCCCGAAGCCCCGCGGACCCGTAAGCTCGACCTGGCGGCCGGGCAGAGCAAGAATGCCAGCGTCAAATTCACCCGCAGCATTATCCGGCTGCGCCTGGACCTGACCTGCACGGCGAAATGAAACCGGAGGAGCACTCTGCCAAGCATGCTCCGCCTATCAACAAATTTATAGATAGGTTGTAGTCATTTTTTCGGCTTTTTTATCGGCTAAGTGCTGTTTAATCTTCACTCCATCGACTTACAACCCTTAGCGATGGAGCCTACATCCCATGTCCCGCGTACTGATCATCGAAAGCAGCGCCCGCCAGCAAGACTCGGTTTCCCGTCAGTTGACCCAGCAGTTCATCGGTCAATGGCAGGCCGCCCACCCGAGCGATCCGATCAGCGTCCGTGACCTGGCGAGCGATCCGGTGCCGCATCTGGATAGCCACTTGCTGGGCGGCTGGATGAAGCCTGCCGAGCAGCGCACGGCCATCGAGAAGGCGGCGCTGGAGCGCTCCAACCACCTGACCGACGAGCTGCTGGCGGCGGACGTGCTGGTGCTGGCCGCGCCGATGTACAACTTCGCGATCCCGAGCACCCTCAAGGCCTGGCTCGACCATGTGCTGCGGGCCGGCCTGACCTTCAAGTACACCGACACCGGCCCGCAAGGTCTGCTGGTTGGCAAGCGAGCCTATGTCCTGACCGCGCGGGGCGGGTTGTATGCCGGTGGCACCAACGATCATCAGGAACCCTACCTGCGCCAGGTACTGGCGTTTATCGGTATCCACGACGTCACCTTCATTCACGCCGAAGGCCTGAACATGGGTGGCGACTTCCAGGAGAAAGGCCTGAACCAGGCCAAGGCGCGGATCGCCCAGGTGGCTTGAAGGCTTAATGTTCAGCTAATCGCCGATTGTTTTAGTGTGGTCAGCAACAGATCTTCAAGTAGCCCCTTCAAGTTGTACGCGCGAACCTCCCTTTGCACTGGTTGCTCCCTGAGTGCATGCAACCCGATCCGGCCGCCCAGCCCGATCGGGTTTTTTTTCGCCCCGGATTCCTTGTGCGGCGGAAAGTCGCTAAGGTCGCGGCCATTCAGCGGCAAGCCCGCATGGAATATTGAAATCCCCACGTAACCTGTAGGAGCCAGCTTGCTGGCGATGCGATCTGATGGCCGACATCGCCCTCGCCTGGACAATCGCCCTCGCCAGTTCAAGCTGGCTCCTACAAGACGGCGGGGCGGGCGACAACATTGGTGAGGCATTCATGGGTTATCTACTTTTCGTCACGCTGCTCCAGGCATTTTCCTTCAGCCTGATCGGTGAGTACCTGGCCGGTCATGTCGACAGCTACTTCGCCGTGCTGGTGCGGGTGCTGCTGGCGGGCCTGGTGTTCATTCCCTTGACCCGCTGGCGCCAGGTGGAGCTGGCATTCATGCGCGGCATGCTGCTGATCGGTGCCTTGCAGTTCGGCGTCACCTACGTCTGCCTGTACCTGAGCTTCCGGGTGCTGACGGTGCCGGAGGTGCTGCTGTTCACCATTCTCACGCCCTTGCACGTGACTCTGATCGAAGATGCCTTGAACCGGCGCTTCAACCCCTGGGCCTTGCTCGCGGCATTGGTGGCGGTGGCCGGTGCGGCGGTGATCCGCTACGACCGGATCAATCCGGATTTCTTCATGGGCTTCCTGCTGCTGCAACTGGCCAACTTCACTTATGCCGCCGGGCAAGTGCTCTACAAGCACCTGGTGGCGCGGCACCCCAGCGACCTGCCGCATTACCGGCGTTTCGGCTATTTCTACCTGGGCGCGTTGGCGGTGGCGTTGCCGGCGTTTTTGTTGTTCGGCAAGGCCAACTACCTGCCCGAGGCCCCGTTGCAATGGGCCGTGCTGGTGTTCCTCGGGCTGGTCAGCACGGCGCTGGGGATGTATTGGTGGAACAAGGGTGCGTGCCTGGTCAATGGCGCCACGCTGGCGGTAATGAACAATCTGCATGTGCCGGTGGGGCTGCTGATCAATCTGTTGATCTGGAACCAGCATGAGCCGTTGGGGCGGCTGTTCTTCGGTGGCCTGGTGATCCTCGCGGCGGTGTGGGTCAGCCGCCTGGGCGCGCGTCCGCTCAGGGCCTAGAGCGCATGCTCCCGCGGCTCGGGAATATGGCTGGCGCCCAATAGCGCTGGCAACATCCCGGCCCGCAGGTCGTTACCGCTCGGCTGCTGGTACAGGCTCAGACCGAACTCTGGCAGCACCGCCAGCAGGTAGTCGAAAATATCCCCCTGGATCCGCTCGTAATCGGCCCAGACGGTGGTGCGGGTGAAGCAGTAGATTTCCAGCGGCACGCCCTGGGCCTCGTTCCAGGTCTTGAGGTCGGGATCGAGACGATGGTCTTGTCGAAATTCTGCACCTTGACCGTGTGCAGGGTGATGTCCACCACATCGCCATCGGCACCGACCTGGGGCATCTCGATCCAGTCGCCGACCCGCAGCATGTCGTTGTTGGTCAACTGCACGCTGGCGACGAAGGACAGCAGGGTGTCCTTGTAGACCAACAGGATCACCGCCGACATGGCGCCCAGGCCCGAGAGCAGCAACAGTGGCGAACGGTCGATCAGGGTGGCGACGATGACGATGGCGCCGAACACGAACAGCACCATCCTCGCCAACTGCACATAACCCTTGATCGAGCGCGTGCGGGCGTGTTCGGTGCGTGCGTAGATATCCAGCAGGGCATTGAGCCGGGCGCTCATGGCCAGTACCTGGAACAGGAAGGTAAAGGCCAGCTCGATATTACCGAAGAAGATCAGGCAGTTCTTGCTCAACTCCGGTACCAGGTGCAGGCCGAACTGGATCACCAGCGAGGGCGTGGTCTGGGCCAGACGATGGAACACCTTGTTCTGCAGCAGATCGTTGACCCAGTGCAGCGCCGGTTGGCGTCCGAGCAGCCGGGCGGCATGCAGGATCACATAACGCGCGACCCGGCCGAGCAGCAACGCCACGATCAGCAACAGCGCCAGGCCCAGCCCGGTTTGCAGCAGGGGATGTTGATCGAGGGCGGCCGCCGATATCAGCTCATCCAGTTTCCCCCGTCGACGTTGTAGGTTTGTGCAACCACGTAGTCGCTCTCCGCCGAGGCCAGGAAAATTGCCATTCCCGTCAGGTCTTCAGCGGTGCCCATCCGGCCATAGGGGACCTGCGCTCCCACCTGCTTCTTCTTTTCTCCCGGGGGGAGGTTTTCATGCTGGGCGAACAGGGCATCAACGCCATCCCAGTGCTCACCATCGACCACGCCGGGCGCGATCGCATTGACGTTGATCTTATGCTTGATGAGATTCAGTCCGGCGGACTGGGTCAGGCTGATCACGGCCGCCTTGGTCGCGCAGTAGACCGCGACCAGCGCTTCACCGCGACGGCCGGCCTGGCTGGCCATATTGATGATTTTGCCGCCATGACCTTGGCCGACCATCTGCTTCGCGGCGGCTTGCAGGGTAAACAGAGTGCCGGCCACGTTGATTGAGAACAGGCGCTCGTAGCTTTCACGAGTAATCTCGCTGATCGGTGCCAAATCAAACAGCGCGGCGTTATTGACGAGGATGTCGAGTTTGCCAGTCTGGGCAACCACCGCGGCAATGGCGTCCTCGATAGAGGTTTGATCGGTGACGTCCATCTTCACCGCGTAAGCCATTGGGCCCAGTTCGACGGCCGTGGCCTGTGCGCGCTGAAGATTGATATCGGCGATCGCCACGCTGGCGCCTTCGCGGATGTAGGCCTCGGCGAATGAGCGGCCTATGCCTCGGGCCGACCCTGTCACCAGCGCGCTTTTTCCTTCAAGTCGTTTCATCAGATGTGCTTCCCGTTCGCGAAAGTGAATTGCCCGGTGGGGCATTGCAGGTTGTTCAATCAAGCCGCTGCCAGGCGCCGCGGCTGACCGTCGGCCTCTATTTTTTCGGGTAGCCCGCGCGCTTCATGTCCTTGACCGTAGCGATTTGCGCAGCGCTCAGCGCCTGCTCGACCGACATCTGGCCGGTGAGCGCGGCGGCAAACAGTTTGCCCACCGAGGTGCCAATGGCCTGGAACTCGGGAATCGTCACGTACTGGATACCGACATACGGCACGGGCTTGGCCGACGGGTGGGCAGGGTCGGCGTTCTGCATCATCTGCAGGGTGACTTTGGCGAAGGGCGCGGCCTTCAGGTAGGCATCGCTGTAGGTGGAGATGCGGGTGCCCGGCGGCACATTGGTGATGCCATCCTTGTCGGCGACCAGTTGTATGTAGTCTTTCGATGTGGCCCAGGTGATGAACGCCTTGGCGGCCTCTTTGTGCTGGGAGGTCGCGGGTATTGCCAATGACCAGGCATACAGCCAGGACGCGCCTTTATCCGTGACCTCGACCGGCGCCGGGGCGAAGCCCACCGTGTCGGCGACCCGGCTTTGCGTCGGGTCCGTGGTAAAGGAGCCGGCGACGCTCGCATCGACCCAGATGGCGCATTTACCACTGTTGAACAGGGCCAGGGTTTCGTTGAAACCATTGCTTGAGACGCCTGGCGGGCCGTAATGCTTGAGGGTGTTGACGTAGAAGTTGGCCGCGGCGGTCCACTCCGGTCCCGTCAATTCGGGTTGCCATTGCTCATCGAACCAGCGCGCCCCGAAGGTATTGGCCAGGGTGCTCAGCAGCGCCATGTTCTCGCCCCAACCGGCCTTGCCACGCAGGCACAGGCCGTATTGCTCTTTATCGGGATGGTGCAGCTTGGCGGCAAACTCGCCGAGCTGGGTCCAGGTCGGATGTTCGGGCATGCTCAGCCCGGCCTGCTTGAACAGGTCCGTGCGGTAATAGGTGACCGTGCTTTCACCGTAGAAGGGCAGGGCATAGAGCGTGTCGTTGAGCGAAAGGCCCTGGCGCACCGCCGGGAAGATATCGGCGACGTCATAGGCTGCCGGCAGGTCCTTCATCGGCTCCAACCAATGTTTGGCGGCCCACAGCGGGGTCTCGTAAGTGCCGATGGTCAAGACGTCGAACTGTGCGCCTTGGGTCGCAATGTCGGTTGTCAGCCTTTGCCGCAAGACGTTCTCTTCCAGCACGAGCCAATTCAGTTTGAGCTCGGGGTGCTGCTCTTCGAATATTTTGGAGAGCCGCTGCATGCGGATCATATCGCTGTTATTCACCGTCGCGATGGTGATGCTTTCGGCGGCTTGGGCGGCACAGGCCAAAGACAAACCTGCGGACAGGATGAGCGCGTGATGGCGGGTCTTCATAATGCTCTCCACTCCACGCCGGTGGCGCGGAACTATTATTGTTGTTGTAAGCCGCGGCTGGGCAAAAACGTGATGGACCGCAGCAGGGGACGATTGGATTACACCAGCTCGCAGAGGGCGCAACAAACGCATTGAGGACGAGAAATCGGTACTTTTTTAATCGTGCCGGCCTGTCTCCGACCGGATCAAAAAAGTACCAGTTATAGGTGATGCGTTGAGTAGCGAACTGGGTTTGATCCGGCTATGTTGCTGTTCAGAACTATAAAAAGGGGCAAACCATGCCTGATCGCCGCGCCGCGCTATTCGAGCAGCCTCCAGCCGAGTTGGAAGTCATCCTGCCGCAGCCGGAACACAGTTTTCGCTGGTACGAGCACGACTACCCCTATGCGCTTGCACGCTGGAATCATCATCCCGAATACGAAATCCACCTGATTCGCCAGGGGAGCGGCAAACTGGTAGCGGGTGATTACATCGGTGCGTTTGCCGCTGGCCACGTGGCGATGATGGGGCCGGACCTGCCCCATGACTGGATGGGCGACCTGGCGCCGGGAGAGCAACTGCTGGGGCGCGATGTGGTTTTGCAATTCGACGGCGCGGCGCTGCTGGCCCTGCGTGAAGCCCTGCCTGAACTTGGCGAGTTGCAGGTGTTGTTCGAGCGTGCCCGGCGCGGCCTGGAGTTTACCGGCGAAACGGCGCTTGAAGCGGCACGACTACTGGAGGCCATCGGTCCTGCCCAGGGTTTGCCGCGTTTGCTGATGTTCCTGCAACTGCTGAACACCCTGGCGAGTGCGCCGGCGACTGAGGCGTGCTGTCTGGCCAGCACCTGCTATATGCCTGCTCTGGATGCGAAAAGCTCCGAGCGTATCCATAAAGCTTTCGATTACCTGCTCAGAGAACTGACCGGCGATGTCCGGCTGTCGGTGATCGCCGGGCAGTTGGGGATGAGCGAGCCGGGCTTTTCACGGTTTTTCAAACGTATTACCGGGCACGGCTTTATCGACCTGATGCGCAAGCTCCGGGTCCAGCGCGCCTGTCGTTTGTTGCAGCAGACACAGATGTCGGTGGCCGAGATCTGTTTCGAGGTGGGGTACTGCAACCTCTCCAATTTCAATCGGCACTTTCGCGTGGAGATGAGCCAGACCCCGACCGAATATCGTCGCGCCAGTGCATTCAGCGCACAAAAACCGCGCTGTTTGTCGCGCTTTTCACAAAGAAACTCGGCCTCGGCGCTCGAAACCGTTACCCTATGCCGCTGATATTTTGTATTTCTTCGAGGTAGCACCCGTGTTTTCCGAATTCGCCCTGCACGAACGCCTGCTCAAAGCCGTGGCCGAGCTTAAATTTGTCGAGCCAACGCCGGTGCAGGCCGCGGCCATTCCGCTGGCGTTGCAGGGGCGTGACCTGCGGGTGACGGCGCAAACTGGTAGCGGCAAGACCGCCGCGTTCGTCCTGCCGATCCTCAATCGCCTGATTGGTCCGGCCAAGGTGCGCGTGAGCATCAAGACCCTGATCCTGCTGCCAACCCGCGAGCTGGCCCAGCAGACCCTCAAGGAAGTCGAGCGTTTCTCCCAGTTCACCTTTATCAAGTCCGGCCTGATCACCGGCGGTGAGGACTTCAAGGTCCAGGCGGCGATGCTGCGCAAGGTGCCGGACATCCTGATCGGCACCCCGGGGCGGATGATCGAGCAACTGAACGCCGGTAACCTGGACTTGAAAGAAGTCGAAGTGCTGGTGCTCGACGAAGCCGACCGCATGCTCGACATGGGCTTTGCCGAAGACGTACAGCGCCTGGTGGAAGAATGCACGAACCGCCAGCAGACCATGCTGTTCTCCGCCACCACCGGTGGTTCCGGCCTGCGCGAGATGATCGCCAAGGTTCTGAACAACCCCGAGCACCTGCAGCTCAATGCGGTCAGCCAGCTGAACGACACCACGCGCCAGCAGATCATCACTGCCGACCACAACCAGCACAAAGAGCAGATTCTCAACTGGTTGCTGGCCAACGAGACTTACCAGAAGGCCATTGTCTTCACCAATACCCGGGCCATGGCCGACCGTATCTATGGCCGCCTGGTAGCCCAGGAATACAAGGCTTTCGTGCTGCACGGCGAGAAGGACCAGAAGGACCGCAAGCTGGCCATCGACCGTCTGAAGCAGGGCGGGGTGAAGATCCTCGTGGCCACCGACGTCGCCGCTCGCGGCCTGGACGTGGACGGCCTGGACATGGTGATCAACTTCGATATGCCGCGCAGCGGCGACGAATACGTGCACCGTATCGGTCGCACCGGGCGTGCCGGTAACGACGGCCTGGCGATCTCGCTGATCTGCCACGGCGACTGGAACCTGATGTCGAGCATCGAGCGCTACCTCAAGCAGAGCTTCGAGCGCCGGACCATCAAGGAAGTCAAAGGCACCTACGGCGGACCGAAGAAGGTCAAGGCTTCGGGCAAGGCTGTAGGCGTGAAAAAGAAAAAGACCGACGTCAAGGGTGACAAGAAGAAGTCGGCCGCCAAGGCCCCGACCAAGCGCAAGATCGCCAACCGACCGAAGACCGATGCCCTGTCGTTGGTCAGCAAGGACGGCATGGCGCCGCTCAAGCGCCGTAAGCCGGAAGCGCCGGCTGCCGAATAACCCGCCACCGGCTGCGTGAGAACGCAGAACAGCGGTTGCCTCCCTGCCAATGCCCCGACTGATCGGGGCATTGGCATTTTTTGTGGGAGCGGTGCTTGCCCGCGAAGAACGATAACGCGGTGTATCTGAAAAACCGTGGCATCCCTTTCGCGGGCAAGCACCGCTCCCACAAAAGCACCTTGCTCAAGTAGGGAATTTTTTCCCACAGGCATCGCCCCGCCACTGTCCTTCAAGCCACGGGGCGGTAATGGCTCTTTGGTAAAAGATTACGCTGCTCTGTTAGTATTTCGCGCTCACGTCGGCAGGATGTTGGAGCCCAGGAAGGCTCCATATAGGGATATGCTCATGAACTACCTCGAACGCTCCATGTCTGCCTTGCGCTCCATCGGCATCACTTTTCCGGACCAGAATGCCCCGGTACTGGCCCTGCTGGACAAGGTGTCGGTGTATGACGCCACCCGAGTCACCGCCATCGCCGCCACCCTGCAACAGTCCACGGTGTTCAACGCCGTGGTCCGCGACAAGTTGCAGAGCATGGATGTCAGCACCCGCTATGCCGATATCGCCGCCAGCTTCGATTCGATCCAGACCGATGCCCGGCAGATGATGGAGTGGATGGCCGACGGCAAGCTGCAATTCTCTGAACGCATCCAACTGGGCTGGATGAATATGCGCCGCGGCTCGATTCCGGATCGCTTCGAGAGCATTCGCAAGAACTACCTGGATGTGGCGAAGTCGGCCAATGAGCAGATCCAGCTGGAAACCCTGATTCTCGAGGCCTATCAGGACTACCGCCTGGCGATGAAATCAGCCGAGGTGGATGCCTGCGAGGTGCAGAAAATCGCCCAGGCGAAGATGGAAAGCGGACGCCAGGGCTTGACCGAGGCCGGGGCGGCCCTGGAAGGCGCCGAGTTGGACGCCAGCGAACGGGCCAAGCTTGAGCTGGCACGGGATGTTGCCTTGCGTGACCTGCAGGACGAGGACAAACGCTACCAGATCATCACCGATATCGCCGATCAGCTGAAGACCGCCTACAACGCGGCCGAACTGGTGTTCGCGCGCCTGAGCCAGTACCACAGCGTGAAAGAGCGGTTGTACCAGCGTGCCGTCAGCTTTTTCGCCACCAACGAGATTGTCCTGACCGGACTGGCGGCGGGCTTTACCTCGTCCGGTGGGTTGGCCGAGGTGACCAACACCCTGAATGCGATGAACCAGGGGATCAACTCCAGCCTCGAGATCCAGGCCAAGGTCGGCGGCGAGCAGTTGAATGCGGCGCTCAAGGCCGGTTACGGCTCGACCCTGAAGGCCAGTTCGGTCAAGGCCCTGGCCGAGGCCGTAGTGGACTTCCAGGCCAGCAGCCTGAGCCTGATCCAGGAGCTGCGCAAGGAGTCCTCGGCGGCGGCGGCGGAAATCGAGTCGATCACCGAGGACAGCAAGCGTCGCTTCAGCGCGCTCCTGCAAAAGGGGATCTGAAGTGAGCAACCTTGTCTCCCTCACCGAGCAGATGGGGGCCATGGCGCTGATCGACGAGATGCGTTTCAGCCAGGCCGAACTGCAGAAACAGCTGGACCTGCCCAAGCATCGCCTGCGGGTGGCCGAGCAGATTCGCGAGTTTTACCGGGCCAAGGGCGTCGAGGTGGAGGACGCTCTGGTCGAAGAGGGCGTTCGCAACTTTTTTGCCAACCGCCTGACTTATCAGGCTTCGGCGCCGATCGGTGCGTTGGCCAGGTTGCTGGCGCGGGCCTACATTAATCGCGGTCGCTGGCTGCTGCCCACGGTGACTGTGCTGGGGGTGGGCCTGTGGCTGGTGCTGATTGCAACGCCGGTCTCGGGGTTTTTTGCTCGGGCAGCGGTGCGCGGTGCGCAGATTCGAGTGGATCAGGCTCGGGAGCTGATTGCCGGCCATATCGGGTTGCGCGAGCAACTGGAAAAACGGCTCTCCACGTTGGGGGCTGACGCGCTGGTTGCGAATATGCCCGCGACACAACGGCTACTCGAACAGGCCGGGCCGTTGCTGGAGAAGGCCCGCGCGGTAGAGCAGGTCACGCTGCCGCTGCAGGTCACTGAGCAGAGTCGTGGGCAAGACTCCCAACGGGTCGACTCGGCGATCGATAGTCTGAAGAAGGACAGTGCCGATTTGCAGGCGCTGGCGACTCAGTTGGATGCGCTGAATGCGCAAGCGAGCGCGATCAGGCCCTCGTTCACGCAACGGCAAGGCGCACGGGACCAGGTGCGCAAGATGGGCTTGAGCCAGGCCGATGGCGAGCAGTTCCAGCTACTGTTTGCCAAGGTCGACCAAGCCATCAAGGACCTGAATGCAACGGCTGCCGAGCAGGCCCTGAAGGAGGTCGAGCAGCTGCGGACGGTAGCAGCGACGCCCTTGACCCTGGAAGTGGTCAGCCGTACCGGTGAGAAATCAATGGTTGAACGCAATTTTGATCCGACCGGAGGCAAGAGCTGGTACCTGCTGGTCGAGGCGCTCGACGCCGCGGGCAATGTGGTCGCGCTGCCGATCAGCAGCGTCGAGACCGGAGAGCGGCGTTATGCCTCGATGTTTGGCGTGCGGGTCAATCAGGCCACCTATCAGACGGCCCGGAACGACAAGCTGGCGGATGGTCTCGTCGATGATCGCCTGATGGGGAAAAAGGCGGCCAACTCGCTGTCCTTTGCATTCGTCAAAGGACCGGTCAAAACCAAACCTGATTACATCCTGGAGTGGTAATGAACGCGAGCCGCATAGAAGCCTCCCTACGTGACAACTCCCGGAACCATGAGGCCCAGCTGCGCCAACTGCAGCTTGAGTTGTCCGCCGCGCACGATCAGGCGTTGCGCCTGCAGCAGGGGATCGGCAACGCCTTCCCGCATATTGCCAATTATCAGTTGTCCGGCGCTGCGCCGCTTTCCGCCGAGGTCCAGCGCCTGCTCGACCAGCGCGAGCAGGCCGAGGCCGCTCTGCGTCAGGACCTGACGCAGGTGGAGGAGGGCATTGCCGGGCAGTTGCAGGCACTGGCGAGCTTGGCCGAAGAACTGGAGACCTTGGCCGGCGGCCTCGATCAACAAGTCGAGCAAGACCTCCGCTACCAGCAACAGGCCGCCTTGGTCTGCGCTGCCGACGAGCAGTCCTACAAGGAACTGCGGGATGAGTGCTGGCTCAAGCTCCAGGCCTTCCAGGCCGACCGGTTTTATGTCTACCTTCGCGAGCGCGGATTCGGTACCGATGCTTATGTCGGCAAGTTTGTCTGGCGTGGGTTGGACCGTTGGGTGGCGCGTCTGTGCAATTTCACCCAGAACAATGCCGCCGAGCGCACGCTGTTGGCCATGCAGCGCGCCAATGAAGCGCTGGGCAAGGAGCGTCGGGCGAACCGCGCGGCCCAGGAGGCCGAGCGCGCGCGACTGCATCAAAGTGCCCTGTCCGCCAGCGATATGCCGCTGTTGCAGGAGCGTCAGCGGCAAGCGCAGCAGGCGTTGGAAGCGGGCAAGGCGCAGGCCAATATGATTCATCAGCGTCTGGCGCCATATGCCAGCAAGCGCGACGAGTTTTTCGCCCAGGCGTCCGAGCTGTTGTCCCGGCAACTGGCCGAGATGACGGACGTGAGCCTGGAGCAACTGGCCGGACAGACCCAGGGTTCGCAGGATGACGAACTGGTGCGCAGGGTGCGTGATTTACGCGCTGAGCTGGAAGTGCTACAGCTGCGCGTGCCGTCTCTGGAGCGGCAGTGCCGGGACGTCGAGGAGAGCTATGAGCGAGCCCGGCAATTGGAGCGTGCGTTGCAGTCGGGGGGGCTGATCAGTTCCCGCTACGACTATCGGAATGTGGATATTGATGGGCTGCTCGTCGGGTTCATGCAGGGCGCGATATCACTCTCCCAGGTGGTGAGTGAGGTGGATAACCGTCGCCAGTTCATCCAGGTTGCCCCCAGCCCACGCAGCACTACCAGTCCGAGCAGCAGTCGGGGTAGTCGCTCGCACAGTAGCTCAGGCGGCTTCTTCGGGAGCAGTTCGTCGGGCGGCTCCAATTCCGATAGCTCGTCCAGTTCCTCCGGGAGCGGTGGCGGGTTCTCCACCAGCGACAGCCTCTAGGGAGGACGGGAGGAACAGTGTCCCCTGCCGGAACAGCTGATCCGCGTGGTCGCTGTGAGAGCCGGCTTGCCAGGCGGAGGTCTTTCTTTACTTGGCCTGAGCGGTTTTCAGGCACTTGAGCTCCGAGAAGTTCCGGCGCATTTCGTCGATTTTCTTCAGCAGCCGCTCCTGCTGGTCGGCGTTGCTCTCGGCCATCAGCTCCACCAACAGGCTACGAGTGGCTCGCTCCGAGCGCTCGTGGGCCTGACGGTACTCGGCGGTCCACAGGCTGTCCTGATCTTGCAGCAACTGTTCGATCCGTTGCGCGAAGTCCGCGCGTTGGCGCTGTTCGACGGCTTCACTCAATTGCGTCTGCCAGTTCGTCCGGTTGGCCACCCAGAGCCGGTTCTGCTCCCCCAGGCTGGCGGACCAGGCCGTGATGCGTTGTTGCTGGCTCAGGCTCAATGGCCCCAGCCAGCCCTTGAGGCGTTTGCTCATGCGCTCGGCGCGGTTGCGGATCTGTTCGTCGAGGGGCGGCTCCACGTATTGTGCTCGATGCTCACGCTGGTCCTTGGCAAAGGCCTGGCTCATCTCGGCCACTTGTTGATCGCTCAGGCCCCGCAGCAGTTCGACCGCCGAAGGCGTGACGGCCCGTGCCACCTGGGCAATGGCCTGGCGGGCCTCGGCGGTGCGGGCCTGCACGCTGGCATCGGTGACCTGACGGGTTTCGACCATCTGCCGCACGCGGTCGAGCCAGTCCAGGTAGTTCGGTAATTGCGTGGTGCAATGCCAGTGCAGGTGCTCCTTGAGGCGCTCGCGGAACCAGTCCTTCTGTCCGCGGTTCATGTCCACGTAGTCGCCAAGGGTCCAGGGGATGATCACATCGAGGTTGCGGTAGGCCAGGCTGACCCGCGAGCAGGCAGCGAGTGCCAGGCTCAGAAGCAGCAGCCAGAAGAGGGCGGTCAGCCGGTGCGACATGGATGAATCCTGCTGAGGACATTTCTCCATGGAACGCTTATGCGGCCAGTGGTTCAATCGCGCAATGGTTACCAGCGATGACGACAGGCGGATGCTCGCGCACAGCGGCTCGCGCGCGGATCGAGCGGCGCGGTGTGTACAGCGGGGGCGGGAGTGTCGCTTCAGCCCTGCGCCTTGAGGTTCAAAGCGCAGAGTGGCTTGGGTGTTGCGCGGAGGGAATTACTTCTTGCCGAGGGTGATCTGTTTCGACGGACCGAAAGTCTGGCCGCTGACACCCTTGGCAATTTGCTGGATTTCGCCGCCGGATTTCAGGAAAGCTGCAATTTGCTCGTTGATCGAATCGCTGGTTTCAACGGCTGGAGCGGGCTTTGCTTTGCTGTTCGATGCTTTTACGCGCATGGCGGCCATTAACCTGTGTAGATATTAACTGGATCGATCATTCTACCTGAAAGGCTTGACAATTGCTTGATAAATATCCAGCGCAAAGGTAAGGGGTGTTCGCAATAGCTGCGCGTAGGCCTTGTTATTGTTGGCTAAGCTACTGTTTTAACTCGCAACCAGGCCTCGATATTTTCCGCGAAAGGGTAGGTTTTCAAGGGTGAGCGCCGCCGGCGGTCTGACGAACGGCCAGGCTTTTGTCGGCAAACCCTTGAAAATCAAGCCTTGCAGAGGGCTTTTCAGCAGGTGGCAAGCGCTGTGAAACAGCGCCGTCAAACTCGGGTAGAATGCCAGCCACGCAATGAGGGTATTGGAAATGGCTTTAGTCGGGCGTTATAACAGCTTGCAAGTGGTTAAACACACTAATTTCGGTTTGTATCTGGACGGTGGCGCGGACGGCGAGATTCTTCTGCCCAACCGTTATATCCCCAAGGATACTCCCAGTGAAGATGAAGACTGGCTCAATGTTTTCATTTATCTGGACAGTGCTGACAAGTTGATTGCCACCACGGAAAAACCCAAAGTTCAAGTCGGAGAATTCGCCAGTCTTAAAGTCAAGGAAGTTAACAGTATCGGTGTATTCCTCGATTGGGGATTGCCCAAGGATCTGCTGTTGCCGTATTCCGAAGAGAAGCGCCAGTTGAGCGCCGGTGACTATTGCGTGGTGCATGTCTACCTCGACAAGCATACCCGTCGTATCACCGCCACGGCCCGCCTGGATCGCTACCTGGACAAGACTCCGGCGAGCTACGTGCTCGGCCAGGAAGTCGACCTGCTGGTGGCTGAAGCGACCGATATGGGTTTCAAGGCGATCATCAACAACAAGCACTGGGGCCTGATTCACAAGAACGAAGTGTTCAAGTTCCTGCGAGCCGGTAAAGAAGAAAAAGGCTTTATCAAGGAGATTCGCCCCGACGGCAAGATCAGCCTGAGCCTGCAACCCGTGGGCGAGGAAGCTTCCGGCAGCCTGAACAGCAAGATCCTCGCCAAGTTGCGTGAAAACAACGGTGTGCTGGCGGTCAGCGACAAGAGCGATCCAACCGTGATCAGTGGCTTGTTCGGGGTCAGCAAGGGCAACTTCAAAAAGGCCATTGGTGCGCTCTACAAGCAAGGGCAGATTGTGATCCATGCCGATCGCATCGAATTGAGCTGAGCCCGGCCCGACGAGTGGTGTTGCCCGAGTTGACGCCATCGCCAGCAAGCCGGCTCCTACAGGACCGAGCTTGAGGTTATTTTGCGTTGAAACAGCATCCTTGTAGGAGCCGGCTTGCCGGCGATGGACAGCGCAGCTGTCCTGCCTGCCGCAACCCGGTGTTGCGGCCCTGCGATGATCAGCGTTGCACCAGCGTCGCCCCTGGCACCGCGGTCGGCACCGGCCGCAACACCACCAACCCCGCCAGCACCAGGCCACTGCCGGCCACGATCAGGGCCGCTTGCAGGCCACCGCTGAAGTGGCTGCTCAAGGCTGCCAGCAGCGGCCCGCAGAGTTGCCCGATGGCGAAGCAGGCGGTCAGCAGCCCGGCATTGCGATGGGTGGCGTGAGGCGCCAGTTCCCGTGAGCGCTGCATGACCAACTGCATGCAGGCCAGGAACGGCATGCCGCAGAGAATCACCCCCAGCACCAACCCCAGACCGCTCGACAACAGGCAGGCGAAGACCCCGGCGGCCTGCAACCAGAGGGTCGCCATCAGCCAGCGCCGGGTACTGTCGGGTTTGGCGCGCCGCAGGCTCACCAACACCACGCCGAGGGCCGCGACCAGGCCGAAGCTGGGCCAGAACAGATCGGCCTGCCATTGCCCGTGGAAGCGGGCATTGGCCATCTGCGAGAGAAAGGTCGCCGGAATGATGTAGCCCAGGCCATACAGGGCATAGAGCAGGCCAAGATGACCGATCGGCTGCTGCTCGCTGTCCGTGGCCACGGGGGCGGCTGTGGCGGTGGTCACGGGCGTGGTATTCGGCAGCGGCAGGAAGGGCAGGATCAGCAGCAACATCAGCAGGCCGACGCCGGCGTACACCAGCCACAGGGTCGACGAGTTCTGTCCCCGCAGGTTCGAACCCAGCGCCAGCAGGCCGGTGAGCATGATGCCCAGGCCGGGGCCGGCAAACACCCAGGCCCCCAGGCGTGGTCGCCCGGCGGCGTGGGCCAGCGGCTGGCTCAGGCTGGTGATCATGACCACCACCCAGGCACTCGCGACTCCAGTGCCGAAGCGCAGCAGCCAGTGCGACCAGAACCCGTGAGCCCAGGAAGAGGCCAGGGTCAGCAGCACGCATAACCACAGGCCGGCGAGCAGACGCAGGCGAACATGCTGCGCGCGCCGGGCGAACAGGGCATCCACCGCGCCCAGCAGGTAGCCCAGGTAATTGGCGGCGGCGATCAGGCCACCGGCGGTCAGGTCGATCTGGCCCTCGCTGATCAGGTGCGGCAATTGCGGGGTCAGGGCGAAACGGCCCACCCCCATGGCCATCATCAGGGCGACAAAGCAGGCGGTCAGACGAATCAGGGGGGACATGGCGTCATTTCCAGGCAGAGAGCGATGACCGTCAGGCTAGGACTGATTGACTTTCTTTAAAAATGAATAATAGTGAGTAACTTGTTCATTTTTGGAGATGGTCATGGAGTTCAGCCAATTACGGATCTTCCAGGCCGTGGCCGAGGAGGGCTCCATCACCCGCGCCGCCGAGCGCCTGCACCGGGTGCCGTCGAACCTGTCCACGCGGATCAAGCAGCTTGAGGAGCAACTGGGGGTCGAACTGTTCCTGCGTGAGCGCCAGCGCCTGCAACTGTCTCCGGCCGGCAAGGTCCTGCTCGATTAC
The DNA here is from genome assembly GCF_059420225.1 of Pseudomonas sp. GW821-FHT04D07. Taxonomy (NCBI): domain Bacteria; kingdom Pseudomonadati; phylum Pseudomonadota; class Gammaproteobacteria; order Pseudomonadales; family Pseudomonadaceae; genus Pseudomonas; species Pseudomonas sp. GW821-FHT04D07. Next base: position 545,061 of record NZ_JBWKTH010000001.1, read on the forward strand.
TCGAGCCGGCTGTTCGCCTTGCATGACGAGGCCCAGGCCGCCACGCGCGGCGGGCAGCCGGCGGGGGATTTCGTGCTGGGCACCATGTACAGCACCGCGGCGATTTACCTGCCGGCGATGCTGGCGCGTTATCACCGTACTTATCCCGAGGTGAACCTGCAGGTGCAGTCCGCGCCCAGCGGCGAATTGCTCGAGGGCGTGGTTTCCGGGCGCCTGGATGCCGCCCTGGTGGATGGCCCGCTGCAACTGGCCGGGCTCGACGGTATTGCGTTCTGCGATGAAACCCTGGTGCTGATCTGCCCGGCCGATCACCCGCCGGTGCGCAGTGCCCTGGACGTGCAGGGGCAGCCGGTCTTCACCTTTCGCCGTGGCTGTGCCTACCGCCTGCGCCTGGAGGCCTGGTTCGGCCACTATCACGCGAGCATGGGCCGGGCCATCGAGATCGAGTCCTATCCCGGGATGCTCGCCTGTGTCACCGCCGGTTCCGGCGTGGCGATGATGTCCGAGTCGATGCTGGCCAGCCTGCCAGGGCGTGAAAGCGTGTCGGTGCATCGACTGGCCGAGCCTTTTGCCAGCGCCACCACCTGGTTGATGTGGCGCAAGGGGATGGTCGGCGCCAATCTGGCGGCCTGGATCGAGCTGCAGAAAAACGCCTTGTTGCCGCTGGCAAACAGTGCCGAAGAGTTCCGTGCGTCGGCTTGAAGCGTTTTGCCATGATTTAAATCAAAGATCCTGCTGCAAGGGACAGCATTGCGTAGGACTTAGGGCTATGATCTGTGTGAAGCGGCTACAGAACTCCGTCGCTCGCATTACCCTGAAGGGGGCTATATGAAAGACAAACTGCAAACTTGGCTCCATGACCTCGGTGTTGCCCTTGGCTTGATCGAACCACCGCTGCAGCCGGTACCTATTCGTACCGACGATGATCGCCGTCGCCGTCAGCCACGTCGGTAAGCGCCTGCGGGTGGGTCGCAGTCTTCTGACTGGATAACGCGGTCGGTGTGGGCGCGGGGCTGGTCGGATCGCCGCACCGCCGCGAAACGCCCCTCCAGATTACCCATGGCTTCGCGGGCAACCCGGTTCAGCGGCGTTTGCGTCGCTCAATGTCGGGCGATTTTCTGTAGGAAACGACTTAGGTCGTTGACTGTGACCGCTTCCTTGAGCAAGCGGTCTTCCTCTTCGGTAAACGCCGTCAGATCAAACTCATCTTCAAGATGGAACATCAGGTCTTCAATGTCCTGTTTGTCCAATCCCAATGCCTGCAAGGTCTGATCGTCAGCGAATGCCTGCGGGTCGTCGAGCCGCAGGCTGATAAAGTCATGCACGATCTTGCGAATATCGGCTCTTTTCATGCCTGCGGTCTCCCCTGTTGCTTTGGCGGCTGGGAGGGATCCTGCGGCCATTGCAACGACAACTGCTCCGCGATGGAATGGCAGCTGTGCGGATGAATCTCGAGTCTGTTCATAAACGCCTCGGGGAAAGTTTTCTTATTGTTTGACCCTTTCCTGGGGCAGGGCGATCGCTGTCAGGGCTGACGCTAGCGATCCTTGTACTTTCTTGTTAACCAAGAAAGTAGTCGCTATAGGCCAGTACAGCACAAGTTCTGTGAGGGATTTGACCGTTCATCCTTCTGGGCGGGAGCAGGGTTGCTCAGTGCGGGGGGACAGGCAAAAAACGGGTGCGACAACCGACGTCGCCCCCGCTGAAGTCACTGCACTGTCAGATGGCGCTGGCGGCTACGCTGGCCGGACGTGGAGGCAGCAGGCTGACCACGACGAAGCTGATCAGGCCGATGGCCAGGCTGTAGTAGATCGGGGTGTTGGCATCCAGGCCGTCCTTGAGCATGAACACCAGGGCGGTGATGAAGCCCAGGGCCATGCTGGTAATGGCGCCGCTGGTGGTGGCGCGTTTCCAGAAAATCGCCCCGATCAGTGGAATCAGCATGCCGCCCACCAGCAGGTTATAGGCCAGGGTCAGGGCGCTGATCACGTCGCTGACCACCAGGGCGATAGCCAGCACGACGATCCCGGTCAGGCAGGTGAACAGGCGGTTGATCCCCAGGCTCGACTGCTTGCCGCCACGCAGTTTCGGCAGCAGGTCTTCGGTCAGCACGGTGGAGGCGGCCAGCAGGCCGGCGCTGGCGGTGGACATCATGGCCGCCAGGGCTGCGGCGATCACCAGGCCACGAATGCCGTCGGGCAGCGATTGCTTGACGATGGCGGCAAAGGCGTTGTTGACGTTGGCCAGGTCCGGAATCAGCACATGGGCGGCCATGCCGATCAGGGCGCAGGCCAGGCCGTAGGCGATGCAGTAGACCCCGGCGACACTGCCGGCATATTTCGCGACTTTCTCATCCTTGGCGGTGAACACCCGTTGCCAGATGTCCTGGCCGATCAGGATGCCGAAGAAGTAGATCAGGAAGTAGGTGATGATGGTGTCCCAACCGATGGTGGTGAAACTGAAGCTGCTCGCCGGCAGCTTGTTCACCAGTTGGTCCCAGCCGCCGACGCGGTAGAGGCAGATCGGCAACAGGATGAACATCAGGCCCACGGTCTTGATCACGAACTGGACGATGTCGGTCAGGGTCAGCGACCACATGCCGCCGATGGTCGAATAGACCACCACCACACCGCCGCCCAGCAGCACCGAGAGCCAGAACGGCAGGTTGAACAGCACTTGCAGTACGGTGCCGATGGCGAGGATCGAGGTCACGCCGATCATCAGCGCGTAGGCCAGCATGATCACCGCACTGGCCTGGCGGGCCATGGGGTTGTAGCGTTTCTCCAGGACCTGGGTCACGGTGAAGATTTTCAGCTTCAGCAGCGGTTTGGCGAGGAACAGGTTCAGCGCGATGATGCCGAAACCCAGGGCGGCGCAGAGCCAGAAGCCGGAAATCCCGTGGACATAGCCCAGGCGTACGGTGCCGACGGTGGATGCCCCACCGAGTACCGTGGCGGCCATGGTGCCCATGTACAGCGTCGGGCCCAGGTTACGCCCGGCCACCAGGTAGTCTTCGTGGGTCTTGGCCTTGCGCATGCCGTAGTAACCGAGCACGAGCATGCCAGCGGCATAAATGAGTACAACCAATAGATCCAAAGCCATGAAGGCGTGTCTCCGATTATCTTTTTTATGGTGAAGCAATAGGTAGTTGAGCGCGTTGGTTTTTGTGGGAGCCGGCTTGCCGGCGATGGTGGCCAAGCATGCGCGGCAAGGCGCCGGGGCCTCATTGCCGGCAAGCTGGCTCCTACAGGGTCAGGCCGCCTGGCGCATTCCAGGCTTCAACGTTTTGCCACCCTGGCTGCGCGCATCCAGCGGTCCATAAACCTCTGCCGTTTCCGGGAACAGGCTGAGCAGGGCCAGGTACATCAGCGACGCCAGCCCGAGGGTGATCGGCAGGCTGATGTCGATGCCATCGGCCAGGTTGCCCAGCGGGCCGACGAACTGCCCCGGCAGGTTGACGAAACACAGGCCCACCAGCGCGCTGGGGATCCAGGCGCCGAGGCCGCGCCAGTTCCAGCCGTGGCTGAACCAGTAGCGACCGCCGGTTTCGCCGCGGGTGAAGACTTGCAGATCATCCGGGCAGTAGTAGCCACGACGCACCAGCAAACCGATGATCATGATCACCATCCATGGGGTGGTGCAGGTGATGATCAGCACGGCGAAGGTCGACACGCTCTGCACCAGGTTCGCCGCGAAGCGTCCGATGAAGATGAAGGCAATCGACAGCACGCCGATCAGCAAGGTTGCCTTGACCCGCGACAGCAGCCGTGGGAACACGCTGGACATGTCCAGCCCGGTGCCATACAGCGAGGTGGTGCCGGTGGACATGCCGCCGATCACCGCGATCAGGCACACCGGCAGGAAGAACCAGGTCGGCGAGACGGCCAGCAGGCCACCGACGTAGTTGTTCGCAGTGATGTAGTCCGGTGCCTTGATCGCGACGATGGTGGCGGTCGCCAGGCCGAACAGGAACGGAATCAGGGTGGCGAGCTGCGCCGCGATCACCGCCAGCATGATCCGGGCTTTCGAGGTTTCACGGGGGATATAACGCGACCAGTCACCGAGGAACGCGCCGAAGGAAATCGGGTTGCTCATGGCCACCAGCGCGGCGCCGATAAAGGCCGCCCAGAACCCCGCCTGTCCCATCGCCACGGTACCGGCGAAGTGGCTGTCGAAAGTCGGCGCAAAGGCGAAGATCCCGAGCAGGAACAACAGGCTTGCGGCCCACACGGCGATGCGGTTGACCCACAGCATGAAGCGAAAGCCGTAGATGCACACTGTCAGCACCAGGATCGCAAACAGGCCATAGGCCAGGCCCAGGGTCAGGTCGGTTTCAGGCATATCGATCAGACGCTTGGCACCACCGATCAACGCATCCCCCGAGCTCCACACCGACAGCGAGAAGAACGCGATGGCGGTGAGCAACGACAGGAACGAACCGACGATCCGACCGTGCACACCGAAGTGCGCACCGGAGGACACGGCGTTGTTGGTGCCGTTGATCGGCCCGAACAGGCCCATGGGCGCGAGGATCAACGCACCGAGCACCACGCCCAGGACGATCGCCCAGACACCGGCCTGGAAGGACAGGCCGAAGAGTACCGGGAAGCTGCCGAGCACGGCGGTGGCAAAGGTATTGGCACCGCCGAAAATCAGGCGAAACAGGTCGCTGGGTCGGGCATCGCGTTCGTGGTCGGGGATCTGTTCGACCCCGTTGGTTTCGATGTTGCTAAGGCTTTTTTCATTGTTGTTTTTATTCATGATCGCTCCGATCATTGCGCTGTCCTCATCTTCTGTGAGGGCTATCAGCGTTGGCTAAGAGGAGGGCAGTCCTTGGGGTGTCGCTGATAAGTGTTCGTGGCAGGCCAGCCATCGGCCGCGTTCTTGTTGTTGGCGAAACACAATGGTTTCGCGCTCCTGGCTAAAGAGAAGCTCGCCTTGCATGCGCAGCTCGGTGGCGACGTCATGAATGAATATCGCCACGTCGCCCTGCAGGCTGACAAAAGCGTTGCTTGAGGTGCACGCGAGCACTTCGAAGCCATCCTCGGCACGCCAGCTATCCCACAACGCCTGGTAAGCGTCGCGTGACAGCAGGGGCTGTTCGAGGGTGTAGAAGACGAAGCTGGCATCTTCGCTGAAGGCCGCGAAGTAGGCTTCGCGATCGTTGGCGGCGAAGGCGGCCACCAGCTCGGCGGCGGCCTTGAGTACCTGGTCACGGTGGTTCATGGCGACTCCTCAGCGGTGGGTCACGCCGGGCAGTACGCAGAGCATCTCGTACAGCAGGTTGGCGCCGAGCAGCGAGGTGTTGCCGCTGGTGTCGTAGGGTGGCGAGACTTCCACCAGGTCGCAGCCGACCAGGTCGAGGCCCTGGCAACCACGGACGATCTCGATCGCCTGGATGGTGGTCAGGCCGCCGATTTCCGGGGTGCCGGTACCGGGCGCCCAGGCCGGGTCGATGCCGTCGATGTCGAAGCTCAGATACACCGGGCCGCCGCCGACTTTTTCGCGCACTTCAGCCATCAGCGGGGCGAGGGATTTGTGCCAGCACTCTTCGGCCTGGACCACACGGAAGCCCTGCTTGCGGCTCCAGTTGAAGTCTTCGGCGGTGTAGCCCTGGGCGCGCAGGCCGATCTGTACCACCCGGTCGCAGTCCAGCAGGCCTTCTTCCACGGCGCGGCGGAAGGTGGTGCCGTGGGCGATCTTCTCGCCGAACATGTGATCGTTGACATCGGCGTGGGCGTCGATGTGTACCAGGCCGACCTTGCCGTGCTTCTTGTGGATAGCGCGCAGGATCGGCAGGGTGATGGTGTGGTCACCGCCCAGGGTCAGCGGGACGACCGGGTGTTCGAGGATGGCGTCGTAGGCTTCCTCGATGATACGCACGGCGTCCAGCAGGTTGAAGGTGTTGATCGCTACATCGCCGATATCGGCCACCGACAGCGAGTCGAAGGGCGCGGCTCCGGTGGCCATGTTGTACGGGCGGATCATCACTGATTCGGCGCGGATTTCCCGTGGACCGAAACGGGTCCCGGCGCGCAGCGAGGTGCCGATGTCCAGCGGGATCCCGATAAACGCGGCGTCGAGGCCGGCGGCCGATTGCAGGTGCGGGAGGCGCATCATGGTGGCGATACCGCCGAAGCGCGGCATTTCGTTACCGCCCAGTGGTTGGTGAAGAATCTTGTCCACGGGTAAGCCTCATCATTTATTTTGGTTATCAGGGGGGCGATTCTGCGAAAGGCACCGCCCGGGAAGAATCGCTGACGGCAAATAGTTAGTTCAGATTTTTCTAAACTAATGGGCGAGGTGGCGGTAGACTTTTGCCGGTCGCCACGCGACCTGTCGCGAGCAAGCCCGCTCCTACAGTGGTTGGCGCTGCTTTTCGCAGGAGCAGCCGGTCGACGTTCGATTGCTCGCGATGAGGCCCTAACTGACGCCCCACAACCGGAGTGCCCATGGCCAACGCTTTACCCGACCTGAAACTATTGCGCATCTTCGTCAGCGTGGTCCGGCACCAGGGCTTTGCCAATGCCCAGCAGGAGCTCAATCTCTCGACGTCGGCCATCAGCACCTACATGAGCCAGCTTGAAGCGTCCCTGGGCCTGGTGCTGTGTCATCGCGGGCGTGGTGGTTTCAGCCTGACCAGCAAGGGCGAGTTGTTCCACCAGGAAACCCTGCGCCTGCTGGGCGAACTCGAAGGTTTCGAGCAATACGCCGCGGCCCTCAAGGGCGAATTGCGCGGCACCTTGAACCTCGGCGTGATCGATTCCACGGTCAGCGAGCCAGCATTGCCGCTGGCCGAGACCATCGGCGCCTACAGCCAGGAGCACCCGGCGGTGCACCTGCACCTGTCGGTGATGAGTCCCTACGAATTGCAACTCGGTGTACAGGACAATCGCCTGGACCTGGCCATCGGCGCTTTCTCCACGCGCATGAGCGGGTTGGTCTACCAGCCGCTATACCGCGAGCAGCACTGGTTGTATTGCAGCAATCGCCATCCGCTGTACAACGAACGGCGCATCCCGGAACAGGTGATCACCCAGCAACGCATGGTCGGACGTGGTTACTGGAGTCAGGCCGAGCTGGCGCGCCACGGTTTCAAGCACAGTGCGGCGACCGTGGAAAGTATGGAGGCACAGCTTATCCTGGTATTGTCCGGCGCTTATATCGGCTACCTACCGGAGCACTACGCGCAACCCTGGGCCGACAAGGGTGATCTGCGGGTACTGCTGCCGGCGACCTTCGGCTACCAGGCGCCGTTCTCGATGATCCTGCGCCGGGGCCGCAGTCGCGAACCCTTGATCCAGACCTTCCGCGACCTGCTCAAAGCGCAGCTCAACCAGCCCTGATCGGTACCTATCAATGTCCAGAGCCCGTTGTGAACGCTGCCTGCGTCCTGAAAGCCATTGCTTGTGCGCGCTGATCCCGCAGTTGGACAGCCGCACCCGGGTGCTGCTATTGCAGCACCCCAGTGAGGTCAATCATGCCTTGAACACCGCCCGGCTGGCGGTGCTGGGTTTGACCAATGCCGAGTTGCGGGTGGGGGAGGTGTTCGAGGACCTGGCCGAATGGCTGCGGCAACCAGGGTACGAGGCGAAATTGTTGTTTCCGGGAGATGCTGTGCAACCCTTGCAGGCTTATGCGGCCGCGTCGAGCGAGCTGCCGCTGTTGCTGGTGGTGCCCGACGGCACCTGGCGCAAGGCGCGCAAGATGCTGTATCTCAATCCATTGCTGGCGGCGTTGCCACGGGTGATGCTGGAGGCGGGGGCGGTGTCGCGCTATCGATTGCGCAAGGCACCGGAGCCGGGCGCGTTGTCGACGCTGGAGGCGATTGTCCAGGCGCTGGAAACCCTTGAAGCACCAGTTTCGTTCGCGGCGTTGCTGCGGCCGTTCGAGGCGCTGATCGAAGGACAGATCCGGGCGATGGGCGAGGAGACTTTTCTACGCAATCACGGGCAAGGGCACCCGACAATTCGGGATGCTTGAATCTGCAAGGCGCCGGGTAACTTGTGGGCGCGGAGCTTGCCCGCGAAGCTTTTGGAGGCCTTGAGGGCCTCTTCGCGGCGGTCCGGCGTCCCGGTAAATCCTGCGCCCACAGAATCCGGCTTCCATTCCGCCGGCTCAGTGGTCAGTGATGACGTGGCTTGAGGATCGCCGGTTTTTCGTCCGGGGCGTTGCACAGCAGGTACAACGCGGTCAGGGCTTCCGGGATCTGCACGATCATGTCGTCCATCAGGTTGGCGTCGGCGGCGATATCGGCGAACTCGGGTTGTTCGTCGAACAGGCCGGAACCGACCATGATCGGCAGGAGCATCTCGCTGACTTCGTCTTCGGCGGTTTCGAACCAGGCTTCTTCGCGCAGGAACACGCCTTCCATGAAACCGATGCACCAGCCGCGCAGCTCGGAATCGTCCGGGTCGTCGCCCAGGTCCAGGTCGCAAGGCAGTTCGAATTCCTCATCGGACGCCAGTTGGCGGGCGATATGCGCCTTGAGCTGGATCAGCGTGGCTTCGATCTCTTCGCGCTGGGCGGCGTCGCTGTAGTGCGGCTCCTCGGCGAACAGGGCGTCGATCCATTCACGCTCGGGGACGATCTCGGCGCAGATCGACAACGCGGTCAGGTAGCCGTGGGCGGCCACATAGTCCAGCGCTTCTTCGTGCAGCTCGTCGGCGTCGAGGAAGGCTTGCAGGCGGGTGAGTTGCTCAGCGAAGGACATTGAAGGCTACCTTGGGAATAAACGATAGGCAATTCTAGGCGTTCTTGAGCCCTCAGGCCAGCAAGCACTGAATTCCCTTAACCGACCGGCATCGCCCATTGCCGTCGGACGCTCGGGTATACTGCCGCGTTTTGTGATGCGCTGCTGACCCTGTGGCGGTTCAAGAAATGCCTGCTTACGGATTTTTTCGTGAAATTGGTGAATCTTCGACCAGCCTTTGAGTAGGCGTTTCGGTGATTTTTTGGAGTGGCTATGCTCGAACAGGCTCAACGCGTCCTCAAGGACATCTTCGGTTACGACAGCTTTCGTGGTCGCCAGGGTGCCATTATTGAGCGCGTGGCCAATGGCGGCGATGCCCTGGTGCTGATGCCCACCGGTGGCGGCAAGTCGTTGTGCTTCCAGGTCCCGGCGTTGCTGCGCGAGGGTCTGACGGTGGTGGTCTCGCCGTTGATCGCGCTGATGGACGATCAGGTTGCGACCCTCGAGGAACTGGGGGTGGCTGCCGCCGCGCTGAACTCGACCCTGAGCGCCGAGCAGCAACGCGACCTGGCTGCGCGGATTCGTCGTGGCGAGGTGAAAATGCTCTACCTGGCCCCCGAGCGCCTGGTGCAGCCGCGCATGTTGTCGTTCCTGCAGAACCTCGAGATCGCCCTGTTCGCCATCGACGAGGCCCATTGTGTGTCGCAATGGGGGCACGACTTCCGTCCCGAGTACCTGCAACTCGGTCAGTTGGCCGAGCTGTTCCCGAATGTACCGCGCATTGCCTTGACCGCCACCGCCGACAAGCGGACCCGCGAAGAAATCGTCAATCGCCTGCACCTGCAAAATGCCGAGCGTTTCCTGTCCAGCTTCGATCGGCCGAATATCTTCTACCGCATCGTGCCCAAGGAGCAGCCGCGCAAGCAGTTGCTGGCGTTCCTTTCGCAACGGCGCAGCGATGCCGGGATCGTCTATTGCCTCTCGCGCAAGAAGGTCGACGAAGTCGCCGCGATGCTCTGCGAGCAGGGCTATCCGGCGCTGCCATACCACGCCGGGCTGGCCAGCGATGTGCGGGCCGCCAACCAGAAGCGCTTCCTCAACGAGGAAGGCCTGATCATGGTCGCGACCATCGCCTTCGGCATGGGCATCGACAAGTCCAACGTGCGTTTTGTTGCCCACCTCGACCTGCCCAAGTCCCTGGAAGCCTACTATCAGGAAACCGGTCGGGCGGGGCGCGACGGGCTGCCGGCGGATGCCTGGATGGCTTATGGCTTGCAGGATGTGGTGATGCTCAAGCAGATGCTGCAGAACTCCGAGGGGGACGAGCGGCACAAGCGCCTGGAGCACCACAAGCTCGACGCCATGTTGGCCCTGTGCGAAGAAACCCGCTGCCGTCGCCAGACCCTGCTCGCCTATTTCGATGAAGACATGCCGCAACCCTGCGGGCATTGCGACAACTGCGTCGATGGCGTGCAGACCTGGGATGCCACCGAACCGGCACGCCAGGCGCTCTCGGCGATCTTCCGCACTGGCCAGCGTTATGGTGTCGGGCACCTGGTGGATGTGCTGCTGGGCAAGGAAAACGACAAGGTGCGCAGTTTCGGTCATCAGCACCTGACGGTGTTCGGCGTCGGCAAGGCGCTGGCCGAAGGCGAGTGGCGCACCCTGTTCCGCCAACTGGTGGCCCGCGGGCTGGCCGATATCGACCTGGAAGGCTACGGCGGCCTGCGCCTGAGCGATAGCTGCCGCCCCTTGCTCAAGGGTGAAGTGAGCCTGGAGCTGCGCCGCGACCTCAAGCCGCAGACCACGGCCAAAAGCGTTTCCGCCAGCCCCGCCAGCCAACTGGTGCGTGGCGAGGAGCGTGAGCAGTGGGAAGCCCTGCGCGCCCTGCGACGCAGGCTGGCACAGGAACATGGCGTGCCGCCGTATGTCATTTTTCCCGACTCCACCTTGCTGGAAATGCTCCGCAGCCAGCCGACTTCCCTGGCGGAAATGGCCAAGGTCAGCGGTATCGGCGCGCGCAAGCTGGAGCGTTACGGCGAGGCGTTCCTCGAAGTGCTGGGCGGGGAGGCCGAGACTCCGAAGACGGTGGCCGATATCCGTCACGAATTGATCAGCCTGGCCCGGGCCGGCATGACGCCGTTGCAGATTGCCGGGCAGTTGCAGTGCTCGGAAAAGAATGTCTACACCTTGCTGGCCGAAGCCATCGGCCGCCAGCAACTGTCGCTGGAGCAGGCACTGGACTTGCCGGAAGACCTGCTGGGGGAAATCCAGGACGCCTTTCTCGACGGCGAAGGCGAATTGCCCCCGGTGACCGCCATTGCCGAGCTGTTTGCCGGGCGTGTGCCGGAAGGGGTTCTGTATTGCGTGCGGGCCGCCTTGCAGGCGGAATTTGAAATGTGAGGTCGGTATTGTCCCCGGTCATTGTTCTATTCACGACAAGTAACGATTCAGCGCTGAGCAGACCTTGCCTCTGGGCATGGGCCATGCTTAGCTGACTAATAATTAGTTTTGTCTATTTTAAGTCTAACCCTGAGTGTTTTATGCCGTTGACCGATGAACACCGTTTTGGCATGCAGTTGGCGCACATGTCCCGAGGCTGGCGCGCGGAACTGGATCGCCGTCTGGCGGGCCTGGGCTTGTCCCAGGCGCGCTGGCTGGTCTTGCTGCACCTGGCACGGTTTACCGAGGCCCCAACCCAGCGTGAGCTGGCCCAGAGTGTCGGCGTTGAAGGGCCGACCCTGGCACGCCTGCTCGACAGTCTGGAAACCCAGGGACTGGTCCAGCGCCAGGCAGTGCTGGAAGACCGGCGCGCGAAGAAAATCGTCCTGAGTGCCTCGGCACGGCCCCTGATTGAACAGATCGAGACCATCGCCACGGCCTTGCGTCATGAGCTGTTCGTCGGTGTCGACGATGAAGAACTGCGGATCTGCATGCGGGTCCACAGCCGGATCCTGGCCAATCTGGAAAAATCCTGAGGTATTCCCGGGCTGCCGGGCTTGGAGAATCTTCAGGCGGCAGACTATAAGAGTTACAGGTTCTGTGTATTGTGTCGGTGTCCGGCCAGCGCGCGCGGGCCGTCACGCCAGTTAAGGGATGCTCATGCTCGAGAGTTTGCAGTCCGCGTTGCGGTGCTCCATTGGAAAATCCTCCTTGAACCGGGCTCGCCTGTTGGCCGTGCTGGCCGGCGGGTTGTTGTATTCGGTGCTGGCCCCGGCCATGGGCCTGGGGGATATCACCCTGCATTCGGCGCTCAACCAGCCGCTGAACGCGGAAATCACCTTGATCGAACCGGGCGACCTGGCCGAAGGCGAGCTCTCGGTGAGCCTGGCGACACCCGAGGAGTTCGCCCGGGCTGGCGTCGAGCGGGTGTTCTTCCTCAATGACCTGCGCTTTACCCCGGTGTTACGGGGTAACAGCAGTGTTATCCAAGTGCAGAGCAACAAGCCGGTCAGCGAACCTTTCCTGAATTTCCTGGTGCAGGTCAACCGACCCAACGGACGCTTGCTGCGCGAATACACCGTGTTGCTCGACCCGCCGGGTAACCTGCCAGCGGGCTATAGCCTGCCGGCCCGCAGCGCCGCCCTGGAGCCATCGGCCTCTGTGGCGAGTATTCCGCCGCCGCCGGCCGTGCAGGGCAAGCGCTACACCGTGGTCAAGGGCGATCATCTCTGGGGAATTGCCAAACGACTGCGTGACGCCGGCAGCCAGGTTTCGGTCAATGAACTGTCCCAGGGCATTCGTGCGCTCAATCCTGGAAGCGACCATTTGCGGGTCGGCCAGAGCTTGTTGCTGCCGGATGTTGCAGTGGTTGCGGCCCCGGCGTCTTCCGCGATGCCTGGGGCCACCACGGGCACTGCCGCCGCGACCCCGCCGACCCCGGCTGCGCTGGCGGCCGAGACGCTGCAAAATGCCGAGGAACTGGCCAAGTCCGCCTTGGAAAACCAGCAGTTGCAGAAGACTGTCGAGGATCTGCAGGTCAGGTTGAAGGCCCAGGACGAACTGATTGCCGGCAGCCAGAAACAGGCCGTCGAACTACAGACGCAACTCGCCGAACTCAAGGCCAAGGCTGCTGCGCCGGCTCCGGCGCTGGTGGCCGCTCCGGTCGTGCTACCGACCCCGGCTGCCGGGACTTCCGATGGTCCGAACTGGCTGCTGTGGGCGGCGGTGCTGTTGCTGATCGCGCTGTTGGCCGTGGCCTTTATCCTGCGGCGCAACCGCCAGCAGGCTGAACAGGCGCCCGAGGCTGTGCCGCAGGCGGCTCCGGTTCCGGAACCGATGGTCAGTCGTGTGGTAACGCCGGCCCCGCCGACCAAGCTGGCGACTCCCGCGTCGACTCGGATCGAGCCGGTGATGGCACCGGTGGCGGCGGCCTCACGGCAGTCCAGTGAGGTGCCGGACGCGCTTGAAGGCGTGAGTATCTACATCGCCTACGGTCGCTTCAGCGAGGCGGCGGGCATTCTGCGCGAGGCCATGCTCAAGGAGCCCGAGCGTACGGACTTGCGCCTGCGCTTGCTGGAGGTGCTGGCCCAGCAGGGTGACAGTGCGGCGTATGCGACAGAAGAGCGCAATCTGCTGGAGGCCGGGTTCAGCGAGTCGGCTCTGCAGGAGCTGCGCGCCAAGTATCCGAAGCTGCAAACCGTTGCCGCCACCCCAGTTCCAGCCGCCGCGTCCCCAGCACCGGTTCTGGCGGTGGTCAGTGCCGTGGCAGTGGCCGCGCCGGTATTGGCGGCAGATTGGAACAAGCCGGCCGAGCCGGCAGCGGCAAGCGCACCGGCGGCGGAAAAACCGCTGGAGGACGAATTCCAGCTCAACCTCGATGACCTGTCCATGGACGCCGACTGGGACCTGCTCAGCCCGTTCGACAATACGCCGCAGTCCCGCAGCAAGAACGCTGACGAGCCGGTTTTGCCTGTCGAGCTGGAGCCTGAGCCCGAGCCGATATTCACCAAGAGCTTCAATGAGCTGCCGGAAGTGTTCGAGATACCGGACGAGCAGTTCCTCAGTGATTTTTCCGAGCTTGAGTCCGAGCCAGAGCCTGCACCTGTGCGCGAAGTGGAGTTAAGCTTGCCGGAGGACGGGGATTCACTGGATGACGTGTTTCTCGACGGTTTCATGAACGACCCCGAGCCCCTGGACATCGAACCCCTGGAAGTGGATTTCGACAGCCTGGAGCTTGAGCACGCCTCGGCCAGCAAGCTGGAGCAGGCGCAAACCTGCATCAATGTCGGCGACCTGGACCATGCCAGCCAACTGCTCCACGAGCTGCTCCGGGAAGGCGATGAACCCTTGAAGCAAACAGCTCGCACCCTGCTGGCGAGCATTCGCTGATACTGCTGGGCGTAGGCGCGGGGTGAGCTCTTCGGCCTGATCCTGGGCGCGTCTATCACGCCCGCCCAGGATCCAGGTATTCCGTCCTTCGCTCAGGGCCTTGTCCAGAGAGAACTCCCATGACCGCAGGTAAACCGCACATCGTCATCACTTACTGCACCCAGTGCCAATGGCTGCTGCGCGCCGCCTGGCTGGCCCAGGAACTGCTCAGCACTTTCGCCGACGAGCTTGGCCAGGTGGCCCTGGAGCCGGGGACCGGCGGGGTGTTCCGGATCACCTGCGACGAGGTGCAGATCTGGGAGCGCAAGGCGGACGGTGGCTTTCCGGAAGCCAAGGTGCTCAAGCAGCGGGTACGGGACCGGATCGACCCCGAGCGCGACCTCGGGCACAACGACCGGCCCCGATAGGCGCGCGGTTACGACGGGCTCAGCTTCGACTTGATAAGCCCGACGATGACCATCAGCACCCCACCGCCCACGCCGCCGCTGGCGATACTGCTGAGGATCGAGGTCAGGTCCAGTGCGCCGCTGCTACCGCCTATGCTGCCGCCGGTGACCAGATCGAGTAGCTGTCCGCCGAGGCCGCCGCCGAGTATGCCCAGGATGGAATTGATGAGCGGGCCCAGGTTGTATTTCTCCAGTACCGAACCGGCCACGTTCCCGCCCACGGCGCCGCTGATGGCTTGAATCAAAAGACTGACGATGTCCATGGATGAAACCCTCCAACATGTTGATGGGGAGGGCCGCTCGAATCGAGTCGATTCAGGGGGGAATCACTGCCGCTGTCGTCGAGAAACCCTGATCTCCGTGAACGACAGCAAACTGTTGCGGATGTCACCAGTATAGGCGGATTGGCTTTTCGTCAATGAACTGGCGCGGCTTCCTGGCTTTCCCGGGGCGCGGCCGCCGCACCCAGACGGCTGGACACGACGATGGCGAGAATGATCAGGGCACCACCGAGCAACATGCGCGGCGTCGGGTTTTCGCCGAACAGCAGCCAGGCGGCGGTGATCCCGTACACAGGCTCCAGGGCAAAGACCACCGCGGCGGTACGCGCCTTGATCACCGCGAGGCTGGCGACGAACAGGCTGTGGGCCAAGCCGGTGCAGAGCACCCCCAACAGGCCGATCCACAACCAGTCCAGCGCCGGCACTTGCGCCAGGGCTGGGGCGGCCCAGGGCAGCAGGCAGGCGGCGACCACCAGGTTCTGGCACAACGCCGCCTGCACCGCGGGAATTCGCCCGGAGCCGGCCCGGTTGGCCAGCGACAGCAGCGAGAACAACAGGCCGGAAAGCACGGCCCAGAGCAGTCCACCGGTGGCCTGGCTGGCGAGATCGAAGTCGGGGGTGACCAGCACCAGGCCGATACTGACCAGCACCACCAGCAAGATTTCATTGAAGCGGATACGTTCGCGAAAGATCAGCCCCTCGAGGATCACGGTAAAGGCCGGGAAACTGGCGAAACCCAAGGTCGCCACCGCCACGCCGGCGACTTTTACCGCGATGAAAAAGCTGACCCAGTGCCCGGCCAGCAGCAGGCCGCTGAGCAGCAGGCGCCGCCAGTCCCGCGACTGCAACGGTTGCCAGCGCTGGCTGCGAGCCAGACGGGCGAACAGGCTGAGGGCGAGCACGGCAAAGATGGCCCGGCCGCAGACGATGATGGCCGGCGCGGCGCTCGCGAGTTTGCCGAACACGCCGGTCAGGCCAAACATCAATGCGCCGATATGCAGGGCGCCCAGGGCGGTACGGGGAGTCATGGCGGTCCTTGAATACAGTGACGGGCAGAACCGCAGTCTAGAGGGCGGTCGCTGCGCCTGTCTGTCGCGTGCCTGCTGTCGTTTGTCTCAGGACTCGCGCCGCAGCGCGCCGGGCGTACGGCCGAACTCACGGAGCACGGCGGCGGCAAAGGCGCTTTGCGACTGGTAGCCGACGCGGCTGGCGATCTCACCGATCGGCAGGGCCGATTCGCGCAGCAGTCCCAGGGCGTTATGCAGGCGGCGACTGCGCACATAGTCCATGGGCGTCTGCCCGCATTCGGCGACAAAGCGTGTATGCAGGCGCGCGCTGGACAAGTCGGCGATGCGCGCCAGGTCGGCCACCTGCAGCGGGTGGGCCAGGTGGCGATCGATATGCGCATTGAGGGCGGCCAGGGGCAGGCGCTTGCCGCCGAGCGGGTGGGGGCCGGGGCTGTTCAGGCTGGCGAGCAGCAGCACCGCGCCCTGTTGGGCGATCAGCGGGTCCTGCACCGGGCTGGCCGCGAGCCACTGCACCAGTTGGCTCTGGGCGGCATCGAGGGTTCGCGGCCCGGGGCTGTCGAGCAGACGCCGGCTGGCGTCGGCGTGGTCGCCCAGGGTGCTCAGCAACCAGTGTTGGTCCGGCACATCCAGCACCAGGCAGCGGCTGCCGTTGGGGCTGGCGCAGACATGATGGGCCTCGCTGGGAATCACCGCGACGCTTTGCTGCACCACCTGGCTGCCGTGGCCCTCGATTTCGAAGTCGAGCAGTCCGGACAGGCCGAACACCAGCTGCGCATGGGCGTGGCTGTGGGTAATCAGGTCGCGGCTGTAGTGGCGCAGGGTCAGGATCGGTCCCATCGCGGTCTCCTTGGCATCGCCGCAGTTTACACCGCTTGCCGTCCAGGCGGTTGTCATAGGATTGCCATGTGACTGTCATGGACTATTAACTACCCCGGTGCAAGCTCAGGAAAAATCCGGAGAATGCCCATGACCCGTGCGGAGCTCGCCAAACCCAGCCGTAAGCAGCGTGTGCGAACCCTGTGGATTTCCGACGTGCACCTGGGGACCCGGGACTGCCAGGCCGAACACCTGTCGCAGTTTCTCAAGGGCTATCAGGCCGACCGTATCTACCTGGTGGGCGATATCATCGACGGTTGGAAGATGCGCGGCGGCATGTATTGGCCGCAAGCGCATACCAACGTGATCCGTCGCTTGCTGACCATGAGCAAGCGCGGCACCGAGGTGATCTATGTCACCGGCAACCATGATGAATTCCTGCGCCGTTACTCCAAGCTGATCCTCGGCAATATCCAGTTGGTCGATGAAGCGGTGCACACCACCGCCGACGGCCGCAAGCTGCTGGTGATCCATGGCGACCAGTTCGACGTGATCACCCGATATCACCGTTGGCTGGCGTTTCTCGGCGATTCGGCCTACGAGTTCACCCTGACCCTCAACCGCTGGCTGAACCATTGGCGAGCCCGCTACGGTTATGGCTACTGGTCGTTGTCGGCCTACCTCAAGCACAAGGTCAAGACCGCGGTCAGTTTCATCAGCGACTTCGAAGAGGCCATCGCCCACGAATGCGTGAAACGCGGGCTCGACGGGGTGGTGTGCGGGCATATCCACCACGCCGAGATCCGCAAGGTCGGCGAGGTGGAATACCTCAACTGTGGCGACTGGGTCGAGTCCTGCACCGCCCTGATCGAACACTGGGATGGCACCATCGAGCTGTATCGTCTGGCCGATGCCCAGGCGAAAGAGGCGCAGCTCAAGTTGGAACTGGAGAAAGTTGCCGAGCTGGGGTAGGGCGCGTCAGGCCGTCTGGTTGGGCACCATCGCGGCCTTGTAGATCGATTGCCGGGGTTGGGCAAACACCCGCTCCATCAGCGGTTCGAAAAAGCTCAGGGGCAGGCTCTCGTAGTCTGGGTCGAAGGCTGCGGCATCGTACTTGGCGCAGAATTCGATCGTTGCCAGGTACTGCGGGTGCTCGCGAAATTGCTCGCGCAAATGGCGATCCATCCCCAGGTAGTGGAAGAAGTAGTAGCCCTGGAAAATCCCATGCTTTTCCACCATCCACAGGTTTTCGGCGCTGACAAAGGGCTTGAGAATCGCCGCGGCGATATCCGGGTGATTGTAGGAGCCGAGGGTGTCGCCGATATCGTGGAGCAGCGCGCAGACCACGTACTCCTCGTCCCGGCCATCGCGCCAGGCCCGGCTGGCGGTTTGCAACGAGTGGGTCAGGCGATCCACCGGAAAACCGCCAAAATCACCTTCCAGCAGCTTCAGGTGGGTCAGGATCCGCGCCGGCAGTTGCCGGGCGTAGGCGCTGAAGTCAGCGGCAATCACCGCCCAATCGGCCTGGGTGCCGTCCTGCATATGGGTAAAGCGGGCTTGTCCGGTCATCGGCTGTCCTCTTGTGGTTTTTATCGATGCCGGTCCCAGTCTAGGGCTTGCCGGCGTCCTGGCAGTGGCTGCACAGGACGCTTTGCTGGCTTCCCGGGCCTAAAACGGCACCTTGCCGAGGATCATGTCGCGAAACATGACGAAATCGCCGAGCAGACTGTAGAAAGGATGTTCAAAGGTGGCCGGGCGGTTCTTCTCGAAAAAGAAATGTCCGACCCAGGCGAAGCCATAGCCGGCGATCGGCACCGCCAACAGGAACCCTCCCGCGGCGCGACCAATGGCCAGGGCGAGGAAAAAAATCACCAGGCTGGTGCCGACGAAATGCAACCGACGGCAGGTACTGTTGCCATGTTCGCTCAGATAGTAGGGGTAAAATTCTGCGAAGCTGTTGAATTTTCTGATGTTTTCCACGGGTTACTCTCCGCGTTGGCGAGCTCGCCCACGGAGGGTTCCACGGGGAGCTTATTTGAGTCTAGAGTGATTGACAGCGGCTACCAGTGACAATAGGCGCCACTTTAGTATCCTTAGGCCACTAGTCGTCATATGCGACTTATCATGCAAGAAAAGGCCATGAGCGAGAGAACGACTTCTGCAAGCTGGGCGATGGGGATTGTCAAGGCGCTGGAGATGGATGGCCTGGATTGCCGTGTCCTGTTCAGGCAGCTGGGGCTCGATTACGCGGCGCTCGACGATCCCGATGCGCGCTTTCCCCAGGACTCGATTACGCGACTGTGGCAGCGTGCGGTGGAGCTTTCCGGTAACCCGGCGATTGGCTTGAACATGGGCCGGGTGGTGCGCCCGGCGTCCTTTCATGTCGCCGGCTATGCGCTGATGTCCAGCCAGACCCTGGCCGAGGGCTTCAGGCGCCTGGTGCGTTATCAGCGGATCATCGCGGAAAGTGCCGACCTGAGCTTTCGTCTTTTGCCTGAAGGTTATGCGCTGATCCTGACGGTGCACGGTGACCACCTGCCGCCCACCCGCCAGAGCGCCGAGGCTTCCCTGGCCTGCGCCCTGGCACTCTGTGGCTGGCTGAGCGGGCGCACCTTGCAGCCGCGCAAGGTCCTGGTGCAGGGCGCGGAGCCGGAGGATATCGGCCCTTACAAGGAGGTGTTCCATGCGCCGCTGGTGTTCAACGCACCCTACGATGCGCTGATCTTCGAGCAGGCCGACATGGAGGCGCCGCTGCCGACCGCCAACGAGGCCATGGCCTTGCTCCACGATCGTTTCGCCGGTGAATACCTGGCGCGCTTCTCCGAAAGCCGGGTGACCCACAAGGCGCGCCAGGTGTTGTGCCGCCTGCTGCCTCAGGGCGAGCCCAAGCGCGAAATGGTGGCACAGACCCTGCACCTGTCCCAGCGCACCCTGCAGCGGCGTTTGCAGGAAGAGGGCACCAGTTTCCAGACACTCCTCGATGACACCCGTCGCGAGCTGGCCGAGCAGTACCTGGCGCAGCCGCGCATGACCTTGCTGGAAATCGCCTACCTGCTGGGGTTTGCCGATCCGAGCAACTTTTTCCGCGCCTTTCGCCGCTGGTTCGAGGTTACGCCTGGCGAGTATCGGGCGCGGCTGTTGGGGGCGGTGGCTTCGGTCAATGACGCCAGAATGCGGGAATACACAGAACGAACACTGTGATGATTTCCAGCCGACCGAGCAGCATGCCCAGGGACAGAATCCACTTGGCCGCATCCGGCAAGGTGGCGAAGTTGCCGGATGGTCCGATCACTTCGCCCAGGCCTGGCCCCACGCCGGAGACGGTGCTGGCGGCGCCGGTAAGGGCGGTCATCCAGTCCAGGCCGAGCAGCGACAAGGCCAGGGCGATGGCGCAAATGGTGATGGCGAAGAAGAACGAGAAGGTCAGGATCGAACGCACGATTTCTTCGTCGAGACGGTGACCGTTGTATTTCTGCTTGATCACCGCCCGTGGATGGATCAACTGGTTGAGGTTGGCCTTGAGCAGGATATAGGCCACCTGGAAACGGAACACCTTGATCCCTCCGGCCGTCGAGCCGGAGCAACCGCCGACGAAGCCCAGGTAGAAAAACAGCATCAGCGAGAAGTTGCCCCACAGGCTGTAGTCGCCGAGGGCGAATCCGGTGGTGGTGACCACCGAGGTCACGTTCAGCGCCACATGGCGCAGGGCGTCGAGCCAGTGCAGGTGGGTGGTCCACCAGTACCAGGTGCCGAGCACCAGCCAGGTCACCAGCAGCAAGCCAAGCAAACCCTGCACCTGCTGGTCCTTGAGCAGCGCCTTGCGATGGCCGCGCAGGGTTGCCACGTAGAGGGTGAACGGCAGGCTGCCGAGAATCATCACCAGCACCGCCACCCAGTGCACCGCCGGTTGGCGCCACTTGGCCAGGGACTGGTCCGAGGTGGAGAAACCACCAGTGGAAATCGCCGACATGGCGTGGTTGATCGCATCGAACAGGCTCATGCCAGCCCACCAGAAGGCCAGGCTGCCGAGGAGGGTGATGCCGATATAGGCGGTGACGATCAGGCGCGCCACCATGTGCGAGCGCGGCATGACCTTTTGCGAACGGTCCGAGGATTCGGTCTGGAACAGACGCATGCCACCGATGCGTAGCAGCGGCAGAATCGCCACCGCCATGCCGATAAAGCCGATCCCACCCAGCCAGTGCAGCAGCGAGCGCCAGATCAGGATGCCCGGGGACATGCTGTCCAGGCCGCTGAGCACGGTCGAGCCGGTGGCGGTAATACCCGACATGCTTTCGAAAAAGGCATCGGTGTAGCTGGTGTGCAGGGTCAGCACAAAGGGCAGCGCGGCGAAAATGCACACCACCACCCAGCTGGACACGGTCAGCAGGTACATGTCCCGGGGGCGCAGGTGCACCTGCGCCGGGCGACCGCGCATGACCAGTGCCAGGCCGGCGAGAAAGGTGATGGTGCTGGCCCAGAGAAAAGCCGGCAGGTCACCGGTGCGTTCGAAGACCACCAGCACCAGCATGGGGATGACCATGCTGGCGGCCAGGGTAATCAGGAAGATGCCGATGATGAAACCGATGATGCGCAGGGTCGGCATCGCCATGAAATAAGCTCGGGAAAGGGGCAGGGCGCCATTCTACCCGCGACCCCGGTCATGTAAACCGGCACGGCCGCCCGGGATCTGGCTAGAATAGCCCGATCATTTTCCAGTGGAGGTGGCCGATGGAGGCTCTCGACAATTTGCTCAACCGTGTTTCCGCACCGCGCCTGCTCGATCCGGCCCCGACCCAGGCCCAGCGCGATATTCTGTTCGCCGCCGCGATGCGCGCCCCGGATCATGGGCAACTGCGGCCTTGGCGTTTCCTCACCGTGGAAGGCGCGGCCCGTGAGCAATTGGGCAGCCTGCTGGCCGAGGCGGTGCGCCTGCAAGAGGGCGAGGCGACCCCGGCGGCCATCGACAAGGCCCACGCCATGCCCTTGCGCGCGCCGTTGCTGATTGTGGTGGTGGCGCGTTTGCAGGAGCACTTCAAGGTGCCGAAGTCCGAGCAGTTGCTGGCGGCCGGTTGCGCGGCCCACGGCATTCTGCTGGCGGCCCATGCGCAGGGAATCGGCGCGGTGTGGCGCACCGGCGAGCTGTCCTATTCGCGCCATGTGGCCAAGGGCCTGGGGCTGGGCGACAACGAGGAAGTGATCGCCTTCCTGTACCTGGGCACGCCGCAGAACGAACTGCGCCAGCCACCGAAGGTCGATCTGACGGAGTTTGTCAGCGCCTGGTCGGCTTGAAATTAAACCTGCGCTCCAGGTTCCAAAGGCAGATCCAGTTTGGCGATAAATCCTCCCTCGGGATGATTCGCCAGTATCAGGCTGCCGCCATGCCGTTCCGCCGCCCGCCGGGCAATAGCCAGTCCCAGGCCGTGGCCCGGGGCGGTCTGTCCGGGCGCCCGGTAGAAGGGCTCGCCCAGTTGCGCCAGGTGCGCGGGTTCCACACCGGGGCCATGGTCGCGCACGCTGATTTCGATGCGTTCACCCTGACGTTGCGCGTGCAGTTCGATGGGCCGGCCCTCGGGATTGAAGCGCTGAGCGTTGCGCAGCAGGTTATCCACAGCCCGTTCGATCATGGTCGGCCACCCCTTGAAGCTCAGCGGCGGTTCGTCGTCGAAGCGCACCGGCTGTTCCGGGCAGCCGAGGTTGGTGTCCTTCTGCAAGGTCGTGAGCAGTGCTGTGAGGTCGACCTCTTCGGCACTGGCCTGGTCGGAGTCGACCCGGGCCAGGGTGAGAATTTCGCTGATCAGCGCTTCCAGCCGGTCGCATTCACGGGTCAGGCGCGGCCAGAGTCGCTCGCGTTCTTCAGGGCCGGCGCGTTCGGCCAGGGCCAGGGCAATGCGCAGGCGTGCCAGCGGTGAACGCAATTCATGGGAGACATCCCGCAACAGTTGGCGTTGGCTACCGATCAGGCTTTGCAGACGCGCGCCCATCAGGTTGAAGTCCTTGGCCAGCACACCGAACTCATCGCGCCGCGCCGCCAGTTTCGCCAGGCTGTTCTGCTGATAAGTCGTCTGCCCGAGGTCATGCACGGCGCCGCGCAGGCGGCTCAGGGGGCGGGTGATGGACAAGGTCACCAGCAGGCTGAACAAGGTCAGCACCACCAGGGCAATCCCCAAGGCGCTGAGGGGGCGCAGCAGGCTTTCGCGGTGCCAGGCGTCCAGTTCCGGGTGGGGAATGCGGTAGATCAGCAGGTAGGTTTCGCCGCTTTTCGGGCTGGTGTACTCGACCGTCAGGCGGCGCCAGGGCAGCTTGCGGTCATCGTTGTTCTGGCGTGCTTCAAAGGCCGCGGCCCGGCGTGGAAAAGTCCCACGGACCAGCGGGTCGCCGCCTTCGTTGAGCACCTGCACATCGATGTGATAACGCTGCTTGCGCTGTTCCAGAATCGCCTGGGCGGCTTCTTCGCCCTGGCTTTCATAGGTCTGCGTCCACTCTTCGGCCAGGCTGTTCAAACCCGGATGACGACTGAGAATCCAGGTGTCCTGGTTGAGGATGTGCATGAGCAGAATCGATAGGCCCGCGACAAGGGCAATGGCCAGCCAGAAGCTGGCCAGGATGCGCCAGAACAGTGATCGCACAGCAAATCCTCAACCAAAGAGTACAAACGAAGAAAGCCCGGCGGCGTTGGCCGTCGGGCTGGAGCATAAGCGGATTATTGCGCTTTTTGCGGTTGCTGCGCCTTCCAGGCTTTGAATTCGGTCCATTCGGCACGGCGCTCGGCCTGCTTTTTCTGCATCTCGTCGAAGGTCTTCTGCTGTTCAGGCGTCAGCAAGGCACGGATCTGGCCTTGGGTCTTCTGGTGAGCGGCATCCAGTTCGCCTTTGAAGGCAGCCTTGTCGGCAGGCGAGAGCTTTTCCAGATACTTGATGGCGATTGCCTTGCGATCATGGCGTTGTTCACCCACCAGTTTACGGATCTGCTGGCGCTGTTCCTTGGTCAGGTCCAGTTTTTGGAAGCCACCTTTGCCATGATGCTGGCCGTATTCCGGGCCGCCCATCGGGCCACTGCCTTCAGGCATGGCCATGGCCACGGTAGGGAGTGCGGCAGCGAACATCAGGGCGATCAGGGTCTTGCGCATGGTGTTTCTCCTTGTCTCGATTCCGGTCAGTCCGGATGAGTACAGATTAAGGAGTTCAAGGTCAGCGGCGGTCAGCGGAGGGTAAAGCTTGAGTAAAGACGTTTTTGTCGCGGGTTGACACTTGCCTGACTCGCAACGCCGACTCTTGTAGGAGCAGCCGGTCGACGCTCGATTGCTTGCGATGGTCGTCAGGGCACCGCGGGGAATCAGGTGCCCAGCGTTATCGTTGACGTCTATCGCGAGCAAGCTCGCTCCTACAGTCTGTGGTCAAAGGCGGGGTGGTAGGGGTTTACAGGCTGTAGTAGTAACCGCGGCTGCGCAGGGCGACGATGCGCGGGCGCCCGTCCGGGTGCGGGCCGATTTTCTTGCGCAGGTTGCTCACGTGCATGTCCAGGCTGCGATCGTACAAGGTCAGCTTGCGGCCCAAGGCGATCTGCGCCAATTCCTGTTTGTCCAGGGGCTCGCCGGGTTGCTGCAGCAGGGCTTCGAGCAGGCGGCTTTCGGAGACGGTAAGGGTGAAGTCCTGCTGGTCGATGGTGACCACGCCCCGCACCGGGCTGAAGCACAGGTCGCCCAGCTCCATCTGGCTCGGGGTCGCGGCGGGGTGGCTGCGGCGCAGCACGGCGCGCAGGCGCGCGGTCAGTTCCCGGGGGTCGCAGGGCTTGGCCAGATAGTCGTCGGCGCCCAGTTCCAGGCCGAGGATGCGATCCAGCGGCTCGCCACGGGCCGAGAGCATCACCACCGGCAACTCAGGGTGATCGTTGCGCAACTGCTTGAGCAGTTCCAGGCCACTGCCATCGGGCAGCATCACGTCCAGCACCACGGCGGCCGGGGCGCTGTCCGCCAGAGCCCTGCGCGCGCTCTGGCCATCGTGGCAGGCGCGTACCTGGAAGCCTTCCTGGCTCAACCAACTGGTCAGGAGTTCACACAACTCCTGGTCATCGTCTATCAGTAACAGGTCGCTCATGACTCTCTCGATTACGGATCGCTAATGGCCTGCTCAATTCAGCCATTGCCGACGTTGTCTACGTCCGCCACTGGCGAAGATACCGCAGAGCAGGGCCAGGAGTGCAACTCCCGCACCGGTGACAAACCATTGCTGCTGATCGGTCAGCAGGCGTGGGCCGGCACTGGCCTGGGCTTCCTTGAGTTGCAGCATCAGGCGCTGGTTTTCCTGGCGCAGGCGGCTCAGCTGGGCACTTTCGCGCATCGCGTCGGCACTCTGCAATTGTTGGCTCAACTCTTCTCGCTGTCGCTCGCTTTCTTTCAAGCGTTGCTGCAAATCGGTGA
The DNA here is from genome assembly GCF_059420225.1 of Pseudomonas sp. GW821-FHT04D07. Lineage (NCBI taxonomy): Bacteria > Pseudomonadati > Pseudomonadota > Gammaproteobacteria > Pseudomonadales > Pseudomonadaceae > Pseudomonas > Pseudomonas sp. GW821-FHT04D07. The sequence goes on from NZ_JBWKTH010000001.1 coordinate 570,074, forward strand.
TCTGGCTACCGGCACTCAAGGACAGGGGTGTGGAGTTACTCGAACCCTGACTCTCTTCGGCGTGGGCGGCGGCCCCTATCGACAAGATGACCACTAGCAGCAACAACGGACCTTGGCGCATCGCAAACTCCTGATTCCAATCGGCATTGGGCAGGTTGTCGGCTGCTGAACGAGAATAATGAGCGATTGGGCCGCGATGAACCCTGAAGGTTCATCGCGAGGAGAGAAATTTATGGCAGGACTTGCTTGAACGGCTTGACCAACACGTGGGCGTAGACCCCGGTGGTGGCGAACGGATCCGCCTCGGCCCAGGCTTGGGCCGCGCTCAGGCTGTCGAATTCGGCGACGATCAGGCTGCCGCTGAAACCGGCGGCGCCTGGGTCGTTGCTGTCCACGGCCGGGTGCGGGCCGGCCAGGACCAGGCGTCCTTGCGCCTGCAACTGATGCAGCCGCTCCAGGTGCGCCGGACGCACGGCCAGGCGTTTGTCCAGGGAGTTTTCGACGTCGGTGGCGATGATCGCGTAGAGCATGTCAGTCCTCGGTTTTCGGGATGGTCGGGTCGCTGTCGTGCAGGTGGCGGGACAGGTAGATGCCCTGGCCGACCAGGAACAGCAGGGTCATGCCCAGGCTGCCGAACACCTTGAAGTCGACCCAGTACTGCTGGAAGGTGAACGCGACGAACAGGTTGGCACCGCCGCAGAACAGGAAAAACACGATCCAGGCCAGATTCAGGCGAGTCCAGATCGGCTCGGGCAGGCTCAGGGCGTGGCCCATGATGCGCTTGATCAGCAGGCGGTCACCGATGAAGTGGCTGCCGGCAAACGCCAGGGCGAACAGCCAGTTGACCACCGGGGCTTTCCACTTGAGGAAGGTTTCGCTGTGGAAGGCCAGGGTCAGGCTGCCGAAGACCAGGCAGGCGATCAGGGTCAGCCACTGGCTCTTCTCCAGTTTGCGTTGGGTAATGAACAGGGTGCCGTAGACCACCAGGGAACTGATGATCAGCATCGCCGTGGCACTGTAGATACCGCCCACGGTCAGGCTGTGGCCGGCGATCTCCATCACCCTCGGTTCGATTTTGTAGACGATGAAGAACAGGAAGAGCGGGATGAAATCGATGAATTGTTTCACAGTGGCAGCCAGAAGCAGGATGTGACGGCATAATAACAAACATCATTGCCAGCGAAAGCGCCGCCTAGAGGTTATTCAATTCCCGTGGAAATCGATCTGCACTGCCATAGCACGGCCTCCGACGGCGCCCTTGCGCCCGCGGTCCTGGTTGCCCGTGCGCACGAGAGAGGCGTGCGGGTCCTGGCCCTGACCGATCACGACACCCTCGAAGGCCTGGCCGAAGCCCGTACGACGGCGCAGGCGCTGGGCATGCGGCTGGTCAACGGCGTCGAGTTGTCCTGTACCTGGGGCGGCGCGACCATCCACGTGCTGGGCTACGGCTTCGACGTCAACGCACCGGCACTGGTCGAGGCCATCGCCCGCTTGCACGAGGGCCGCTGGCTGCGTTCCGAGGAAATCAGCCGCAAGCTGGCGCTCAAGGGCATGCCCGGCGCGCTGGAAGGCGCACGGGCGATCCAGCAGGCGCTGGGCGATAGTGGCAATGCCCCGGCGCGTCCGCACTTCGCCGATTTCCTGGTGCGCGAAGGTTTCGTCAAGGATCGCGCCGAAGCCTTTCGCAAGTGGCTGGGCGCGGGCAAGCTGGGGGATGTCAAGCTGCACTGGCCGACCCTGGAAGACACCGTCGGAACCCTGCGCGAGTCAGGCGCCTGGGTCAGCCTGGCCCATCCATGGCACTACGATTTCACCCGCAGCAAGCGCCGCAAGTTGATTGCGGACTATATTCAAGCAGGTGGCCACGCTATCGAGGTGGTCAATGGGCATCAACCCGCCGAGCAGGTAGGCAGTCTGGCGATCCTTGCCCGTGAGTTCGGGCTGCTGGTCAGTGCCGGCAGTGATTTCCATGGTCCTGGAGGCTGGTCCGAAATCGGTGAATACCGCCCGGTTCCTGAAGATCTGCCGCCACTCTGGTGTCGCTTCAAACATGAGCAACCTACTGCCGTCGTCTGAACAGGTAGAAAATGTGAGTCAATTTTTCCAGATTCATCCGGAAAACCCGCAGGCGCGCCTGATCAAACAGGCGGTGGAAATCATTCGCAAGGGTGGGGTGGTGATCTATCCCACCGATTCGTCCTATGCCATTGGTTGCCAGATCGGCGACAAGAATGCGGTCGAGCGGGTGCGCCGTTTGCGGCAGTTGGACGATAAGCACAACTTTGCGTTGATCTGCAGCGATCTCTCGCAACTGGGGCTGTTCGCCAAGGTCGATACCGGCCTGTTTCGCCTGCTCAAGGCCCATACGCCGGGGCCCTACACCTTTATCCTGAATGCCACCCGGGAAGTCCCGCGGCTGTTGCTGCACCCGAAAAAGCGCACCATCGGCCTGCGTATCCCCAGCCATCCGATTGCCCTGGCGCTGCTCGAAGAGCTGGGCGAGCCGCTGATGAGCGTCAGCCTGATCATGCCCGGCGAGACCGATCCGATGATCGATCCCTATGAGATCCGCCAGTTGCTCGAGCATCAGGTCGACCTGATAATCGACGGCGGTTTCGGCGGGATCAAGGCGTCGACCGTGATCAACCTGGCTGATGGTGAGCCGGAAGTGGTCCGTGTCGGCTGTGGCGATCCCGCGCCGTTCATGGTCGAGGCCTGAATGTCCGCCGTGGAAATCGTCGACAGCCAGGCCGATGCCCAGCAGGAATTGCCGTTCGCCCTGGTCTATGGCCAGGCGGTCACCGAGATGCCGCTGGACCTGTATATTCCGCCGGACGCCCTGGAAGTCTTCCTCGAAGCCTTCGAAGGCCCGCTGGACTTGCTGCTCTACCTGATCCGCAAGCAGAACATCGATATCCTCGACATCCCGGTGGCGGAAATCACCCGCCAGTACATGGGCTATGTCGAACTGATGAAGTCGGTGCGCCTGGAGCTGGCAGCCGAGTACCTGGTGATGGCGGCGATGCTGGCCGAGATCAAGTCGCGGATGCTGCTGCCGCGTTCGGCTGAAATCGAGGCGGAAGAGGACGACCCACGGGCCGAACTGATCCGTCGCCTGCAGGAGTATGAACGCTTCAAGAGCGCCGCCGAGGGCCTCGACACCTTGCCCCGGGTCGGCCGCGATGTGCTGGTGCCCAAGCTCGATGCCCCCGAGGCCCGGGCACGCAAGCTGTTGCCGGAGGTGAGCCTGGAAGAGGTGTTGATGTCCATGGCCGAAGTCCTGCGCCGTGGCGACCTGTTCGAAAGCCACCAGGTCAGTCGCGAGCAGCTGTCGACGCGCGAGCGCATGAGTGATGTGCTGGAGCGCCTCAAGGGCGGCGGCTTCGTGCCCTTTGTCGAGCTGTTTACCGCCGAGGAAGGACGGCTGGGGGTGGTGGTGACCTTTATGGCGATTCTTGAGCTGGTCAAGGAATCCCTGGTCGAACTGGTGCAGAATGAACCCTTTACGGCGATCCATGTGCGGGCGCGCGCTGAATAACGAGCACAATCCATGAACCTGAGTGAACCCCGCGAGCTTGCCCCGCTGCTTGAAGCCTTTCTGTTGGCCTCGGGAAAGCCGCAATCCCTGGAGCGGCTGTTCGAGCTGTTCGAGGAGGGCGAGCGACCCGAGCCGCCGGTCTTCAAGAAAGCCCTGACGATCCTTGCCAAATCCTGCGAAGGCCGGGCGTTCGAACTGCGCGAGGTAGCCTCCGGCTATCGCCTGCAGGTGCGCGAGAAATTCGCCCCCTGGGTCGGGCGGCTGTGGGAAGAGCGTCCGCAGCGTTATTCCCGGGCGATGCTCGAAACCCTGGCGCTGATTGCCTATCGTCAGCCGATTACCCGCGGTGAGATCGAAGATGTGCGTGGTGTGGCGGTCAACAGTCAGATCGTCAAGACCTTGTTGGAACGCGAGTGGATTCGGGTCGTTGGTTACCGCGAGGTGCCGGGCAAACCGGCGATGTTCGCCACCACCAAGGCGTTTCTCGATCACTTCAACCTGAAGAACCTCGATGACCTGCCGCCGCTGGCCGAATTGCGGGAGCTGGAGCCCGAGCCGATGCTCGATGTCGAGGACGCGCCGGTACCCGCGAGCCTGCAGGCCCTGGCCGATGCCAGTATTGATCCGGAGGGTGCCGAGGCGCCGAAGGAGGAGACCAGTTTCCATACCCTGTTGCTGGAGCTGGACTCCATGGAAGAAGGGATCAAGACGGACTTCGATGATTTGCTTCGCGATGGCGCGATGGTGCCAGCGGGCGAGTTGTTGCCTCGGCAACCTGGGCTTGAAGAGGTTGAGCCTGTGGAGCCCGGTGTGGCGGTTGAGGCCGACGAGGTAGTTGAGGCCGACGCAGCGCTGGAAGCAGAGGCGGAAATAGTCGAAGAGCCCGCAGCCCCCGAGGAGGCGGATCGCGTCGGCGCCCAGCAGGCCCGGGAACAGTTGCTCGCGGCGGTCGCGGCCCTGGACAAGGCCGCTGGCCGGCCGCAACTGACGGATGAAGAAGCCGAGGCCCTGGCCCTGGCCGAGGCGATCGAACAGGAACGCCGTCTGCTCGATGATTGATCCGGTGAGTGCATAATGGCCGACATCGGCGTATGATTCGCGCCCCCGCGGCGATCCCTTCGCCCAGGCAACAGATTCAATTTCTTCAGGCCAAGGCCTGAATCGACACACCGGGAGGTGCCCAGATGAGTGATATCAACCAGAAAGACGACCAGGAAATCGGCCCAGCAGGCGAAAAACTGCAGAAGGTCCTCGCCCGTATCGGCGTCGGCTCGCGCCGCGACGTGGAAGGCTGGATCAGCAAAGGCCGAATCAAGGTCAACGGCAAAGACGCCACCCTCGGCCAGCGCGTCGACATGCATGACGCCATCACCATCGATGGCAAGGTGATCAAGCGCGAAGAGGCGTCCGAATCGGTTCGCCGCGTGATCATGTACAACAAACCCGACGGCGAAATCTGCACCCGTGACGACCCGGAAGGCCGTCCGACCGTGTTCGACAAGCTGCCGCGTCCGAAAGAAGGCCGCTGGATCAATATCGGCCGCCTGGACATCAATACCACCGGCCTGCTGATGTTCACCACCGACGGTGAGCTGGCCAACCGCCTGATGCACCCGTCCTACGAAATGGACCGCGAGTACGCGGTACGTGTCCGTGGCGAAGTGGATGAAGAGATGATTGCCCGGCTCAAGGCCGGCGTGATGCTCGAAGACGGCCCGGCGAAGTTCACCGATATCCAGGAAGCACCTGGCGGTGAGGGTTTCAACCACTGGTACCACTGTGTGGTGATGGAAGGCCGTAACCGCGAAGTGCGTCGCCTGTGGGAATCCCAGGGCTTGGTGGTCAGCCGTCTGAAGCGCGTGCGTTTCGGTCCGGTGTTCCTCAATTCCGACCTGCCGATGGGCCGCTGGCGTGAAATGACCCAGTACGAGGTGGATGTCCTCAGTGCCGAGGTCGGCCTGACGCCGGTTGCCATGCCGCAGCTCAATGCCAAGAGCAAGGACAAGCTGGAACGTATGCAGCGCAAGTCCTCCCGTCCGGTGGGCAAGGGCGAGCGTGTGCGGACCCTGCGTCCGGCCGCTGGCGCACCTGCCGAACGCAGCGAGCGCGAGCCGCGGATCGAAGGCGAGCGTCCAGCACGCAAGCCGGCACCGCGTCAGGACGGCGAGCGCGCACCGCGTGCCCCGCGTCCGGCGAGTGGTCGTGGTGAGTCGACACGTGGTACGCCAGTGGCGGATCGCCCGGCGGACACCAAGCGTCCGGCCAAGCCGGCCCCCAAGTCCAGGCGCCCAAGCCTGGTGCTGGACAAGGACGCGCCGTCGGGCAAGCGCCGTGGCGCACCGGCCGGTTCCGGCCAGCGTCCGGGGTTCGGGCGGCGCAAGCCTGAGTAAAGCGCACGCCTGAAACGCCGCAACCTTTGTAGGCGCCGGCTTGCCGGCGATGGCGGCCGATCAGGCGATGCAAGACTCACGGGCCTTATCGCCAGCATGCCCGCAGCCCCATGACCAACCGAGGTCATGGGGCTTTGTTTTTTTGGCGGTGATGTCAATTTGACATTTATTTTCCGTCCGGGTATCCAGGCTGCATCGGTAGCTGATTCGCAAGGGAAGACCGGCATCACCCGGACAATCGCCATACACCCGCACGTATGTTCATGGCAAGGAGGCTGAAGTGAGCATTTTCTGATGTTCAATGCTGTCCAAGGGCAGGGAAAATGCAAAATTCCGCAGTCTCTCCACAGGCTCCAGCGTCATTGATTGAGTTGTCAGCACAGACCCGTGCGCACAACAAGCGCGTGGCCCTCGCCGCCGCTATCGGTAATGGCTTGGCGACTTATGATTTCACGGTCTACAGCTTTTCGGCTGTAGCCATCGGTAAGTTGTTTTTTCCTTCCGACAGCGCATTTGCATCGCTGTTGCTGTCATTGCTCACCTTCGGTGCCGGATTCGCGATGCGTCCGATCGGCGCGTTGTTCATGGGGCAACTGGCCGATCGCAAAGGGCGCAAGGCGGGCCTGACCTGCTCGATTGCGTTGATGACGCTGGGCACCGCGCTGATGGTATTTGCGCCGCCCTATAGCGTTATAGGGCCAGCGGCCACGCTACTGATCGTCGCCGCGCGGCTGCTGCAGGGGTTCGCGGTGGGTGGCGAGATTGGTGTTTCCTCGGTGGTGCTGATGGAGCTGACCGCGCGGAAGAATCGTTGTTATGGGGTCAGCTGGCGTGCGGCGAGCCAGGCTGCCGCCGCGCTGGCAGGGGCTCTGGTCGGTGCCTTTACCACGCTGCTGCTGAGCCCCGAGGCATTGTTCCAGTGGGGCTGGCGCATTCCGTTTGTTGTCGGGCTGTTGATCGGACCGGTCGGCTGGTACCTCCGTCGGCAAATGCCTGACGCGGCGATGAAAAAGCCCCGTCGCCCGGCTATGAAGACACTCCTGGTACGGTACTCGCGGCCGTTCTGGCTAGGCATCCTGTTGATGGCAACACCGACAGCGGGCATTTATATACTGGTGTTTTACATGCCCATCTATCTGGTCGGCACACTGCATATGCCGGCGACCGTCAGCCTGCTATCCGCCTGCTTGTCGAGTACCCTGGTTTTCATCGGCGTGCCACTGCTGGCCCGCATCGCCGACCGGCAGCGCCTGCGCAAGCCGATCCAGTATTTGACGATGATCAGCAGCATTGTGCTGGTTTACCCGGTTTTCCTGCTATTGACGACAGGGATTGGCGAGCCACTCTCATTGCTGCTCATCGGTGGCTATTCGCTGCTGTTGCTGTGTAGCAACGCCGCCACCACGGTGATGATGTTGGAAGCCTTTCCGCGTCATTATCGGGCGACTTCCATTTCGACGATCTACAGCCTGGGAACCCTGATTTTTGGCGGCTTTTGCCCCTTTATCGTGACCTGGATGATCGGCGTGACCGGCAATCCAATGGCGCCTGCCTGGTATCTGTTGGCGGTCATGTGTATCAGTCTGTTTGCACTGATCCTGTTTCCAGACAGCCTTCAACGATTACGTTCGATCAGGTCCGCGAACTATTGTGCAGACGCTGCGCCGCGATGAACCGCAGATCCTGGGGGGCCATTTCGTAGATCCGACGAAAGGCTCGGCTAAAGTCCGAAGCGCTTTTGAAACCCAGTCCATAAGCGATATCCAGCACCGGCAGGTTGGGGAATTTGACCAGCTCATCGGCCGCCTCGCGCAGCCGGCGATTGCGGATATAGGCGCCGAGTCCTCCCTCATGTTCGAACAGGCGATAGAGCGTAGGGCGGGGTAATTGCAAGGCTTTCAACACGCTTTCGGGGGATAGTGAGTCTCGATGGAGGTTGGCCTGAACATAACGTCGGGTTTTGTCGAACATGGCCGCGCGCACCGCGGCACGTGCATTGCCGCTGAGTTTGGTCTGTTTGCCAAGCGCGGCGAGCAGCAGTTGCACACTTACATTGAAGGTGCTGTCCGCTTCACGTGCACTTAGCCTGGGAAGGTTTCTGGAAAACGCCAGCACCTGCTCGATGAACAACTGCATCAAGGGCCCGCTGTTTTCAAACGCTCTGCCGTGGATGGCTTCCGCATGGGGGAAGACTGCATCCACAACCGGCCGGGGCACGACCAAGGTCAGCACCTGGCAAGCGCTACGTTGCATGCGTATCGGCTGATTCAGATCGATGGCAAAAATACTGGCGGTCGAATGCTTTCGACCGCATGACAGACCGCCCCTCCCAACGGAGTCGATCCCGCCCGTGGTGAATACCTGAAAGACATAATCGCGCTGGGTATCCGTGGAGATACGCGCCACTGACCGATCGAGCAGCAGGCTGTCGCTGAGGCAGTTGGTGAAGCGTGCAGGGCCGAAATCGTATCGATCGATGGCCCCCTGGAACGGCAGTTCGACTTGTGCCAATGAAGGCAGCACGTCGATGACATGACTGACCCGCTCCCGCCAGGCCAGCAACTGCCGAGGGACTGACTCACCACTGACATTGAAGTGATGGTGCTGGAGTTCGAGAGCAGGCAATGGACCACCATAAGGCTTTTTGATCGTGGTGCTATCCATCCAATCCTTTCCGCCAAGACCTCAATCGCCACACGTTAGCGCAACGCGGCTCTCAGGTTCAAAAAAAGTTCAAAAACTGAGACGCACGGTCAAGTGCTTCCGGTAACGCCTGGCAAAATGCCAGCAAAAAACCTAGAGCCTAAAAAGCTGCCAGTCAGGTCGTGATTCAGGAGGACGTGCGGTTCGCATGGTTGATCCCGAAAGTCGCAACGACCCGTTCCTTACAACCGGGGGAAACATCACATGCACTCGTTCAAACACTCACCCTTTCGCACACCTGGCCGCTTGACGGTCCTGGCCATCGCCATTGGGTCGGCATTGGCCGCGGGCCAGGTCAGTGCCGTTGTTCCTTCGGATGGTATTAACAACAGCAGTACGATCCCTACACTGGACAACCCGGTGGGGACCACCCTCCATGGCAACAGTAACGGGGTTCTCAACTCTGGCAGCATCGGGACGCTGAGCAACAGCGGCACTATCTCTGGCGGCAGTGTTGGCATTAACAACACCGGTACCATCACCTCGCTGAACAATAACACTGGCGGCACTATCTCAGCCGGCAGCACTGTTATTCGCAACTCCGGCAGCATCGGGACGCTCAGCAACCGCGGCACCATTGTCGCTGGTAGCTCCTCTGCCATTGGCAACACCCCTAGCGGCAGAATCGGGACACTGAGCAACAGCGGCAGTATCTCCAGTGGCTACAATGGTATTGGTAACTACGGTACCATCACCTCGCTGAACAATGAGACTGGCGGTAGTATCTCTGGTGGCAACGTTGGTATTTACAACTCCGGCAGCATCGGGACACTGAATAACAGCGGCACCATCACGGGTAATCAATTCGCCCTTTACAACATTTCAACCGGGACCCTGGGCACTATTACCAACTCCGGGACCATCGCCGGCGCGATCCGCAATGACGCCACACAGAGCCTGACGATCAATGGCGGTACAGGCTCGGTGTTCGGCATCCTGACCGGCGCCGGCGTCGGGGGGGTGAGCGCCAGCAACATTGGTCAGATCACCAGTAGTTTCTCGAACCTGGTATTCGGCTCTGGCAACCTGTTGCTCAATGACAACATCAACGTTGCGGGTGACCCTACCCATACGGTGTCTAACCTGGCGGCCACGCTGCAGGTCAATAACACTATCCTTATCAACGGCAACTACACCCAGGGCAGCGACGCCAGCCTGATCTTCGGCGTGGCCAACAATGCCGTGACCACCGGTAATGTCGCGACCGACAGCGGCTACGGGCGCCTGGTGGTGTCCGGCAGCGCGAACGTCGCTTCGGGTTCCACGATCGGCCTGAAGACGCTGGGCAGCTATGGTTTTGCCCAAGGCCAACGCTACGTGGTGATTCAAGCCAATTCCACGGGGACGAACTACAACGCCGACAGCCTGCACTACACGGTTGCGGGTTTTAACGCAGCAGGCACCAGTGTGGCCGATGGTGCCAATGCCGACTTGTTGGTGACGTTGGGGACGGCTTCTTCAGGGTCCACGCCGATCAATCAGGCCTCCAGCGCCAACAGCAACGCCCCCCTGACCGGGCTGTTCAATTACAGCGGTGTCGATGCCGGTCTGATGAACCTGTTCAACGCCGCCGCGGCCCTCGACTCTTCGGCCGCCGGCAACCACGCCGGGGCCCAGTTGAGCCCGACCGCGAACAGCAGCGCCGCCACCCAGGCGTCCACCGCCTCCACCGTGCAAGTCCTCAATGTCGCCGCGGCGCACCTCGATGGGTTGCGCACCGCACAGAACGACAGCGCCGGCAGCGGTGTGGCCACCGGTGAAAGCGCCCGCAACACCGGGCTCTGGGGTCAGGCCTTCGGTGGCAGTTCGCGCCTGGGCGAGCGCGACGATATTGCCGGCTACCACGCCCGCTACAGCGGCTTCCTGCTGGGCGCCGATGCCGCGCTCAACGACAGCTGGCGCGCCGGCGGCCTGTTCAGCTACACCAAGACCACGGTGAACAACGACGGCGACAACAGCGGCAGTTCCGCCGACGTGAAGTCCTACGGCCTGTTCGGTTATGCCAGCTACCAGGGCCAGCCGTGGTACCTGGACCTGTCGCTGGGTGCCATCCAGCATCAGTACGATACCCAGCGTGAAATCAGCTTCAGCGGTTTCAATGGCGCGGCTAAAGGCCAACACGATGGCATGCAGTACATTGCCTCGGCACAAGCCGGCTACCCGATCGACCTCGGCGCCTCGATGGCCAACGTCATCCTGACACCGATTGCCGGCTTGACCTACAGCACCTTGCGCCAGGACAGCTACACCGAAAGCGGCGGCAATGGCGCGGCGCTGCACCTGGACGCCAGCAATTCCAACTCGCTGAAAAGCGACCTCGGCGCCAAGCTGGAACGTTCCTTCGCCACGTCCTACGGCAGCGTAGTGCCTTCGGCGCAACTGACCTGGCGGCATGAGTACCACGACAACGGCCTGCAATCGGTCGCCAACTACGCCGCCGATACCTCGGGCGCCACCAGCTTCACCAGCGCGGGGGCGAAACCGGTCGCCGACACCGGGGTGTTGGCACTGGGCGTGACCCTGCTGCGCAGCGAAAACCTCAGCCTGTCGGCGAAGTACACCCTGGAGGCGGCGAGTGGTTACACCGCCAATACCGGTGATGTGCAGGTGCGCTGGACCTTCTGATCCGTTAAATTGTGCTGATCGGATAACGCCCATTGTTCAGTGATGAACAATGGGCGTTTATCTTTCGGTCGGCAGCGGATAGGAACCAAAACCCGTTGCACAACAGTTTCCACTCTCTATTTATAAGGTTCCGTATGAGCGGTACACCGACAGACTCCGGTACCCCACAACTGACGTTTGCCGAAGCCATGACGTTGGCCCATCAACACTGGAACGCGGGTCAGGCACAGCAGGCCGAGCAACTGTGTCAGCGCATCGTGGCGAAATGGCCACAATCGAGCGATGCCCTGCATTTGCTCGGGCTGATTGCTCACGCCACGGGGCGGCCGCAGTTGGCCATCAGCTACCTGCGCCAGGCCTGCCTGATACAGAGCGCACCCGCGGTCTACTTCAGTAACCTGGCCGAAATGTGCCGACAACAAGGCCTGCTGGTCGAGGCCGAACAGGCCGGTCGCCAGGCCGTTGCGCTGGATCCCGCGCTGGTGGATGCCTGGAGCAACCTGGGGATCATCCTGCAGGAAAGCGGCAAGCTGAACGACAGCCTCGAATGTTTGACACGCGTCGTGACCCTGCGCCCCGAGGCGCCACAAGCCCACAACAATCTGGCCAATACCTATCGCCGCCTGGATCGACCGGACCGTGCCGAGTGGCATTACAAACAGGCGTTGACCCTCGACCCGAATTACGCCGAGGTATACAGCAACCTGTCTTTCTTGCTGAGTTCACAAGGGCATTTCGACGATGCGGTGGCGGCCGGACGACGGGCCATCGAACTCAACCCCCGGCTGATCGATGCGTACCTGAATATCGCCGAAGCCGAAACGCAGCGCTTGCACCACGGCGATGCGTTGCACTGGTTGAATACCCTGCACAGCTTCGCCCCCCAGCATGTCGGCGGTCTTACCGCGCGCGCCGAGGTCTTGAAAAAGGGCGGACTCCTCGACGAGGCCCTGAACTGCGCCCGGCAAGCGCTGGCATTGGCGCCCAACGACGCCAGTGTCCACAACGCCATGGGCAATGCGCTACAGGCCGTCGGTCTGCACGATCAGGCCCTGGCGCATTTCGACCAGGCGGCGTCATTACCCGGCTCGGTGACCGAAGAAGCACTGATTGCGCGGGCCGTACTGCTCCTGGAAGTGGGTCGCAAGGAAGAGGCCGCGGTGGCCTTTGAACAGGTATTGAGGGCCTTTCCGGGGTCGATCCGGGCGCTGACCGGTCGCTCGGACAGCAAAACCTTCAAGGCCGACGATGCCGATATCGCGCTCATGGAGGCCGGGCTGGTGCGCGGGGAGGGCCTGTCACTGGCCGATAAGCTGGGGGCCCACTTCGCCCTGAGCAAGGCGTATCTCGACACGGGTGATTCCGTGCAAGCCTTCCATCATCTGGATCAGGCAAACCGACTCAAGCGTTCTACCTTCAGCTTTGACTCCCACGCCACGCAGCAGTGGATGCAGCGCATCGCCGAGGTCTTCAGCCAGTCTTTTCAGACTGCGCACCAAGGGCAGGGCGTGGCATCGTCGCTGCCAGTCTTCATCGTCGGCATGCCGCGCTCCGGCACCACCCTGGTCGAGCAGATCCTGGCCTCCCATCCGCAAGTGCAAGGCGCGGGCGAGCTCTCGTCGTTACGCCTGGCGGTGGAAAACCAGGGGGCTTTCCCGCAAAGCCTGCTCAACTGCTCAGCGCAGGACCTGGCCAGGATCGGTCATGACTATCTTCAGCGTATCAAGCCCCTGGCCGACGGTCGGGATCGCCTGGTCGACAAGATGCCGGCCAACTTTATCTATGCCGGCCTGATTCCGTTGATCCTGCCCGGCGCACGGATCATTCACTGTCGTCGCGACCCGGTTGATACCTGCCTGTCCTGTTACAGCAAGCAATTCAGCGGTGAGCAGCTGTTCAGCTACGACCAGAGCGAATTGGGGCATTTCTATCGTGACTACCAAGCCCTGATGGCTCACTGGCGCCAATGGCTACCCGCTGAATCCTTTATTGAAGTGGACTACGAAGCGGTGGTTGACGATCTGGAAGGACAGGCGAAGCGCTTGATCGACTTCATTGACCTGCCCTGGGACGAGGCCTGCCTGGATTTCCACAAGACCCAACGTGTGGTGCGTACCGCGAGCGTCAATCAGGTGCGCCAGCCCCTCTACAAAACCTCGAAAGGTCGCTGGCGCGCGCATGCCGAACAACTTGGGCCGCTGCTGGCGGCGCTGGGAATGACTGCGTCATGAGGGATTCAAGTGCGCGCTGGCCGCGGTCGGCCGTGTTTGTCAGTGTGTGCCTGATGGCGGCAATGCTCGCAGGCTGCGCCGATCCGAACCGGCATGCCGACGCCATGGCGCAGAGCGGTCACTTGCAGCATGGAGAGTTCAAGGCCGAGGGGTTCTTGCTGACCAGTTTCTTCCGGATAACCCGACCTGACTTGCCTCTGAGCGTGTATATCGAGGGCGACGGCATGGCCTGGCGCTCGCGTACCGTCCCGTCGGAAAATCCGACACCGCATCAGGCCGAGGGCCTGGCGTTGGCGGCGGCGGACCCGGCGGCCAACGTCGTGTACCTGGCACGCCCCTGTCAATTCACGCCGCTGGCGCTCAACCCGCGCTGTGATAAAGCCTACTGGACCCGAAAGCGCTTTGCCGAGGAAGTGGTCGTGGCCATGAACCAGGCCGTGACGCACTATGCCGCCCAAGTACCGGGGCAGCGTATCCAGCTGATTGGTTACTCCGGTGGTGGTGCCCTGGCGGTATTGATTGCGGCCAGGCGTAGCGATGTCGCCTCGTTGCGTACCGTGGCCGGCAACCTTGATCATGCCGAAGTCAATCGCCTGCATCACGTGTCGGCGATGCCGGAGTCGCTCAATGCCATCGACGTTGCGCGCCAGGTCGCGTCTATCCCGCAGCTACATTTCAGCGGTGCCGATGACAGCGTCGTTCCCGATGTGATCGCGCAACGTTTTGTCAGCGCCACGGCCGGTGTCTGCGCGCAGCGCCAAATCGTGCCGGGAATGAGCCATGAAAGTGATTGGGCCAGGCTCTGGCCGACACTGCTCAAAACCCCGCTCCCATGTGCCACGACCCCTTAGGTCTACCGGCTGATGGTCGAGTCCTTCCAGGGCTGGGTGGCGGGCGAGTTCACCTGCCAAAGCCCGAGCTAAACAGGCCGTCTGTCCATTTTCGAACAGGGCTGCGCACGGCTTTATTGGCAAGAAAACGTGACAGTTTGTCAGGAAAATCTGACGACCTGGACAGCAAAGGCGCCTATAAACACCAGGTTTGCGCTGGCGTAAGGAATAGTTGCCGAGAGGCTCTATAGGATTTTTCTTTGTCGCGAAAACGCCCCTTGTCCTCCCGCGCCAGGGACGGTGAGATGCGCGGATGCCTGCCAGTGGCGGTCTGGCGGTGTACAATGCGCGGCGTTTTACCTGTGACTCAACTGCGTACCCGCGCATTTTTGTGGCTTTCGACGGTGGCCTTGCGATGCCCCGAAGGCCCATGCACTCAAGGCTACCCGCCTTGTTCACTCCATCGCGTCACAAGCGCGATGGGTTCGATTTCGTCACAGATAAAAACAAACAGGTGACGCATGACCCCTGATACACCCCTTGCTTCGGGCGAGCTTAAACGCGGCCTGAAAAATCGTCATATCCAATTGATCGCCCTCGGTGGCGCCATCGGTACCGGCCTGTTTCTGGGCTCGGCCGGGGTGCTGAAATCCGCCGGTCCGTCGATGATCCTCGGCTACGCCATCTGCGGTTTTATCGCCTTCATGATCATGCGCCAGTTGGGCGAAATGATCGTCGAGGAACCGGTTGCCGGCTCGTTCAGCCACTTTGCCCACAAGTACTGGGGCGGTTTCGCCGGCTTTCTGTCGGGCTGGAACTGCTGGATCCTCTACATCCTGGTGGGCATGTCGGAGCTGACCGCGGTCGGCAAGTACATTCACTACTGGTGGCCCGATGTGCCGACCTGGGTCTCGGCGGCGGCGTTCTTCGTCTTGATCAATGTAATCAACCTGGCCAACGTCAAGGTCTTCGGCGAGGCGGAATTCTGGTTCGCGATTATCAAGGTGGTGGCAATCGTCGGCATGATTGCCCTGGGCAGCTACCTGCTGGTCAGCGGCCACGGCGGTCCGCAGGCCTCGGTCAGCAACCTGTGGGAACACGGCGGGTTCTTCCCCAATGGCGTCAGTGGCCTGGTGATGGCCATGGCGATCATCATGTTTTCCTTCGGTGGCCTGGAAATGCTCGGTTTTACCGCCGCTGAAGCTGACAAGCCGAAAACCGTGATTCCCAAGGCGATCAACCAGGTGATCTACCGGATCCTGATTTTCTACATCGGCGCCCTGGTGATCCTGTTGTCGCTGACCCCTTGGGACAGCCTGCTGAGCACGCTCAACGCCTCGGGCGACGCCTACAGCGGCAGCCCGTTCGTCCAGGTGTTCTCGATGCTCGGTAGCAACACCGCGGCGCATATCCTCAACTTCGTGGTGCTGACGGCGGCGCTGTCGGTGTACAACAGCGGCACCTACTGCAACAGCCGCATGCTGCTGGGCATGGCCGAGCAGGGCGATGCGCCGAAGGCGCTGGCCAAGATCGACAAACGCGGCGTGCCGGTGCGCTCGATCCTGGCGTCGGCGTTGGTGACCTTTATCGCGGTGCTGATGAACTACCTGATGCCGCAACAGGCCCTGGAATTGCTGATGTCCCTGGTGGTGGCGACCCTGGTGATCAACTGGGCGATGATCAGCTACTCGCACTTCAAGTTCCGCCAGCACATGGATCGGACCCAACAGCGCCCGCTGTTCAAGGCCCTGTGGTACCCCTATGGCAACTATGTGTGCCTGGCGTTCGTGGTGTTCATCCTTGGCGTCATGCTGCTGATTCCGGGCATCCAGGTCTCGGTGTACGCGATTCCGGTTTGGGTGGCGTTCATGTGGGTCTGCTACGGCATCAAGAATCGGCGCAGTACCCAGCAGGCGCTGCTGGCGGTGAAGTAGGTTTCATATCCGTTGCAAGAACAGACCCGGCGGCCGCCGGGTCTGTTGTTTCTGCACGGTTGGGGCGTGGGCGAACCGGCTCGCCGCAGTGCAGATCAGGTATCCTGAACACCCTGATGTCGGACGCTTTTCAAATGCTGGTGATTTCCAACAATGTGCATCTGCCCGATGCCGAGATCGAGTGGACGGCCATTCGCGCCCAAGGCGCGGGTGGGCAGAATGTCAACAAGGTCTCCAGCGCGGTGCACCTGCGTTTCGATATTCCGGCTTCGTCCCTGCCGCCGTTCTACAAGGAGCGCCTGCTGGCCCTGCGCGACAGTCGCATCACCAGCGAAGGGGTGATCGTGATCAAGGCCCAGCAATACCGGACGCAGGAGCAGAACCGCAGCGATGCCCTGGAGCGCCTGGTCGAGCTGATCCTCAGTGCCACCAAGGTGGAGAAGAAACGCCGCCCGACCAAGCCGACCCTCGGCTCGAAGAAGCGCCGTCTGGAAGGCAAGTCCCAGCGCGGTGCGATCAAGGCCGGACGCGGCAAGATCGATTTCTAGATCCTGTCACGTTCCTTGTAGGAGCCCAGCTTGCTGGCGATGGCGGCCGGATGATCAATGCAAGCCTCAAGGGCCTCATCGCCAGCAAGCTGGCTCCTACAGGGGTTATGGCGTTCTTGAGATTACGAGCAGTTCTCAGGTCTTGTCGCGTGCCGCTCGCTGTTTCGGTGCCTGCCGGTAGAGATAAAGACTCAGCAGCAACCCGGAAAACGACGCCAGGGCGGCGAACAGGAAAATCGAGGCAAAGCCCAGGCCCGCCGCAATTGCCCCGGCCAAGGGCCCGGTAATGCCCAGCGACAGGTCGATGAACAACGAGTAGGCACCCACCGCCGCACCGCGGCTGGAGGCGGGCACCAGGTTCACCGCCTCCACCCCCAGCGCCGGGAACACCAGCGAGAAACCGAACCCGCTCAACGCCGCCCCGGCCAATGCCCAGTGGGCGTCCGGCGCCAGCCACAACAGCAGCAGCCCCAGGGTTTCCACCGACAGGCAGGCGATCGCCACGCGAAAGCCGCCGAGCCGATTGATCAGGTTGCCGAACAGCAGTCGCGCACCGATAAAACTGGCGCCGAACAGGCTCAGGCAGAGCACCGCGTTGGCCCAGTGCTGGGTGGCGTAATACAGGGTGATAAAGGTCGCGATGGTGCCGAAGCCGATGGAGCCCAGGGCCAGGCCGGTGCCATGCGGCAGCACGCGGCCGAGCACATGGAGGAAGGGCAGGCGCTCGCCGGCGACAATCGGTGCCGCCTGTTTCGGCCAGGCCAGCAACAGCCCCAGCGCGGCCAGCAGCAGGATGCTCACCCCCATGCTCCACAGGCCGAGCTGACCGACCAGCCATACCCCCAACGGCGCACCGATGGCCAGCGCACCGTAGCTGGCGATGCCGTTCCAGGAAATTACCTTGGCGGTGTTCGCCGCACCGACCCGGCCGATGCCCCAGCCGATGGAGCCGGAGCCCACCAGGCTTTCCGCGCTGCCCAGGACCAGGCGGCCGATAAACAGGCTGGTCAGGCTCAGCAACGGCAGGCTTTGCAGGAAACTCGACAGCAGCATGAACACGCCACTCAGGCCGCAGCCGGCCAGGCCGATCATCACCGCGCGCTTGCTGCCCTGGTTATCGATGACCCGACTGGCGTAGGGACGGCTCAACAGGGTCGCCAGGTACTGGACGCTGATCACCAGCCCGGCGATCACCGTGCCGAAGCCCAGGTCACTGTGGACATAGCCCGGCAGCACGGCCAGGGGAATGCCGATGTTCAGGTAACCGATAAAGGTAAACAGGACAATGGAAACGACTTGCAGCGTGACCGCCAGGGGGCGCTGTGTATCTGACATGGACAAGAACCACCGTTGCCGCGGAGAAGAAAGATAGGAGGCTTATGATAACGGCGTGGGGTGGGTTGCAGGGGAGTTAAATCGAAAAAAGCTCGGGAGGGGCGAATATATCCGGCGGCGTGAAAAACACCAGGGAACGGGCTTTCACGCGACCGGTCGGGCAAGCGTTCAGTCTTCGCTGTCGGCCTTGAGGCTGTCTGCGGCCTCGTTGTTTACCGGCTGCTGGGCAGCGGTTTGTGGCGGGTTTTTCTGCTCAGTCTCGTGCAGGCTTGGGAAGGGGAAGTTGGGTATCTCATGCATCGTCGTCGCTCCTCGCAAGGTCTGTTTTTTAAATCGCTGGGTAGATCCGCGCTTTTAAAAAAGCCTGGGCAGGATACAGCAGTGAAAATGACAGAAAGACTTTTTCGCCCCGTGTTCGACTGCCATTCGTCAGGGCAGGTACTTTGGCAACGTGGAATGCGAATCCTGTAGGAGCCGGCTTGCCGGCGATGAGGCCGGCAAGTCTTGCATCGATCTTGCGGACGCCATCGCCGGCAAGTCGACTCCTACACGGTCAAGGGGTGACGATGATTTTCCCAATCATCTGCGGATGTAGGGCACAGAAATACTCATAGGTGCCCGCGGTCTTGAACTCATAGGAAAAACTGTCGTTGGTGTCCAGCGCGGCCGAGCGGAACAGCTTGTGGGTTTCGGCCACCGTATGGGGGATCTGGTCGTCGTTGACCCAGGTGACCTTGGTACCGAGCGCGACCGTCACGTCCTTGGGCCCGAACATGAATTCCTTGATATCGATTTTCACATCTTGCGCCCACACCGGGATCGAGACCGTCAGGCAAACCAGTGCCAGCCCGTGCAAAAGTCTTTTCATTCACCTGTTCTCCTAAATCAATGTCGAGTCAATCAATGCCAACGGGTGATCGCCTTGTGTCGCGCGGACATCGGTGATCCCCAGGTAATTACGCAACTGATCGGCGGCCACCGTCATCGGCCCCGGTGACGGCGCCGCACCCGGTGCCGGTTGTGGGTAGGCGGTACCGCGTGCGGTGTGAAAGGTGATATTGCCTTCGACCTTCTGGATCACCTGGTGGATATGCCCGTTGAGCACGGTCACCGAACCGTATTTGCGCAGCAGGGCAATGGCCTGGTCGCCGTCCTCGGTGCCCCAGCCCCAGGGTTGGTAGATGGTCCACAGCGGAATATGGGTGAACACCACGATCGGCGTGCTCGTCGCCACCGCCCGCAGGTCATCGGCCAGCCAGGCGATCTGCTCGGCGCCGAGGTTGGCTTCATGGCCGGCCTGGAAGTTGAAGACGTTGACCAGCGCGATGAAGTGCACGCCATGGTCGTCGAAGCTGTACCAGCCGTTACCCTTGGTGCCCTTGCCGTAACGCTGCAGATAGAGTTGGCCGCCTCCCTCGTCGAGGGTATCGTGCTCGCCCGGCACGTAGTGCACGGTCGCGGGCAGGGCCTTGAGCAGTTGCGCGGCGGTGTCGAATTCCTCCGGCTTGCTGAGGTGGGTGATATCGCCGGTGTGGAGGATCAGCGCCGGCCGCTTGGGCAGCGCGATGACCTTGTCGATGGCCACTTGCAAGGTCTTCACCGGTTCGGGGTTGGCTTCCTTGTTGAAGCCGATATGCGAATCGCTGATTTGCACGAAGTGAAAATTCGCGGCCAGCGCGGCCGGATCGGTGGGCTGGCCATTCTGGTCCAGGGCAAAGGCCCGCGGAATACCGCCGCTCAGGGCCCAGAGGACCCCCGCGCCGGCCCAGGCCGAGCATTTGAGCAGGGTCCGGCGGTCGGGGTCGAGCGGGCCGTCGGTACGTTTGTCGTGGGGTGTTGGGTGCAGGTCCATGGGAACGCCCTCGCTGGCGGTCTACAGTGATTGAGCTCACATCTGTAAAACCGGGCGACGCGGGGCTTTATTCCAGGAAAATAAAAAAAATCTTCCGGGAATAAAACCAGTGCTTTCACCGTTATAGGGACAAAGGTATCGGAGCCACTATGAAGCGATTCGAGGCGCTGTTTGCGCCGCATCTGGATGCGGCCTATAACCTCGCGCGCTGGCTCACCGACAGTGAGAGCGCCGCGCAGGATGTGGTCCAGGAAAGTGCCTTCAGGGCGTTCAAGTTTCAGCACCGTTTCATCGACGGCAATGCCAAGGCCTGGTTCCTGACCATTGTCCGCAATGAAAGCTACAACTGGCTCAAGGCCTCGATGGGGTCGCGCTGGGTGGCCCTCGACGAAGAGTGGTTGCAGGACGACCCGGCGCTGGCCGATGGGTGCACGCCGGAGTCGCAGATCATTCGGGCCCAGCAGGCCGCCCAGGTCCGGTTGGCATTGCTGGCGTTGGCGCCGGTGTTCCGTGAAGTGATTGTCCTGAAGGAGTTGGAAGACATGCCCTACAAGGACATAGCGAAAATCGTCGATATTCCCTTGGGCACCGTCATGTCACGGCTGGCCCGGGCACGCGCGATGCTCAAGCGCGAACTGCTGAAGTTGCACCCTTATGAATGACCTCGACTGCAAGACCTGTAATGAATTGATCCATGGCTATCTTGACCATGAACTGGACGCCGCGACCGCGGCGCGAGTGGCCGGGCACCTGGCGGGTTGCGCCGAGTGCGCGCGGCTGCACGAGCAGACTCGTCAACTGATCGGCGACGTCAAGATGCAGGCTCCCTATTACCGCGCACCCGAGGCCTTGAGCCGGGGCCTGTTGAGCGCTGTCTCGGCGCGTCCCTCGGCGGGCAGCGGTTTCATTCAGGGCTTGCGGGCACTATCGGGGCGCTGGTGGGCGCCAGTGTTTTCAACCCTGGTGTTGAGCCTGGCACTGATGCTCTACGTGGTGACGCCGTCCGCCGAGCAACCCTGGCTGGATGAGGCGGTGTCCAGTCATGTGCGTTCGTTGATGGCCGAGCATTTGAACGATGTGGTGTCGTCCGACCGGCATACGGTGAAACCCTGGTTTACCGGCAAGCTCGACTTTGCGCCACCGGTCTTCGACTATGCGGCGCAGGGCTATCCGCTGCTGGGTGGTCGTTTGGATTATCTGCAACACCAGACCGCCGCCGCGCTGGCGTATCGGCATGCCAAGCACACCATCAATCTGTTTATCCTGCCGACGGCCGAGGCTGATCGGGCTCGGGAGAGCCTGTCGCTGCGGGGCTACAACGTGGTGTCGTGGCGACGCGATCACCTGCGCTTCATCCTGGTCTCGGACCTGGAGAGGGGCGAGCTCGAGGCGTTCGGGCAGTTGATCGAGAAGGGCGTGTGAGTGTGGCGCGGGGCTTTGTGCGTTCAGCAAGCCTGGTTTGATCGCGAGGACTGTAGGAGCGAGCTTGCTCGCGATGGACGTCAACGATGACGCGGAGAGCCTGATGCCTCGCGGCGCCTGGGCTACCATCGCGAGCAAGCTCGCTCCTACATTAGTCCTTGCAGACCGCGGCAATCGCCTGCGCCAGCGCATCCAGGCGCGTCGCGTCGATACCGGCGACATTGGCCCGGCCGGAGCTGACCATATACACGCTGTGCTCGTCGCGCAGACGTTTGACCTGGGCCGGTGACAGGCCGGTGTAAGAGAACATGCCGCGCTGCACGCCAATATGCGCGAAGCGCTCGGCCAGTCCATGGGGCTGCAGTGCTTCCACCAGGCCGCTGCGCAGTTGCGCAATACGCAAACGCATGGCTTCCACTTCATCGGCCCACAGGCTCTTCAACTCGGGGTCGCCGAGAATGCTGGTAACCACCGCCGCGCCGTGATCCGGTGGGTTGGACCACAGGTTGCGGGCCACCGCCGCCAGTTGGCTGCGCACATCCAGCAGTTTCTCGGCGTCGCCGGTGCAGACGATCAGCGCGCCGGTACGCTCGCGGTACAGGCCGAAATTCTTCGAACAGGAACTGGTGATCAGCACTTCCGGCAGTTCCCGGGCAAACAACCGCGCCGCCCAGGCATCCTGCTCCACGCCATCGCCGAAGCCCTGGTAGGCAAAGTCGATCAGCGGCAGCAGTTCGCGGCGGCGGACGATGTCCAGCACCTTGTACCAGTCGTCGTGGGACAGGTCGAAACCGGTCGGGTTGTGGCAGCAGGCGTGCAGCAGCACCACGTCACCCTGCGGTACCTGTTCCAGGGCGGCGAGCATGCCCTCGACATTCAGGCGGTTGTCGCTGTCGACGTAAGGGTAGTGACTGATCTTCAAGCCGGCGGCGGCGAAGATGGTCTCGTGGATCGGCCAGGTCGGATCGCTGAGCCAGATGCCCCGGCCCGGCAGGCAGTGGGCGATGAAGTCGGCGCTCAGGCGCAAGGCGCCGGTGCCACCCGGGGTCTGGGTCGCACCGACACGCTGGGCGGCGATCAGCGGTGAGTCGGCGCCCAGCACCAGCTCGTTGAGCAGGCTGCCGAAGCACAGGTCGCCATGCCCACCGATATAGGACTTGCTCCGTTGTTCGTCCACCAACCGCTGTTCGGCCAGCTTGACCGATTGCAGGATCGGGGTCAGGCCCTGGGCATCCTTGTAGACGCCAACGCCCAGGTCGAACTTGCGCGGATTGGGGTCCTGGGCATAAGCCTCCAGCAACCCGAGAATCGGGTCGCCGGGTACATGCGCAATGGCGTCGAAATGCATTATTTACGGCCCTCGGCGGCGTGGCTGACCTCGTCGGTGCGTGCCGCCATGATGAAATCGTTACGGTGCAGGCCCTTGATCGAATGGCTCCACCAGGTGACGGTGACTTTGCCCCATTCGGTCAGCAGACCCGGGTGATGGCCTTCGGCTTCGGAAATCTCGCCGACGGCATTGGTGAAGGCCAGGGCGAACTTGAAGTTCTTGAACAGGAAGACCTTCTCCAGTTGCATGATGCCGTCCCGCACTTCGATGTTCCAGTCCGGAATCTGTTTGATCAGCAGCGGCAGTTCTTCGTCGCTGACCTGGGGGGCGTCGGCACGGCAGGCTTCGCAGTGGGCTTGGTTCAAGGTGTTCATGGTGGATTCCTGAAATGGTTTTTTTATTCAAGGACGCCGTTCGAATACGTTATTCGAAAACGTCGGTTCGAGAAAGCCGCACGTACCAGGCAAAGTCGCGGATCAGGCGGCCTTGGGCGGGAATTTCGGTGCGTGCAGACCCAACTGCATGCCGCGCTCGACCATGCCCATGATGTCTTCGTGGGCCAGGTCGAACAAGCGCTTGAGGTTCGGCAGGACGAAGTACAGCGGTTGCAGGATGTCGATGCGATAAGGCGTGCGCATCGCCTCCAGCGGGTCGAACAGCTGATGCTCGGGCTGGTTGGACAGGCTGTACACGGTTTCCTTCGGCGAGGAGAGAATGCCGCCGCCATAGATGCGCCGACCTTGCGGGGTGTCCACCAGGCCGAACTCGATGGTCATCCAGTACAGGCGCGCCAGGTATACCCGTTGTTCCTTGCTGGCTTGCAGGCCGAGCTTGCCGTAGGTGTGGGTGAATTCGGCGAACCAGGGGTTGGTCAGCAGCGGGCAGTGGCCAAAGATCTCGTGGAAAATATCCGGTTCTTGCAGGTAGTCGAGTTCTTCTTCGGTGCGAATGAACGTCGCCACCGGAAACTGCTTGTTGGCCAGCAGCTCGAAAAAGGTTTGGAATGGAATCAGCGCCGGCACCCGGGCGACTTGCCAGCCGGTCGTGGCGCCAAGCACCTGGTTGATCTCGCTGAGCTGCGGAATCCGGTCGTGGGGCAGGGCCAGTTTGTCGATGCCGTCCAGGTATTCCTGGCACGCGCGACCCTCGAGCACTTTCAGTTGACGAGTGATCAGGGTATTCCACACGGCATGCTCGGCGGCCGGGTAGTCGATAAAACCTTGCGCATCAGGCTCGCGAGCCACGTAGTGCGTCTGCTTCATACAGCTCTCCTGCTAGGGGATTCGTTCTTGTTATGTGCAGCGATGGCCCTAGTGTTAACCCGTTGAGGGCCGGTGCGCATCCGGGGTCAGGCGGCCAAGGGCAGGGTGGATTGCTCTATTTCGTAAATAAAACGTTACGAATTTGCATTTTGTTGATGCGTAAAGCGTTTTGATGTGGCGATAAGGCGAGTTTGTGTAACATAATCTTTACGACTAACTGCGGGGTACTGAAAAAAGTGCTGCTTTTTGTAGGAGCATGCGTGTCCCGGCCATCACCCTTTTCGAGCCTTACCATGCGTATCAAAGTGCACTGCCAGAACCGCATCGGCATTCTTCGCGACATTCTCAACCTGTTGGTGGACTACGGCATCAACGTCGCCCGTGGTGAGGTCGGCGGCGATCAAGGTAATGCCATCTATCTGCACTGCCCGAATCTGATCAACCTGCAGTTCCAGGCCCTGCGACCGAAGTTCGAAACCATTGCCGGGGTGTTTGGTGTCAAACGCGTCGGCTTGATGCCCAGCGAGCGTCGGCATATGGAGCTCAACGCCTTGCTCGGGGCCTTGGAGTTTCCGGTGCTGTCCATCGACATGGGCGGCTCGATTGTCGCGGCCAACCGGGCGGCGGCGCAGTTGCTCGGGGTCCGGGTCGACGAGGTGCCGGGCATCCCGCTGGCGCGTTATGCGCCGGATTTCGACTTGCCGGAATTGGTCCGTGCCAACAAGTCGCGGATCAATGGTCTGCGGGTCAAGATCAAGGGTGACGTTTTCCTGGCGGATATCGCCCCGTTGCAGTCGGAGCACGATGACAGCGAGGCAATGGCCGGCGCGGTGCTGACCTTGCATCGCGCCGACCAGGTCGGCGAGCGCATCTACAACGTGCGCAAGCAGGAGCTGCGCGGCTTCGACAGTATTTTCCAGAGTTCGAAAGTCATGGCCGCGGTGGTCCGTGAGGCCCGGCGCATGGCGCCACTGGATGCACCGTTGCTGATCGAAGGCGAGACCGGGACCGGCAAGGAGCTACTGGCGCGGGCCTGTCACCTGGCCAGTCCACGCGGGCAGGCGCCGTTGATGGCACTCAATTGCGCCGGTTTGCCGGAGTCCATGGCCGAAACCGAACTGTTCGGCTACGGTCCCGGCGCGTTCGAGGGCGCGCGGGCCGAGGGCAAGCTCGGCTTGCTGGAACTGACGGCTGGCGGCACCTTGTTCCTCGACGGGGTGGGAGAGATGAGCTCGCGCTTGCAGGTCAAGTTATTGCGTTTTCTCCAGGATGGCGGTTTTCGTCGGGTCGGCAGCGACGAGGAGGTGTACCTGGATGTGCGGGTGATCTGCGCGACCCAGGTCGACCTCTCGGAACTGTGCGCGCGGGGCGAGTTTCGCCAGGACCTGTATCACCGTCTCAACGTCTTGTCCCTGCATATTCCACCCTTGCGCGAGTGTCTGGATGGGCTGACCCCGCTGGTGGAGCATTTTCTCGACCAGGCCAGTCGGCAGATCGGCTGCCCGTTGCCGAAGCTGGCGCCGGCGGCGATGGAGCGCCTGGCGCACTATCACTGGCCGGGTAATGTCCGGCAGTTGGAGAACGTGCTGTTCCAGGCGGTTTCCCTGTGCGAGGGTGGGGTGGTCAAGGCCGAGCATATCCGCTTGCCGGACTATGGCGTGCGCCAGCCGCTGGGGGAGTTTTCCCTGGAAGGTGGGTTGGACGA
Source organism: Pseudomonas sp. GW821-FHT04D07 (assembly GCF_059420225.1). Taxonomy (NCBI): domain Bacteria; kingdom Pseudomonadati; phylum Pseudomonadota; class Gammaproteobacteria; order Pseudomonadales; family Pseudomonadaceae; genus Pseudomonas; species Pseudomonas sp. GW821-FHT04D07. Next base: position 595,779 of record NZ_JBWKTH010000001.1, read on the forward strand.
GATTGTCGGTCGGTTCGAGCGGGCGGTGTTGGCGCGCCTGTACTCGGAGCACCCGAGCAGTCGCTTGCTGGGCAAACGCCTGGGGGTTTCCCATACGACCATTGCCAACAAACTGAAGGCCTATGACGTACTCAAGGGCGAGTAGGCGGGATATCTTGAACGGGTCGCGAACCCTGTAGGAGCCAGCTTGCTGGCGATGGCGATGTCACATTCACCACTGCTATCGCCAGCAAGCCGGCTCCTACAGGTACAGGACGTCGTCGAAAACAACGCCAGTGTCAGGCATTGCTTTCACGGCGCTGTCAGATGTGGAAGTAACCCACGCACGAGTCGAACGGCAGGCGCTTGAGTTCGATCTTGTTCATATCGAACACTTCGCGCAGGGCCTTGGTTTCGCCCGGGAAGTTGCGGTAGGCAACCTCGTCGAGGACCACGATGGCGCCCTTGGGCATGTACGGCAGGAAGGTTTCCAGGGCAACCTTGGTCGGCTCGTAGAGGTCGGTGTCGAGGATCAGCATGGCCACCACCAGGTCCGGACGGGACTTGACGAACTCCGGCACGGTCTTGCAGATGTCGCCCTTGACCAGCTCGCAGCGCGGGATGCGGTTGACCGGACGCAGCAGGTCGTTGGCATCGATCATGTCCTGGATCAGCGACTGGTCGGTGTCGGAGAACATGTTCTCGTTGATGTCGGCCGGGTCCTCATCCTTGTTGATGCTGGTGAAGCCTTCGAAGGTGTCGAAACCGACGATCGAACGGTTGATCGCATACGTCTTGTGCCGCTGGTTGTTGATCCAGTCGTTCAGGCTCCAGTCCTTCGAGGTATTGAGCACCGGCTTTTCGAAGTGGCCGACGTTGATCATCATAGTCTGGTTCGGGGCGATGGTGTAGACCGGCATCCAGATGTTGATCTGGCAATCGACGCTGCACAGGTTCGCGTCAGCTCTCCTGAATACTGTGGCTAATTCTGGGTGTAGGCAATCGCTGGACAAACTTTACGTTGGTCACCGTATGCCGGGTTGGCTGGCAAGTTCTATTCCAGGGTGGTTTTTCTGGCGTCCGCGGCACTGGGGAGCGCGACCGACATTTGCCGCCAGCGGCATAACCGCGCCGTTTTTTCGTCTGCCCTCAAGACCTTGAAAGCCTGCGAAAGGTACTCAAACTCCCGCCCTGGCGGCTTGTCCGGCGTCAAAAAACAAGTTGGTTCGGAAATTGCTTGCGCCTCTCGCCGTACAGCGGTGGCGGCAAACGTCCGTCAGGAAGAGGAAAGACTGTGGACAAGTACCTTTACGTGGCAATGACCGGTGCGGCGCAGAATGCCCTGGCGCAAAAGGCCCATGCCAACAATCTGGCGAACCTCTCGACCAACGGTTTTCAGCGTGACCTGGAACAGGCCCGTTCGATGCCGGTGTTCGGTGACAGCTTTCCGTCGCGTGCCTATGCCATGTCCGAGCGCCCGGGCACGGATTTCGCGTCGGGTCCGATGGTCGAGACCGGTCGCGATCTCGACGTGGCAGTGGCCGGTGACGGCTGGGTGGCCGTGCAGACACCTGATGGCGGCGAAGGTTACGTGCGCACCGCGAGCATGAATATTGACGCCCTCGGGGTGCTGCGTGCCGGCAACGGCATGCCGGTCATGGGCAACGGCGGGCCGATTGCCGTGCCGCCCGAGTCGAAGATCGAAGTGGGCGAGGACGGCACCATCAGCATCCGTGCCATGGGCGAGGGGCCGCGGGTGGTGGCGGAGGTCGATCGCATCAAGCTGGTCAATCCGGATCTCAAGAACATGGTCAAGGGGCCGGATGCCGTGATTCATACCAAAGACGGCACGACTGCGCCGGTCGATGCCAACGTCAAGGTGGTCTCGGGCTTCCTGGTCGGCAGCAACGTCAATGCCGTCGAGGAAATGACCTCGGTGCTGGCCCTGTCCAAACAGTTCGAATTGCACATCAAGATGATGAACACGGCCAAAGAAGATGACACGGCTATGGCTCGGGTCTTGCAGAACAGCTAATCACCAGAACGTAGCGCCGTAAAACAGGCGCGCGAAGGAGAACAGAATGCTTCCGGCTCTATGGGTTGCAAAAACAGGTTTGGCGGCACAAGACACCAACCTGACGACTATTTCCAACAACCTGGCCAACGTCTCGACCACCGGTTTCAAACGTGATCGCGCCGAGTTCCAGGACCTGCTCTATCAGATCAAGCGTCAGCCGGGTGCCGAGTCGACCCAGGACAGCGAACTGCCGTCGGGTCTGCAACTGGGTACAGGTGTGCGGATCGTCGGCACCCAGAAGAACTTCGCTGCCGGTAGCCTGCAAACCACCGACCAGCCTTTGGACATGGCCGTCAACGGCCGCGGTTTCTTCCAGATCCTGCAGCCGGACGGCACCACGGCCTACACCCGTGACGGTACCTTCCACCTGAGCAACACCGGGCAGATCGTCACCGCCAGCGGTTTCACCCTGCAGCCGGCGATCATCATCCCGAACAACGCCCAGACCTTCACCGTCGGCCAGGACGGCACGGTCTCTATCACCGTCGCCGGCAGCCCGACTTCGCAAGTGATCGGCAATATCCAGACCGCCGACTTCATCAACCCGGCCGGCCTGCAGTCCAAGGGCGGCAACCTGTTCCTGGAAACTGCCGCCAGCGGCGCGCCGCAAGTCGGCACCCCGGGCCTCAACGGTTTCGGCACCACCGAGCAGAGCACCCTGGAAACGTCCAACGTCAGCACCGTGGAAGAAATGGTCAACATGATCACCACCCAGCGTGCCTACGAAATGAACTCCAAGGTGATTTCCACCGCTGACCAGATGCTCCAGTACGTCGCACAGAACCTGTAATCAAGTCTATGAGGCGGCCTGAAGGGCGCCTGCAACACCGTGAGGTAATAGGGTCATGAATCGGTTGTTTTCCATGCTCGCGTTGAGCGCGATGGCGCTGTTGGCCGGCTGTATGAGCCCGCCGCCCAAGCCCAATGACCCGTATTACGCCCCGGTGATGCCGCGCACCCCATTGCCCGCGGCGGCGAACAACGGTTCGATCTATCAGGCCGGTTTCGAGCAGAACTTGTATGGCGACCGTAAGGCTTTCCGGGTCGGTGACATTGTCACCATTACCCTTAATGAAGCCACTCAGGCGAGCAAGAACGCCAACTCCGACCTGTCGAAGAAAGATGCCAACAACTTTGGCCTGACCACGCTCTTCGGCTCGGCGGTGACCAGCGGCAATGCGAACCTGAGTGTCGGCTATGGCGGTACCAAGACCACCGACGGTTCGTCCAAGGCCGCGCAGAGCAACAGCCTGACCGGCTCTATCACCGTGACCGTGGCTGACGTGCTGCCCAACGGCATCATCGCCGTACGTGGCGAGAAGTGGTTGACCCTCAACACCGGCAATGAGCTGGTGCGCATCGCCGGACTGGTCCGGGCGGATGATATCGCCACCGACAATACCGTTCCGTCCACGCGCGTGGCCGATGCTCGCATCACCTACTCGGGTACCGGAGCCTTTGCCGATACGAGCCAACCGGGTTGGCTCGACCGCTTCTTCCTCAGCCCGCTCTGGCCTTTCTAGGTGCTATGACCATGTTCAATCTCAAGCATCTGATGGTGGCTGTGCTGCTGATGTCTAGCGCTTTCGGTGCCCAGGCCGAGCGGTTGAAGGACATCGCCAGTATTTCCGGCGTGCGCTCCAACCAGCTTATTGGTTATGGCCTGGTGGTCGGTCTCAATGGCTCGGGTGACCAGACCACCCAGACACCGTTTACCTTGCAGACCTTCAACAACATGCTCTCGCAGTTTGGCATCAAGGTGCCGAGCAATGCCGGTACCGTGCAGCTGAAGAACGTCGCGGCGGTATCGATCAGCGCCGATCTGCCGGCGTTCGCCAAGCCGGGGCAGGTGGTGGATATCACTGTCTCGTCGATCGGTAACGCCAAGAGCCTGCGCGGCGGCACCCTGTTGATGACACCGCTCAAGGGTATCGACGGTAATGTCTACGCCATTGCCCAGGGCAACCTGGTGGTAGGCGGCTTTGATGCCTCGGGCGCGGACGGTTCGAAGATCACCGTCAACGTTCCGTCGGCCGGTCGCATTCCTGGCGGGGCCTCCGTGGAGCGCGCGGTGCCGAGTGGTTTCAACCAGGGCAACAGCCTGACCCTGAACCTCAACCGTTCCGACTTCACCACCGCCAAGCGGGTGGTCGACAAGGTCAACGACCTGCTCGGCCCGGGCGTGGCCCAGGCCATCGACGGCGGCTCGATCCGCGTCACCGCGCCGCTGGACCCGAGCCAGCGGGTCGACTACCTGTCGATGCTGGAAAACCTTGAGGTTGATCCGGGCCAAGCGGTGGCGAAGGTCATCATCAACTCGCGCACCGGCACCATCGTGATCGGCCAGAACGTCAAGGTGTCGCCGGCCGCGGTGACCCACGGCAGCCTGACCGTGACCATTACCGAAGACCCGATCGTCAGCCAGCCGGGGCCGCTGTCCAACGGTACCACGGCGGTCGTACCGCGTTCGCGGGTCAATGCCCAGCAGGAAGCCAAGCCGATGTTCAAGTTTGGCCCGGGGACCACCCTGGACGAGATCGTCCGTGCGGTGAACCAGGTGGGGGCGGCGCCAGGCGATTTGATGGCGATTCTCGAAGCCTTGAAACAGGCCGGCGCCTTGCAAGCCGACCTGATCGTGATTTGAGGTCGTCGATATGGTGGACATGCGCAAGAGCGGGCTGGCAAGTACCAGCGACTCCGGTGCCTACAGTGACCTGAACCGACTGAACAGCCTGAAGGTCGGCAAGCGTGACAGCGACGCCAACATCCGCAAGGTGGCGCAGGAGTTCGAGTCGCTGTTCATCGGTGAAATGCTCAAGTCCGCGCGTTCGGCCAGTGATGTATTGGCCAAGGACAACCCGCTCAATACCCCGGCGACCAAGCAGTACCAGGAAATGTACGACCATCAGTTGGCCGTGACCATGTCGCGCCAGGGTGGTGGTATCGGTCTGGCCGATGTGCTGGTGCGCCAGATGTCCAAGAACAAGCCGTCGCGGCCTTCCGAGAGCGGGCTCAAGGTCGGGCCGCCGGCCGGTACGCTGGCGACCGAAACCCCGGTGGAGACCCCGGTCGGTGCCGGCACCAGCACGACGGCGACCTCGGCTTCGCCGTTCGTGCGTTCCAATGGTCAGCGGCCGTTGTGGGCTTCGCGGGTCGCCAGTCCGATCCACAGCAGCGACGGCAGCCTGCGCAACGATATGGCCAAGATCAATCAGCGCCGCCTGTCCTTGCCGAGCAAACTGACCGATCGCCTGGTCGCCGGGCTGGTGCCGTCGGCCGACGGCAGCCTGGCGACGCTCAACACCCAGGCCTTGCCGGCGCGCAACAGCGCCGCCAGCGATTCCGTGCTCCAGGGGCAGGCCACCCGCCGCTTGAGCAACGTGCCGGCCGCGAACCTGCAGATCTACGGTCGCGCCGTGGCCCAGCCGCCGTTGGCGCCGGCCAAGCACGCCTTCAACTCGCCCGACGAGTTCGTCGCCACCATGCTGCCGATGGCAGAGCAGGCGGCCAAGCGTATCGGTGTCGACCCGCGTTACCTGGTGGCCCAGGCGGCCCTGGAAACTGGTTGGGGCAAATCGGTCATGCGCCAGCAGGACGGCAGCAGCAGTCACAACCTGTTCGGCATCAAGGCCGGCAGCAGTTGGCAGGGGCCGCAGGCCCGCGCCATCACCAGCGAATTCAAAAATGGCCAGATGGTCAAGGAGACGGCGGACTTCCGTTCCTATGCCTCCTACCAGGACAGCTTCCACGACCTGGTGACCATGCTGCAAAGCAATAATCGCTATCAAGATGTGCTGAAGTCGGCCGATAAACCGGAACAGTTTGTACGCGAGTTGCAAAAGGCCGGGTATGCCACCGACCCGGACTACGCCAGCAAGATTTCGCAAATAGCAAAACAGATGAAGAGCTACCAGAACTACGCTGCGGCGGGCGCTTCCACGAATTTATAAGGTCTGAATCATGAGCTTGCTCAATATCGGTATGACGGGGTTGAACACGGCCTCGACGGCTTTGAACACCACCGGTAACAACATTTCCAACGTTGATACAGCCGGTTATTCACGTCAGCAGACCGTGCAGACCAGCTCTGCCTCGCAGAAATACGGTAACGTGTTCATCGGTACCGGTACGACCCTGGCGGATGTTCGCCGGGTCTACAGCGCCTACCTGGATGCGCAGTTGCAGACTTCGACCTCGCTCAACAGTGATTCGTCCTCGTACCTGGCCCAGGTCACGCCGACCGACGCCATGCTGTCGGATACCAACACCGGCATGACCGCTTCGTTGCAGAAGTTCTTCAGTTCGATGCAAAGCGTGTCGACCACCCCGACGGACGATGCGTCGCGCCAGACCACGCTGACCAGCGCCCAGGCGTTGAGCGACAAACTCAACTCCCTGTCCCAGCAGTTGAGCGCCCAGAACACCGGGATCAACACCAACCTGTCGGACATGGCGGGCCAGGTGAACAAGCTGGCGACCACCATCGCCCAGTACAACGACCAGATTTCCAAGGTGACCACCGCCGCCGGTGCCCCGAACGACCTGCTGGACCAGCGTACCGAGGCGGTTCGCCAGTTGTCCCAGCTGGTCGGGACCCAGGTGGTCGAGCGCGGTTCGAGTTATGACGTCTACATCGGCAGCGGCCAGCCGCTGGTGATGGGCAACAGCACCAACACCCTGTCCGCCGTGCCGAGCAAGAACGACCCGAGCCAGTCGGCGTTGCAGCTGGATCGTGGCACCAGTACCGTCGATATCACCTCCACCGTGACCGGCGGCGAGATCGGTGGCCTGCTGCGCTACCGCAGCGATGTGCTCGACCCGTCGATGAACGAGTTGGGGCGCATTGCCATGGTCACGTCCGACCAGATGAACAAGCAGCAGGCCCAGGGCATCGACAAGAACGGCAACTTCGGTTCGGCGATCTTCAACGATATCAACAGTGCGACCCTGGTCAGCCAGCGCAGTATCGCCAGCGCGAACAACAGCGCCGGTTCCGGCAACCTGAACGTGAACATCGCCGATACCGGCGCGTTGACCACCAACGACTACCAGGTGACCTTCAGTAGCGCGACCAACTACAGCGTCACGCGCTCGGATGGCACCGCCATGGGCGCCTTCAGCACCACCACCACGCCGCCACCGGTGATCGACGGGATCACCCTGAGTCTCAATGGCGGCGGTGCAATGAGTGCCGGCGACACCTTCAAGGTGACCCCGACCCGTAGCGGCGCCAGCGACATCCAGACCGTGATGACCAACGCGCAGAACATCGCCGCGGCGGCACCGCTGGCGGGTGTCACCAGTGCCAACAATGGCGGCACTTATACCCAACCGACCCTGGTCGACCAATTGGGCACCGCCAATGCAACGAACAACGCCCAGTTGCAGGATGCCATCAAATATGGAACGCCAGCCAAGATCGTCTTCGGTGCTGCCGCAGCGGGCACTCAGGGCTACACCCTGACCGATGCCCAGGGCAACGTGATGGGTGCTGGCACCATCGTGCCGGGGCAGGCCAACACCCTGAACCTGAAAGTGAACATGGTCGACTCCACCGGTACTCCTGTGTTGGACGCCTTCGGCGTGCAGAAGACCTTCACCGTTCAGACCACGGTCAGCGGCAACCCGAAAACCGGTGAAAGCTTCACCATGTCCATGACCGGCGCCGGCTCTTCGGACAACCGCAACAGCGCCGCGATGATCGCCTTGCAAACCAAGCAGACCGTGGGCACCAATACCGCGAGCAAGGGCAGCAGTATCTCCGATGCCTACGGTACGCTGGTCTCCAACGTCGGCACCAAGGCGGCCACGGCGACCTCGGATAACACGGCCACGACGACGATCCTGACCACCGCCAAGGGGGCCCGCGACTCTCTGTCCGGCGTCAACCTGGACGAAGAGTCCGCCAACCTGGTCAAGTACCAGCAGTACTACACGGCGGCATCGCAGATCATCAAGGCCGCGCAAACCATCTTCAGCACGCTGATCAGCAGCCTTTAAGGAGTCGTGATCCATGCGCATTTCCACCGCCCAGTATTACGAAACCACGGCCGCCAACTATCAGCGCGGCTACAACGACACGCTCAAGACCAGTGCCGAGGCCAGCAGCCTGGTCAAGGTCAACACCGCCGCCGACGACCCGGCGGGCGCGGCGCGGTTGTTGCAACTGGGTCAGCAGAGTGCGGCGTTGACCCAATACGGGACTAACATCAGCTCGCTGAAAGGTTCATACAGCCAGTCCGAGACCGCTCTGACTTCGATTCAAAGCGCTATGCAGCGTGCCCGCGAGCTGGCACTGGCCGCCAACAACGGCACCCAGACCGATGCCGATCGCCAGGCGTCGGCCCAGGAACTCAGTCAGGTCCAGCAGACAATACTGGGCCTGATGAACAGCCAGGACGCCGACGGCAACTACCTGTTCGGCGGCTCGAAGACCAGTTCCCCAGCGTACACCGCCAATTCGGACGGTACCTACAGCTACAACGGCGATCAGTCGCAGTTGAACCTGGCGATTGGCGAGAACACCTCGGTGCCCAGCAACATCACCGGTTGGGAGGCTTTCCAGCAGTCGATCAACACGGGCCGTACCCTGTCCACCATGACCGCGCCCGCCGTGGACGACGGGCGGGTGACCCTGTCCAACGGCCTGATCAGCAACAGTGCGACCTACGATGCCAAGTTCAGCGGCGGCCAGCCGTATACCATCAGTTTCCTCAGCAGTACCCAGATCAAGATCACCGATGCCGGTGGTATTGACGTCACGGCCGAAGCCAGCCAGAACGGTGTGATCAGCAATAGCAACGGCGCGAACCAGACCGTCAGCTTCCGGGGCGTGGACCTGGGCTTGAACATCAACCTCAAGCCCGGCGATGTGCCGGACCCGGTGATTGCCGGGCATACCTTCACCCTGGCCGCGCAGCCGGATACCTTCAATACCTCGCGCAGCGCGGGCAATCCTTCGGTGGCGGTGGTGACTGCGGCCACGACCACCAATGCTGCCGCCTACAACAGCACCTTTCCTGCTGGCGGGGCGATCCTCAAGTTCACCAGCGCCACGGCCTATGACCTCTATGCGGCGCCGATCTCGGCCGGCAGCAGGCCGGTGTCCTCGGGCGTCATGGCCGGCTCGACAGCGACGGCAGCGGGTGTCAGCCTGACTTTCGGTGGTGCACCGGCGGCCGGTGACCAGTTTGTGGTTCAGCCCAACAACCACCAGACCCAGAATATCCTCGATACGCTGAGCCAGATGGTCACGGCGCTGAACACCCCGGCCGATGGCAACCCGGTTGCCCAGCAGAAGCTGCTGGCCACGATGAACGCTGGCATCAATAACATCACCAGTGCGATGAACCAGGCCGGTAGCGCGGTGACCTCGATCGGCTCCCGGGGCCAGGCGTTGGACGACCAGAGCGCCACCAACCAGAGCCTGGTCCTGGCCAACACCGCCAGCCAATCGGCGATTCGCGATTCCGACCCGGCGGCGGTCATGACCCGCCTGACCCTGCAGCAGACCATGTTGCAGGCGGCGCAGTTGGCGTTCAGCAAAATCAACCAGTTGGGTCTGTTCAACAAAATCTGATCCGGGTCGGGCGTGCAAGCGCCCGATGGCTGTAACTGTCGTATACCCGCCGCTGTGACCAGCGGTTTCAGGGGCGCTGCCGCACAGGGGCGCTCCCGTTGCTTGAGAGCCCCGCCGTGAACTCGATCCCGCTTGTCAGCCTTGTCATTCCTGCTTCCAATCCACGGTTTTTCTCCCGGGCCCTGGGCGGTGCCCTGGCCCAGGAATATGCCAACCTGGAGATCATCGTGTGCGATGACAGTCTCGGCGATGAGATCGAGACGGCGGTGCAGACACTCGGCGAGCAGAGCGACAAGACCCTGCACTACAGGCGTAACCCTCAGCCGCTGGGCTATATCGGCAACTTGCAGGCGTGCCTGGATCTGGCGCGGGGCGAGTACATCAAGTTTCTGCTGGATGATGACCAGTTGCTGCCCAGCATTATCGAACAGCAGGCGCAGGTGTTCGTCGAGCACGATGATGTCAATCTGGTAATGGGCCAACGGTTTTTCTGGGATGCCGACGACCTCCAGTTGCCCGCGCGCCTGGAAAACGGTCCGCTGTCTCCAGTGTCTGGCTTGTTCAAGGCTGAGGACCTGCTGGCCATCTGCGAGAACTTCCCGGTCAATTTCTTCGGTGGCCTGACCAGCGCGCTGTTTCGGCGGGCGGACCTGGTCGAGTTGCTGCCGGCCCTGACTCAGCCCGGGCACTGTTTTGTCGCTTCGCTGGACCTGGCTTTGTACATCTGCCTGTTCCGGCGTGGCAACCTGGTGGTTTCGAACAATGTCCTGAGTATCGAACGCCTGTACCCCGAGCGTATGAATCGCCAGCAGGCGATGAGGGACGCCGCTGCGACGGAAATGCAGTGGATACTGCAAATGCTCAAGGCGCGTAGCGGTGAGAAAGCGCCGGCCCCCGGCTGGGTGCGTTATGTGCCCTTGGTGACTGCCGGTGTGGAGCCTCGTGTCTGGGAAGAGTATCCCCTGAGCCGGACCCTGGGCACCCGGCAAACCACTCAACAATGGCGGGTTGGGGTCGCCAGTGAGAGTTTTGCCCAGTTGTATGGTGAATGGCTAGCGTGTCGTAACCTGTCCGGGACCCAGCGCAAGTTGTTGCCGGACACGTTGGCCGCCTGGTCCTGGCAGCCGAAAATCGTACCTGTTGTCATTGATGAGCCAGGTGGCAGCGCCAACCTTGAAGCGACGTTGCAGAGTCTCGCCGCTCAGCTCTACGCGCCACAGCTGACGCTGGTGTTGTCCAGTGCCTGCACCGAGGTGTCGCTTGACGGGCGGGTATTTAGCCTGCCGTTGCAGGAAGACTGGCGTCAACAGTTGAACGAACTTCTGCCACAGCTTGATGAGGCTCATTGGTTCTACTTGTTGCGCGCCGGCGATCGTCTGCCGGAGCCGGCCTTGTTGGTGTTGGCCGAGCGTATCGTGATTTCACCGAATGCCCGCTGCATCTACAGCGATGAGGGCGGTTTGCGCGAGGGGGAGTCGACGGAGCCGGTGTTCAAGCCGGATTTCAACCTGGACCTGATGCGCAGCTACCCCTATGTCGGACGAGCCCTGGCGTTCCAACAGGAAGCCTTTCTGGCATTCGGCGGCTTCAATGTGCAGTGCGGCGAGCTGGCTCCCCACGACCTGTTGTGGCGAATGGTCGAAAGTGACGGTACGCAGGTGGTGGAGCACATTGCCGAGATTCAACTGGAGTCGACATTCTCGCTGTCGAAATGGTTGTCGTTACCTGAACTCGTCGAACTCAATCCACAGGTGGTGCAGGCGCATCTGCGACGTCTGGGGATCGAGCACGAGATCCACCGCAGCGATGGCCGACTGCTCAATCGTATCGACTATCTGCATGAAGCGCGGCCGCTGGTGTCGATCATCATCGTCAGCAAGGATCAGTGTGCGGCGTTGCAGCGCTGTGTCGAGAGCCTGCTGGAGAAAACCGCCTACAGTGAATACGAGCTGTTGCTGGTGGACAATGGCAGTGAAAGCGCCGAGGCCAAGATCTGGCTGTCCGGCATGGCACAGTTGGGCAGCGAGCGCCTGCGTGTGTTGGAGTATTCGCAGCAGGGCAATGCGGCGGCCATTCGTAACTTCGCGGCCAGGCAGGCGCGTGGCGAGTATCTGTTGATGCTCAACCCCTACACCGTGATTACCCAGCCCTCATGGTTGGATGAAATGCTCAGTCATGGCCAGCGTCCGGAAGTGGGGGTGGTGGGGGCCAAACTGTTCAGCCCGGAGGGGCGTGTACTGCATGCGGGGCTGATTCTCGGTCTGCGCGGCCCGGCAGGCATGCCGTTCTATGGTGAGTCGATGCAGGCCGGCGGCTACATGTACCGTTTGCAAGTGGCACATGACCTGAGTGCGGTGGGTGCCGATTGCCTGCTGATCCGCAAGGCGCTGTTCGAGCGCCTGGACGGTCTGGATGAGGCGCATTTCACTCAGGCCCTCAACGAGGTTGATCTTTGCCTGCGAGTCGGTCAAAGCGGTCATCTGGTGGTCTGGACCCCTTATGCGCAGTTGGCCATGGGCGCGCAGCCGGTTGTAACGTTGGAGCCCGAGCAACAGGCACTGCGGACTCAGGAGGAAGAGACGTTCTACAAGCGCTGGTTACCGATCGTCGCCCGCGACCCGGCTTATAACCCGAGCCTGACGCTGGACAGTCTGGGGGGCTCAAGCTTCAGTCTGGAGCCGGGCCTGCGCTCGGGATGGACTCCTTTTTCCGCCCGCTACCTACCGCGGATCATGGCGCTGCCGGTGAATGCCTCCGCCGTCGGCCACTACCGGGTCACCCAACCGCTGATCGAGCTGGAAGCGGCGGGCCGCGCAGTGGGGCGTACCTACTACAACCTGCCGTCGATCTTCGAGGTCGAGCGTCAGTCTCCTGACGTTATCGTTTTGCAGGGTCGTTACGCCGCGCAGCCGATTGATGAAATCCTCGGTCTGAAGGCCTACAGCAAGGCCCGGCGCGTCTATGAGTTGGATGATTATGTGATCAATGTTCCGCATAAGAACGGACACATTCGCAACCTACCCGATCACATGGAGATGGAACGTCTGGTACGGCGTGGCATTGGCCTGTGCGACCGAGTGGTGGTGTCCACGGCCCCGCTGGCCGATGCCTTGTCCTCCATGCACAGCGATATCCGCGTCGTGCCGAACATGCTGGCTACGGATCTGTGGACCGGGTTGCGCAACCTGCGTCGTACCTCGAAAAAGCCGCGTGTGGGCTGGGGCGGAGGCACGAGTCACGCCGGTGATCTGGCGATCATTGCCGATGTCGTCAAGGAGCTGGCCAATGAGGTGGATTGGGTTTTCTTCGGTATGTGTCCGGAAGAGTTGCGCCCCTACATGCATGAATTTCATGGGGTCATCGGACTTGATATCTACCCGGCGAAGCTGGCGAGCCTGAACCTGGACCTGGCCCTGGCGCCGTTGGAGTTCCATATCTTCAACGACTGCAAGAGCAATTTGCGTCTGCTGGAGTACGGCGCCTGCGGTTATCCGGTGATCTGTACCGATACCAAGGCCTACACCGGGTATCTGCCGTGCACGAAGATCAAGACCAACACCACTGACGAGTGGTTGAAGGCCATTCGCATGCATCTGTCCGATCCCGACGCCAGCTACCGCATGGGCGATGAATTGCGTGAGATCGTGCTGCGCGACTATATGTTGCGTGGCGACAATGTACGGTACTGGGAGCATGGCTGGCTGGCGGACTGATCCACAGGCTGCCCGGCAGTTGCCAGCAAACGGCTGTCGGGTAGCACAAGTAACCTTATTGCTATCGCCGCGAAACCCTGCACCCCACAAGGGGGGTGCTTTCGTCACTTGCCTATCACGATCCCCCTCCCCGAATCCTTGCCGGCGCACGAGCTGGCGCGTTTCCTGCAATCACTCCCTCATTACTTCAGGCCCAAGCCAATTCTCTGGCACGCCCTGAGCCTGTGATGGGCATATAGCGCTTCGCAGCCGTCCTGGTCAGGGCTCCATCGTTCAGTTCATCAGTCAACCCACCGACTGCGGGGAAAGTTATGCAAGGCAAGTACAGTTCCGAACACGCTCAACCATTGAACGAACTGTTGACGGTGGTGCTCATCACTCACAACCGGCCTGCGTTCCTGCGCAGGGCTCTGGAGTTCTACAGCCCGATGCCTTGCCGGATCATTGTGCTGGACTCGTCCGTTCAGGCGAGTGACGGTGTGGCCGATGGTTTTGAGAATGTCGACTACCTGCACCTGCCGCAGTTCGGCTACTGGGACGCCCAGGCCAAGGTCGTGTACGGTATCGCCCAGGTCACCACGCCGTACATCGTGTTTGCCGCCGATGACGATTTTCTGATACATGACTCCCTCAAGCAGTCCGTGGCTTTCCTGGAGAAAAACCCGGACTACGGCATGTGTCATGGTTATTGCCTGATGTACCTGGCGTTGGCCAACAGCGTGACGTACTACCGTCGTGACAAGAAAGTCTGTGAAGACTACTCGTCCGATCGGCCGCAGGATCGGGTCATGGACTTTATGGGACAGTTCATTCCACCTTTTTATGCCGTGCATCGTACGTCATTGTTTCGCGACTGGTACGCGTCCATGCCCAGCGACGCAAAGTTCGAGTGGCAGGAGATCGGTCATTCCTACTATATGCTGGCCAGAGCCAAGGCGCGGATCTTGCCGATTCCCTATGTAGTACGTGAAATCAACTACATACAATCAGAGCACAAGACCGACGTTTATTTCTCCCTGACTTATACCGATGCCAAGTCGGTGGCTGAACGAGAGTCTTTCGCTGAGTTTCTGGCGGCGTTGCCCGATGCTATTCCGGGCCTCGATCTGGAGCAGGGCAAGCAATTTGCACTTCAGGCTTTCGAGGCGATGGCTGACAGTCTCATCTCTCGACGTGCCTTGACCGCCGAAATCATTTTCGAGTCCCACTGGAACAGCGCCACGAAAGAGCCGGATCGACGTTTCGGTCCTCAACAGTATGTCGAGATGCCTTTCTACAATCAGGTGTTTTTCGATCAATTGAGCCATATCGAGTTCCTGCTCCACGCGATGCCGGCAGGACGTGTCCAGCTTCAGCGGCTGGAGGGTGTATGGCGGCGTCAGTACGACCTCATGCGACCGCGCAATAACGATACCGACGAGACCGTCGTTGATCGCTTGTGGCAAGCTCACGACTGCAACATATTCGATCGACACCTGATCAAGCGCCTGGCCCTGCAGCTGGAGGGACTGGGGGAGGAAGAAGATGGGCAGAAAATGGCGCTCTGGGCCGAGCGGCTGGGCACACTGCCGGACCCGAACAACCGTCGGACTTTCGAGTCGACCCGCTCTGGGCGTTTGCTCGACTGGTTGAAGGCGCGTGAACCCGGAGCTGAGCAGGTCGAGGCCTGTGCAAACTGGCTGGCAGCGCATCAAGGCGGGCCACGGTTCGGTCTTATGGTGCTTGATCTCGAGGGTGACGTGGCCAAGTTGCAGGTCACCCTGGACAGTCTGCTGGAGGGGCACTGCAAGGCGTTCCAGATCGTGGTACTGACCACCGGCGAACCCCTGGCAACGACAACGGCGCAAAACACCTTGCACTTTATCCGGGTAACCCAGGGTAATTATGTCGACAAGCTGAACCAGTCTGCTCGCCAGTCGACCTGCGACTGGTTGATGTTGGTCGAGGCCGGTGATGAATTTACCTCCAGCGGTTTGTTACGAGCCAGCCTGGAGTTGCTGGATGACGTTCAATCCCGTGCAGTGGCTACCGATGAGATTCAGCGTCAGGCCGATGGTGCGTTGGTGGATGTGTTCCGCTCCGGCTTCAACCTTGACCTGCTGCAAAGTGTTCCTGCATTGATGGCGCGCCATTGGCTGATTCGCCGCGATGTTTTCCTGGAAGTGGGTGGCTACTCCGCGGATTTCAGCAAGGCCCTTGAATTCGATCTGTTGCTGAGGATTATCGAGCAGGGCGGAATGGCGGGCATGGCCCACCTGGATGAGCCGCTGGTGATCAGCCAGGCGGTGGAGCTGCAGGAAAACGCCCAGGAGCGTCAGTCGCTGATTCGGCACCTTGCCAAGCGCGGCTACAAGGCTCAGGTCACCTCGGCGATACCGGGGACCTACTATGTAGACTATCGCCATACCGAGCGCCCCCTGGTGTCGATCATTGTGCCCAGTCAGGACAACGTGTCCGACGTGCAGCGTTGCCTGGCCAGTATCCTGTTGCGAACCCGGTATACCCATTACGAAGTGCTGGTTGCAGACAATCAGAGCCAATCCGCCTCGACGAATGACTGGTTGGAAAGTCTGGCGCAGCAAAACGCTAAAGTCCGTGTTCTGCGGGCTGACCAGCGCCTGGGCTTATCCGCGTTGTATAACGCCGCCTGTCAACAGGCCCAGGGTGAATACCTGGTGCTGCTGTCGGCCGAGAGCGAAGTGGTCAATCCGAACTGGATCGAGTCCCTGCTCAATCAGGCATTGCGTCCGGAGGTCGGTGTGGTGGGCGCCAAGCTCTTTGATCGTGACGGCAAGGTCTCCCAGGCCGGATTGATTTTTGGCGTCGAGGGCGGGGTAGGCTCGCCGGGTGTCGGAGAAGACAAAGAGGCTGCAGGGTATCTGCAGCGTCTGCTGATCGAGCAGAATTACAGTGCCGTTTCTTACGCCTGCCTGATGATTCGTCAGGAGGTTTACGGCGCTGTCGGTGGGCTGGACGAAGAGGCCTTTGCCGAGTCTTTCGGTGACGTTGACCTGTGCTTGAAAGCCGGGTACGCAGGCTATCTGACGGTATGGACGCCGCAGGTGCAGATTCTGAATCCTGGGACCGTCCCGCAAGACCCGCAAGCGCTTGAAGCGCTTCGCGAAAAATGGACTCATGTGTTCGAGGGGGACCAGGCGTACAACAGGAATCTTGCCTTGACCGACAAGGGCTTTGTCTTGCGCGGCGAGAGCCGTGTGGATTGGGCGCAATGGCTGGCTTAGGTTCGACGGAAAAACCAAAAGGAGGTGCGACATGCTCAACCTCATCACCCGTTATCGGCGTCGGTTGGCCGGTTCTTGTGTCGAGTCAGGCTCATGATGCCTTATCAGATTCCCTACGGGCGTCAGAATATTGATCAGGCCGACATCGATGCGGTGGTTGCGGTCCTCAATTCGCCCTGGCTGACCCAGGGGCCGACCATCGAGCGGTTTGAGCGCGCCGTGGCCGCACACTGCCAGGCGGACTTTGCGGTTGCCGTGTGCAATGCCACGGCCGCCCTGCATATCGCCTGCCTGGCGGCGGGGCTGGGGCCGGGCGACCGCCTTTGGACCAGCCCCAATACCTTCGTGGCATCGGCCAACTGCGGGCGTTACTGTGGGGCCGAAGTGGATTTCGTCGATATCGACCCGCTGACACTGAACCTCGATGCCGGTTTATTGGCACGCAAGCTCGAGGCTGCCGAGTTGAACGGGCAGTTGCCGAAGGTGGTCGTGGCGGTGGCTTTTTCCGGGCAGAGCTGTGACATGCAGAGCATTGCCCGGCTCGCCGAGCGTTATGGCTTTACCCTGATCGAAGATGCGGCTCATGCGATAGGCGCTGGTTACCTTGGGCGTCCGGTGGGCTGTGGCGACCACGCGGTGATGACGATTTTCAGTTTTCACCCGGTCAAGATCGTCACCTCGGCCGAGGGCGGCATGGTCCTGACCAACGATCCGGAGTTGGCCGCTCGCCTGCGCAGGTTGCGCAGCCATGGCATCACGGGCGAGCCGGCACAGATGAAGGTGCCGGACCACGGGCTCTGGTACTACCAGCAACTGGAGCTGGGGTTCAACTACCGCATGACGGACCTGCATGCGGCACTCGGCCTTTCGCAAATGAGCCGGATCGATGAGTTCGTCGCCAAGCGACGTGAACTGGCGGCACGCTATGACCGGCTGCTGGCCGGGTTGGCGCTCACCTTGCCATTCAATCAGCCGGGGGCCGAATCGGCTTGGCATCTCTATGTGGTGCGCTTGCAGCTTGAGCATATCCAGAGCTCTCAACGCGAGGTGTTCGAAGCCTTGAGGGCCGCTGGAATCGGCGTCAACCTGCATTACATCCCCGTGCATCTGCAGCCTTATTACCAGGAGCAGGGGTTTGCCGAGGGCGACTTTCCTGAAGCCGAGCGCTATTTCGGCGAAGCAATCAGCCTACCCTTGTTCCCTGACCTGACCGAAGAACAGCAGGATTACGTCGTGGCGCAGTTGAGCCAGGTCCTGGGGCAGGCGTCATCAGCAAACTCAAGGGCAAGACATGCGTGAACTGAGTGAACAAGAGCATTTTTGGCGCGGCGACTTCGGTGATCAATATGTGGCCCGCAATCAGGGGCAGTCGCTGATCGCTGCCAACCTGGCACTGTTTGCCAAGGCGTTGGCGCGCACCGATCGTATCGAAAGCCTGCTGGAGCTGGGGACCAACACCGGCAACAATCTGCAGGCGCTGCATCGACTGCTGCCCGGTTGTGCGTTGCAGGGCGTGGAGATCAATGCCAGCGCCCATACCCAGGCCCGGGCGCTGGAGATCGCCGATATCTGGCTCGGTTCGCTGTTCGACTTCCCCCGCGAGCGGACTTGGCAGCTGACCTTGAGCAAGGGTGTGTTGATTCATCTGGCGCCGGAGCTCTTGCCGGCCGCCTATGAGCAGCTCTACGAACTGAGCCATCGTTATATCCTGATTTGCGAGTACTACAGCCCGGCACCGGTCGAGGTGACTTACCGCGGCAACAGCGGCAAGTTGTTCAAGCGTGATTTTGCGGGGGAAATGCTCAATCGCTACCCTGATCTGCAGTTGCTCGACTATGGCTTCGGTTATCACCGTGATCCACAGTTTCCCATCGATGATGTGAACTGGTTTCTGCTGGAAAAGCGTTCTTGAGCGCAATCGCGATCATTCCGGCGCGGGGTGGGAGCAAGCGTATCCCGCGCAAGAACCTCAAGCTGTTCCACGGCGAACCGATGATCGTGCGTTCGATCCGTGTCGCGCTGGCATCGGGATTGTTCGACCAGGTGGTGGTCAGCACCGATGACCCGGAGATCGCTGCGCTGTCTCGGGCTCACGGTGCGCAGGTGCCATTTGTGCGGCCCGCGACGCTGGCCGATGATTTCACCGGGACGGCCGCGGTGATCGTGCATGCCATCGAGACACTCGAACAGTCGGGATCGGCATTCGATTACGCCTGCTGCATCTACGCCACCGCACCGTTGTTGCAAACGCGCTTTCTGCGCCAAGGCCTGTCGTTGCTGGAGCGGCATGCCGACAAGTCTTTCGCCTTTTCGGTTTGTGAGTTCGGTTTTCCGATCCAGCGCGCGCTGACCCTGACCGGGGACGGGGCATTGACGTCACTGTATCCCGAATACCGGCAGACCCGCTCCCAGGACCTGCCGCCGGCGTTTCAGGACGCCGGGCAGTTCTACTGGGGACGCCGCGAGGCCTGGTTGCGCGGGGATCTGCTGTTTTCCGAGAAAAGCCTGCCGGTGCAGTTGCCGCGCCATCTGGTCCAGGATATCGATACCGAGGAAGACTGGCGCCGGGCCGAATATCTCTACGCCGCGCTGAAGGCGGGTGGAGAGTTGCAATCATGAGAGTGCTGATTCGCGCCGATGCCTCGGCAGTCATCGGCAGCGGGCACGTCGCACGCTGCCTGACCCTGGCCCGGGTCCTGCGCGACAGTGGTGCCGAGGTGGTATTTGCCTGTCGGGAATTGCCCGGCAATGCATTGACTCGCCTTGCCCAGGAAGGATTTCGTGCATTCGTGTTGCCTGCCGGCTACCCGGGAGAAAACCTCGCGCTGGGTATCGAGGCACCTTTGCCCTGGCAGGCGGATATCGCCGCCTTGGGCGTATGGCTGGCGGCAGAGCCGGCTTTCGACTGGATCGTGGTCGATCACTACGGTCTTGACCATCAGTGGCAGGCCGCCGCTCGTCAATGGGCGCGCCAGATTGCGGCCATCGATGACTTGAACAACCGCCGGCATGCGGTGGATATCCTGTTCGATCAGAACTTCACCGCCAACGATCCCGAATACGCCCAACGTACTGTGCAACCCTGTCGCCATCTGTTCGGTCCGCGTTACGCGCTGATTCGCGATGAGTTCCGGCGCGATCCCCTGCCAATCAAGGCCCGGCCGAATCGGCTGCTGGTGAACTTCGGCGGGCTGGATGCTGTGGGCGAGACCTGGAAGGCCATGCTGGCTCTCGCGGACTTCAAGGATCTGGAAGTGGACTTCGTGGCCGGGACCTCCAACCCGAGGTTGGCGCAGATGCAGGTCATGGTGGTGGATCGTCCACACTGGCGGTTGCAGACATTCGTCAGCGACTTCGCGGCGTTGATGGCGCGTGCCGACCTGTTTATCGGTGCCGGTGGCGGTACCAGTTGGGAGCGGGCGGCGCTGGGGTTGCCGACCCTGTGTATCGCCGTGGCGGACAATCAGCAGGCCAATGCCGAGCGATTGGCTGGGGCTGGGGCGCATGTCTATTTGGGGCGCAGTGAAGAAGTTGATGTCGACAGCCTCAGGCAGGCCATCGTTTTTCTCCTGGGCAATGTCAGCCTGCGGCGCAGCCTGGCCGCACAGTCGCGGCGTCTGGTGGATGGGCTGGGGGCGCGGCGGTTCGCCGTGGCCTTGGCCGGTACCAGCCTGGCCTTGCGTCCGGCCACGGTGGAGGATTCGCGGCTGTTGTTTGACGGCCGTAATACCGAGTCGGTGCGGCGTGCCTCGTTGAGTCCCGAGCCCATCGTCTGGGAAGCGCATCAGGCCTGGCTGGCCGCGAGCCTGCTCGACCCCGGGCGTCTGCTGCTGATCGCCGAGGCCGCGGATGGCCCGGTGGGTGTGTTGCGCTACGATCTGGCGGGCAGTCGCGCCGAAGTTTCGCTGTATCTGTTCCCGGACCGTGCCGGCCTGGGCTGGGGCAGGGCACTGCTGGCCCGTGGCGAAGCCGCTGTGCGCGAGCACTGGCCGCAGGTGACGGTAATCGACGCCCAGGTACTGCCGGACAACCCGGCTTCCATCGAATTGTTCCGTCACGGCGGCTATGTCCAGTCGACCTGCCGTTTCGAGCGTGTGGTAAAGGATCAGCACCATGACTAGTTTCAAGATCGGCCAGCGGGTGATCGGCCCGGACGCGCCACCGTTCATCATTGCCGAGATGAGCGGCAACCATAACCAGTCGCTGGAGGTGGCGCTGCGGATTGTCGAGGCGGCGGCCAAGGCCGGTGCCCATGCGCTCAAGCTGCAAACCTACACCGCCGACACCATGACCCTGGACCTGGACGAAGGCGAGTTCTTCATCCAGGACCCGGCCAGCCTCTGGGCCGGCTCGTCGCTCTATGCCTTGTATGAAAAGGCCCATACGCCCTGGGAGTGGCACGCGCCGCTCTTCGCCCGCGCCCGGGAGTTGGGCATGCTGGCGTTTTCCACGCCCTTCGATGAAACGGCGGTGGACTTTCTCGAAAGCCTCGACGTGCCGGCCTACAAGATCGCCAGTTTCGAAAACACCGATCTGCCATTGATCCGGCGCGTGGCGGCGACCGGCAAACCGCTGATCATTTCCACTGGCATGGCCAGCGTCGCCGAGCTCGATGAAAGCGTACGCGCCGCCCGGGCCGCCGGTTGCCAGGACCTGGTGCTGCTCAAATGCACCAGCACCTACCCGGCCAGCCCGGCAAACAGCCATGTGCGGACCATTCCTCATCTGCGCGAATTGTTCGGCTGCCAGGTCGGGTTGTCCGATCACTCCATGGGCGTGGGGGTGGCGGTGGCGGCGGTGGCGCTGGGGGCGACGGTGGTGGAGAAGCATTTCACCCTGGATCGGGCCGATGGCGGTGTGGACTCGAGTTTTTCCCTGGAACCCGCGGAACTGGCCAGCCTGGTCGTCGAGACCGAACGGGCCTGGCAAGCCCTGGGGCAGGTGCACTATGGCGTCACCGAGGCCGAACGCAAGTCCCTGGTGTATCGCCGCTCGTTGTATGTCACCCGCGATATGGCGGCGGGGGAAACCTTCAGCGCCGAGAATCTGCGGGCGATCCGCCCCGGCCTGGGACTGGCGCCCAAGCATCTCGACGCCGTGCTCGGACGCAGCGCCCGGCAGGCCCTCAAGCGCGGCACGCCACTGGCGTGGTCGCTGGTTGAATAAGCCTTTGTAGGGATGATTCGGCAAAATAGCGTGACCTGCGAGTCATAACGCGCATCTTCACTGTATTGTATTGACCTGGAAGATGGCGCCTGGCTCATGACCGGTCCGGTGTTAGCCTTTTGTTCTTCCGGCAGCCGCCCCTCCGTGGGCGGCGTCAAATCTCTGTTTGTCGGCAGCCCTCGGTTCTGGTGAGCGAGGGTTTTCAGCTGTTTATTATTGGGAAGCCGTAATGATTGGCATAAAGAGCATTGCGAGCTACGTGCCTGTAGCCGGCGTGGACAATTACGCACAAGGTGCAAAATTCGAGAAGGATGAAGCGTTCATCCTGGGCAAGATCGGTTCGGCCTTCCTGCCCCGCAAGGATGATGAGCAGGAAACCTCGGACCTGTGTGTCGAGGCGGTGAACGCGCTGTTCGCCCGCAATCCCGAGCTCAAGCGCGAATCCATCGATGTGTTGATCGTGGTCACCCAGAACGGTGATGAGGAAGGCCTGCCGCATACCGCCGCCATCGTCCAGGACAAGCTTGGCCTGCCCACCAGCGTGGCCGCATTCGATATCTCCCTGGGCTGCTCCGGTTATGTCTACGGCATTTACGCGATCAAGGGTTTTATGGAAGCCGCGGGCCTGAAGAACGGCTTGCTGGTGACCGCCGACCCGTATTCGAAGATTGTCGACCCGGAAGATCGCAACACCACCATGCTCTTCGGTGATGCGGCGACGGCCACCTGGATGGGTGAAGACGCGCC
This sequence comes from Pseudomonas sp. GW821-FHT04D07, assembly GCF_059420225.1. Taxonomy (NCBI): domain Bacteria; kingdom Pseudomonadati; phylum Pseudomonadota; class Gammaproteobacteria; order Pseudomonadales; family Pseudomonadaceae; genus Pseudomonas; species Pseudomonas sp. GW821-FHT04D07. The sequence goes on from NZ_JBWKTH010000001.1 coordinate 618,282, forward strand.
CTGGCAGTTGGGCAAGGCCAAGTTCGGCACCGACGGGTCCGGCGCGCCGCACCTGAAGGTCAGCAACGGCGTATTTTTCATGAACGGTCGCCAGGTGTTCAACTTCGCCCTGCTCAAGGTTCCGGCGCACCTGCACGAGTTGCTCGAGGAGTCCGGCTTGCAGGCGGACGATATCGATGCGTTCTGCATTCACCAGGGCAGCGCGGCGATTGTCGATGCCGTGGCACGGCGTTTCGAGGGCGAGCCCGAGAAGTTCATCAAGGATATGGTCGAGACCGGCAACACGGTGTCGTCGAGTATTCCGCTGTTGCTGGAAAAACATGTCCTCGACTCGACCTGGAAGCGCGTGGCCCTCAGTGGCTTTGGCGTGGGTTTGTCCTGGGGCTCGGCGATTATTCATCGGCGTTGATTGCATAAGGTCGCAAAAGGGCGCTTCAGGTGAGATAACCTTGAGCGCCTTTTTTTTGCGCGGATGTTGAGTGAGGCGGCATGAGCGAGAGTTTCGAGCAGAACCTGCAAGTCATTGGTGCCCGTTGGCCGGGTTTGCTGGCGCGCCTATTGGCCGAGGACAGCGAGTCGTTGCCGGTCGAGCTGGTGGAGGGGCTGGGCTCGACCCTGAGCGTGGGCGGCATTCAGCTCACCAGCCGGCATGATCGTGTCGCCGAGGCGCGCCTGCAGGCGGTCAGCCTGCCCCCGGACAGCCCCATGCTGCACCTGTATGGGGTGGGCTTGGGCGATCTGCAACAGGTGCTGCTGGAGCTGCCGACACTCAAGCGTCTGTGTGTTCATGTCCTCAACGGGGCTCTGTTCAAGCTGGTGCTGGGGTTGTTGGACCAGCAGTCCTGGTTGAGTGATCCACGGGTCGAACTGAGCTACGCCGCCGACCATCCCGAGATTCTCCTGCCGTTTTTCGCCTTGCCGGCCGAATTGGTGCTGGCCGATGACTTCAATGCGCGGATGCGTGATCGTCTGGTCGGGGAAGTGCACCTGACCTTCAATAACCGCGAGTTCGATCCGCGGTCCGCGGAAATTGTTCAACGTCTGCAGGACACTCGCGAGGTGTTTGGTGCCGATCGCGATGTGGCCGAGCTGTTCTCGACCCGGATGGGTCAGCACGTTTATGTGATCGGCACCGGGCCGACGCTGGAGCAGCAGTTCGAGCGGTTGCGTGCAATTGGCCGGCAACCGGACCGGCCATTGCTCATCAGCGTCGACACTGCCTATCGGCCGCTGCGTGAGCACGGGATCAGGCCCGATATCGTGGTCAGCATTGACCGGCGCATCGGTTTCCGGCACTTGCCTCCTGAAGCGTCCGACGGTATTCCCCTGGTCTATATGCCGATGAGCGATCCCCAGGTCCTGCAAGCCTGGAAAGGCCCGCGCTACGGCGGCTATTCCATCAGCCCGATCTATGCCCCGGTGCGCGATCGGCTCCATAGAGGCTTGCTGTTCGTCGGCGGCAGTGTCCTGCACCCGGCGGTCGATTTGGCGGTGAAGATGGGTGCGGCCCGCATCACGCTGTTTGGCGCTGACTTCGCCTTCCCGATGAACAGGACCCACGCGGGCTGGAAGGATGGCGACCTCGGCCCCGGTGTCGACCTGGCACGACACTGGGTGCTGGACGGCCATGGACAACGGGTCAGGACGCAGTTGAACTTCCGTCGCTACCTCGTCGAACTGGAACGCTATATCGCCCGTCATCCGCACGTGAGTTTCCTCAACAGCAGCCGGGCGGGGGCACGGATCGTCGGCGCCGGGTTCGACCAGGAGTTCGTGCAATGAGTCGACTGGCGCAATGCATCGAAGGTGCCCGTGGGTGCGCCAGGTTGTTTCGTCTGGGTCGCGATGTGGAGGCGGCCTTGGATATGGTCGAGGTCTTCGACGCGGCTCAAGGAGTATTGGAAGGTGCTTCGCAGGAGTCCCGGCAACAGTGGACGCAACTGCTGACCTGCATGCTGGCTTGCCAGGAATCGCAGGACTGGTTGGGGCTGGCCGACTGGATGGAGTACGAACTGGTGGTGTTGCTGGAGTCAGCGGCAGTTCCCTGACGTCATTTTTTTTTCGTTGGTGGGGCGCAAGCCCTTGTTTTCCAAGGTGTGGCAGTGTGCTAGCAAAATTTTTGAAAAAAGCCCTCAAGCAACCTGCTATCCCGACGATAACTATTACGAAGGTTCTCTAGGCCACACCCGGCGCTTGCCAGGGCCGGAAAGCCGCAGTACCCAACCAACGAGGATTTCGTCATGGCATTAACCGTAAACACCAACGTAACTTCACTGTATGTTCAAAAGAACCTGAACAGTGCAGCCAGTGCTCTGTCCACCTCCATGCAGCGCCTGTCTTCCGGCCTGAAAATCAACAGCGCCGCAGACGACGCCGCCGGCCTGCAGATCGCCACTCGCATGACCAGCCAGATTCGTGGTCAGAACGTTGCGGTAAAAAACGCCAACGACGGTATCTCCCTGGCGCAGACCGCTGAAGGCGCACTGCAAGAGTCCACCAACATCCTGCAGCGTATGCGTGAACTGGCTGTTCAGGCCCGTAACGGCACCAACGGTACCGCTGACCAGACCGCGACCAACGGCGAATTCGCCCAGATGTCGGACGAACTGACTCGTATCTCCGCCTCTACCCAGCTGAACGGCAAAAACCTGCTGGACGGTTCGGCAGGTGTCGTTACCCTGCAAGTCGGCTCCAACACCGGTTCCGCCAACCAGATCAACCTGACCCTGAGCTCCAAGTTCGACGCCGTCAGCCTGTCGGTTGGTAGCGGTACTGTGATGCTGACCGGTGCTACTTCGGCAGCCGCCGCTTCGAACATCGACAACGCAATCACCGCGATCGACGCTGCAATCGCCGCCATCGGTGCTACCCGCGCCAACCTCGGTGCTTCGCAGAACCGTCTGACCAGCACCATCTCCAACCTGCAGAACGTGACCGCGAACGTGACCGCCGCACAAGGCCGCGTACAGGACACCGACTTCGCTGCTGAAACCGCTCAGCTGACTAAGAGCCAGACCCTGCAACAGGCTTCCACCTCGATTCTGGCCCAGGCCAACCAACTGCCTTCCTCTGTACTGAAGCTGCTTCAGTAATTTTGGAATGAGTTTGGGCGGGAGAGTGTGCTTGCCGCGCTCTCTCGCTTTTTCACGTTGAGAGGTGATGGACATGGACATGAGTGTAAAGCTTAATCTGTCTTACCCGGCGGTTACTCCAACCGGTTCGGGCTCTGTTGCCGATAAATCAGCTGCGGCGCCTCAGGCGGATACGGCGAAAGCTGTTTCGGCCACCAGCAAGGATTCGGATTCTTCCGATAGACTCAAGCAGGCTGTACAGGATATCGAGAAGTTCGTTCAATCGATCAGGCGCAACCTGGAATTTTCCATTGACGAGCACTCCGGGCAAGTCGTGGTCAAGGTGATCGCCAGCGAGAGCGGCGAGGTGGTTCGACAGATCCCCTCCGAAGAAGCCTTGAAACTGGCGGATAGCCTGAGCTCGGCCGGTAGCGTATTGTTCGACGCGAAAGCCTGACAGCTGGCATGAATAGTGTGTTCAAGTTCTTCGGGCGCTGGCAAAGGTCAAAAGACTGGCAGCAAATTGTGAGGAGACAGTAGACATGGCAAGTCCAATTTCAACGAGTACGGGCTTGGGTTCCGGCCTGGATATCAGTTCGATCGTGACCGCGCTGGTCAACGCCGACAAGTCGGCCAAGCAGGTGCAGATCAATAGCCAGACATCGACCAATACGCTGAAGCTTTCCGGCGTGGGCTCGCTGAAGAGTGCACTGACGACATTCCAGACCGCGCTGACCAACCTCAACAGTTCGACCAATCCTCAGTTCACGGGGTTTACCGCGACATCGTCGGCCACCTCGGTCCTGACTGCGACCACCGATAACTCGGCGGTGGCGGGTAGCTACAGCGTTGTCGTCAATAACCTCGCCACCAGTTCGAAAGTTGCCAGTGCTTCTTTTGCCGGCGGTGCGACGAGTGCCATTCCGAGTGGTACCCTGACTATCAGTCAAAATGGCACTAACTACAACGTCACCATTGGGTCCAATGCGACCTTGCAAACGACGCGCGATGCCATCAACTCGACGCTGTCGGGCAACGGTATCTCGGCCAACATCGTGACCGACTCGAACGGTTCGCGCCTGGTGATCGGTTCGACGACCACGGGGACGGGGTCCGACCTGGTGGTCAGTGGTATCGCGGGCTTGGCGATCGACGGCACCCAGGTCATGCCCAATCCGCCGTTGGCCTCGAGTTCGGGAGCGGTCAGCGCGCTCGCCAAGGATGCGAATCTGACCGTCGATGGCCTGGCTGTAACCAGCAAGAGCAATACCGTCAGCAATGCGATCAGTGGCCTGACGTTCGGCCTGGTGGCACCCAGTGCGGGTGCCGGCACCGCCACGCCCACTGCTACCACCATCTCCGTAGGCACTAACACTACAGGTCTGCAGACCTCGATCCAGACGTTCGTGAGTGCCTACAACACCCTGATGTCGACGATCAACACCCTGACCAAGGCCACCCTGGATGCCAATGGCAAGCCAACCGTTTCGGCGGCTTTCACCGGCGACTCACTGCCTCGCTCACTGATCGCCGCTGTACGCGGTGTGCTCACTACGCCCGGGCCGGGCAGTCAGTTGGCGGTGCTCTCGCAACTGGGTGTGGCGACTGATCAGACCACGGGGCAGTTGAACTTCAACAGCACTACGTTTACCCGGGCCATGACCACTGATGGCTTGAGCGGTCAGGTGCAGGCGCTGTTTACCGGTACCACCGCCAACGCGGGGGCGGACGGTCTGCTGGCGCGGATGACCAAGGCAATCACTCCCTATGTCCAGACCGGCGGGGTGCTCGATCAGCGCAGCAACAGCCTGAAGACCCAGGCCTCCGACTTGACCAGCCAGCAGGCGGCATTGGATCTGCATGTCACCAACATGACCGCTACCCTGACGGCCAAGTACAACGCCATGGACTTGATTGTCGGGCAGTTGAAGGCGACCGCCACCAGCATTACGTCGTTCTTTACCTCGTTGAACGCGCAGAAGTCGGGCTAAGTCTCAGCGTCAGTGCCAGGAAAAAGCCCGGCCGCGTCCAGCGCGTGCCGGGTTTTTGTTCTTCGGGTCTAAAGTTTTCTGATTCAAAGGCGATACACTGCTTATACGAACCCTTGAGTGGCAATGAGGTAGAACATGAATCCGATGCTAGCCCTTCGGCAATACCAGAAGGTGGGAGCCCAGGCGCAGACCTCCGAGGCCAGTCCTCATCGTCTGGTGCAGATGTTGATGGAAGGTGGCCTGGATCGCATTGCCCAGGCCAAAGGCGCCATCGAGCGCAAGGACATCGCCGCCAAGGGGGTCGCCATCGGCAAGGCCATCGGCATCGTCGGTGGTCTGCGCGAAGGCTTGGATCTGGAGAACTCGGCGGATTCGCTGGGTGACCTGGACAATCTGTACGCCTACATGATGACGCGCCTGGCACAAGCCAATATCAAGTCGGACCCTCAGATATTGGACGAGGTCGCCGGTCTGCTCACCACAGTCAAGGAAGGTTGGGACGCCATCACCGCGCCGGGTCCGCAGTTCTAAGGAGTGTACCATGAGTCTCGTACTGCAGCGTATCGAAGAAACCCGCGAAGCCCTGGTAAAGGCTTTGGCCGAGCGTGATTGGGAGGCCATCACCCAGCTGGACCTGGCATGCCGCGCTTGCATGGAAGATGTGCTCGGCGAGACTGGCCTGGATGAGGATGCGCTGCGCGCCAAACTGGAAGAATTGCTGCACGTCTATCGCCTGCTGCTGGAAGCGGCGATGAGCGAACGTCAGTCGATAGTCGATGAGATGTCGAAGATCCAGCAAGCAAGGAACGCCGCAAAGGTTTACCATCTGTTCGGTTAATGTTGGGTTAATCGAACCGTATTGCGCCATAAATTTGACTATGTACGCTTTTTTGACTTAACTAGTGCTGTTTCCAGATTTCAGTCGTCCTTGGAGGCCCTGTCCGGCCTCGGATGTCTAGCTTGCCCCACCCATACCGGGCATCGAGTTGACTAGGGAAGTTGCTATTGCATGTGGCGTGAAACCAAAATTCTGCTGATCGATGACGATAGCGTTCGCCGCCGCGACTTGGCGGTGATCTTAAATTTTCTCGGCGAAGAAAATCTCTCCTGCACCAGCGATGACTGGCAGCAGATGGTCGGCTCTTTGTCGTCCAGTCGCGAAGTGCTGTGTGTCCTGCTTGGGACTGTCAACGCCGCGAGCGGAGTGACTGGCTTGCTTAAGACACTCTCAACCTGGGATGAGTTCCTTCCGGTGTTGCTCCTGGGTGATATTTCTTCTGCCGACCTGCCCGAAGACCAACGCCGCCGGGTGTTGTCCAGCCTGGAAATGCCCCCCAGCTACAGCAAGCTGCTCGACTCCCTGCATCGTGCCCAGGTCTATCGCGAGATGTACGACCAGGCCCGTGAGCGCGGTCGGCAGCGCGAGCCGAACCTGTTCCGCAGTCTGGTCGGTACCAGCCGTGCCATCCAGCATGTGCGCCAGATGATGCAGCAAGTGGCCGACACCGATGCCAGCGTGCTGATCCTCGGCGAGTCCGGCACCGGCAAGGAAGTGGTGGCGCGCAACCTGCACTATCACTCCAAGCGTCGTGACGCGCCTTTCGTACCGGTCAACTGCGGGGCGATCCCGGCCGAGTTGCTGGAAAGCGAGCTGTTTGGTCACGAGAAGGGCGCCTTCACCGGGGCGATCACCAGCCGTGCCGGGCGTTTCGAACTGGCCAACGGCGGTACGCTGTTCCTCGACGAGATCGGCGACATGCCGCTGCCGATGCAGGTCAAGCTGTTGCGCGTGCTGCAGGAGCGCACCTTCGAGCGCGTGGGCAGCAACAAGACCCAGAGCATCGACGTGCGGATCATCGCGGCGACCCACAAGAACCTCGAAAGCATGATCGAGGTCGGCAGCTTCCGCGAAGACCTTTACTACCGCCTGAACGTGTTCCCCATCGAGATGGCGCCGCTGCGTGAGCGGGTCGAAGATATTCCGTTGCTGATGAACGAATTGATCTCGCGCATGGAGCACGAAAAGCGCGGCTCCATCCGTTTCAACTCGGCGGCGATCATGTCGCTGTGCCGTCATGCCTGGCCGGGCAACGTCCGTGAACTGGCCAACCTGGTGGAGCGCATGGCGATCATGCATCCGTACGGGGTGATTGGTGTCGCCGAGTTGCCGAAGAAATTCCGCTACGTCGATGACGAAGATGAGCAACTGGTGGACAGCCTGCGCAGTGACCTCGAAGAGCGGGTCGCGATCAATGGCCATACCCCGGATTTCACCACCTCGGCGATGCTGCCGCCCGAAGGCCTGGACCTCAAGGACTACCTCGGTGGTCTGGAGCAGGGGCTGATCCAGCAAGCGCTGGACGACGCCAATGGCATCGTGGCCCGCGCCGCCGAGCGCCTGCGTATTCGTCGTACCACCCTGGTGGAGAAGATGCGCAAGTACGGGATGAGCCGTCGCGAGGGCGATGAACAGGCGGATGATTGACGCCTGTTTTTCAACCTGTTGAAAAGTGGCTGATTTTTTTTCGGCACGGGTATTGCTAAGTCTCTTGTAACGTTCCGTTTAAATGACGGTCAGCCAAGCGAGAGAGCACCATGCCCCAAGCCGCCCCGATGTCACCTGTCCCTGAAACCACGGGATCCTCGTCGTCCGTCGAGCAGGTCGGTCGGTTGGGCCTGGAGCAGGCCTTCTCGCTGTTCAACCAGATGTCGACGCAGCTCAACGATTCCTACAGCCTGCTCGAAGCCCGGGTCACCGAGCTCAAGGGCGAGCTGGCCGTGGTCAGCGCCCAGCGCATGGCGGAACTGGCGGAAAAAGAGCGCTTGGCCAATCGTCTGCAGAACCTGCTCGACCTGTTGCCGGGCGGGGTCATCGTCATCGATTCCCATGGCATTGTCAGTGAGGCCAATCCGGCGGCCCGGGAGCTGCTCGGCCTGCCACTGGTCGGCGAGCTCTGGCGCCAGGTGATCGGCCGTTGCTTCGCTCCGCGTGAAGACGACGGTCATGAAATATCCCTCAAGGATGGTCGGCGCCTGTCGATCTCCACACGTTCGCTGGATGCGGAGCCGGGCCAGTTGGTGCTGCTCAACGACCTGACTGAAACCCGTCGCCTGCAGGATCAGTTGGCCCGGCATGAGCGCTTGTCATCGCTGGGGCGGATGGTCGCGTCCCTGGCGCACCAGATCCGCACACCGCTCTCGGCGGCCTTGCTCTATGCCAGCCACCTCACCGAACAGGCTTTGCCAGTGGAGACCCAGCAGCGTTTTGCCGGGCGCTTGAAAGAGCGCCTGCATGAACTGGAGCACCAGGTGCGCGACATGCTGGTATTCGCCCGTGGCGAACTGCCGCTAACCAACCGGCTGACACCCAAAGTGCTGATGCAGGCGCTGCAAGCCGCGGCACAGACCCATGTCCAGGGCGCCGTCGTGCGCTGGCAGTGCGACAGCCATGTCGGCGAGTTGTTGTGCAACCGCGACACCCTGGTGGGGGCGCTGTTGAACCTGATCGAAAATGCCCAGCAGGCCAGCACCGGCGCGGTGCGCTTGAAGGTGCACCTATACGCCCGTGGCAGCACCTTGCGCCTGTGCATCAGCGACAACGGCGCGGGTATCGAGCCGGCGGTGCTGGCGCGCCTGGGCGAACCCTTCTTTACCACCAAGACCACCGGTACCGGCCTCGGTCTTGCCGTGGTCAAGGCCGTTGCCCGGGCGCATCAGGGCGACATGCAATTACATTCACGGCCGGGGCGTGGCACCTGTGCGATGGTCTGCCTGCCGCTGATTCCCGGCGCCATGGAGGCTCAAGAATGAAACCGCTGCTCAAGGTCCTGCTGGTCGAGGACGATCATGCCTTGCGCGAAGCGCTGGCCGATACCCTGCTGCTGGCCGGGCATAGCTTCCATGCGGTCGGTTCGGCCGAGGAAGCGCTGGAGGCGGTGGCCGCGGAGTCGTTCGGCCTGGTGATCAGCGACGTCAATATGCCGGGCATGGATGGCCACCAGTTGCTGTGCCTGCTGCGCGCGCGCCAGCCGCAGTTGCCGGTATTGCTGATGACCGCCCATGGGGCGGTGGAGCGGGCGGTGGATGCGATGCGCCAGGGTGCGGCCGACTACCTGGTCAAGCCATTCGAGCCCAAGGCCCTGCTCGACCTGGTGGCGCGGCATGCCCTGGGACAGTCGGGCGCGGTGGACGGTGAGGGGCCGATCGCTTCGGAGCCGGCCAGTGCGCAGTTGCTCGAGCTGGCGGCACGGGTCGCGCGCAGTGATTCGACCGTGCTGATATCAGGGGAGTCCGGCACCGGCAAGGAGGTGCTGGCGCGGTATATCCATCAGCAATCGCCGCGTGCCAGTCAGCCGTTTATCGCCATCAACTGCGCGGCGATTCCCGACAACATGCTTGAGGCAACCCTGTTCGGTCACGAAAAGGGCTCGTTCACCGGCGCCATCGCGGCCCAGGCTGGCAAGTTCGAGCAAGCCGATGGCGGGACCCTCCTGCTCGATGAGATTTCCGAAATGCCCCTGGGTCTCCAGGCCAAGCTGTTGCGCGTGCTCCAGGAGCGCGAGGTCGAGCGGGTCGGTGCACGCAAACCGATCAGCCTGGATATCCGCGTGGTGGCTACCACCAACCGGGACCTGGCCGGGGAAGTGGCGGCGGGGCGTTTCCGTGAAGACCTTTACTATCGCCTGTCGGTTTTTCCGTTGGCCTGGCGCCCGTTGCGCGAGCGTACCGCCGATATTCTGCCACTGGCCGAACGTCTACTTGCCAAGCACAGCGCCAAAATGAAACATGCAACTGTTCGACTGTCACCCCAGGCGCAGGCCTGCCTGATCGGTTATCCGTGGCCGGGCAATGTGCGTGAATTGGACAATGCGATCCAGCGGGCGCTGATCCTGCAACAGGGCGGGTTGATCCAGGCCGAGGATTTCTGCCTGGTCGGCCCGGTTGGCGCGGTGTCCATGCCAGGGCTCGTGGTGACCGCCAGGCAGTCTGTCGGTGAGCCGGTAGGGGCCGAGGCGGTGGCGGGGGAGCAGGCGGGTGGCCTGGGCGACGACCTGCGTCGGCGTGAATTCCAGATGATCATCGACACCCTGCGCGCCGAGCGCGGGCGGCGCAAGGAAGCCGCCGAGCGACTGGGTATCAGCCCGCGTACGCTGCGCTACAAACTGGCGCAGATGCGCGATGCCGGAATGGATGTCGAAGCCTATCTGTTTGCCACGTAAGTCGATTCAGGCTCGCGCGTCGTGTATCGGATTTTGTTCGAGGACGACAAGGAGCTGGCACCCTTGTTGCTAACCCTTCACTAACTGCTGCACAAGTGTCAAAAAATTGCAGGTCGCCGGAGAGAGACGTTCATGAGCCAGGGTGTTGAATTTAATCGATTGATGCTGGACATGCGCTCCATGCAAATGGATGCCATGGCTCAACCCAAATCGGCCGTGGCCGCGCCGGAAGTCAGCGGTAGCAGCTTCTCCGATTTGCTCGGCAATGCCATCAACAAGGTCAACGACGTGCAGCAAGCCTCTGGCCAGCTGTCCACCGCATTCGAAATCGGCAAGAGCGGGGTCGATCTGACTGACGTCATGATCGCCTCGCAGAAAGCCAGCGTCTCGTTCCAGGCCTTGACCCAGGTGCGCAACAAGTTGGTCCAGGCGTATCAAGACATCATGCAGATGCCGGTTTAAGGGTTAGGGACGTAAACAGTCATGGCAGAAGTTCTCGCCGATAACGTACCGGCCAAGTCCGGCCCCACAGACGGTAAACCGCCGCTGTTCGGGTTGTCCTTTCTGGAAAATCTTTCCGAAATGACCATGCTCCGTCAGGTTGGCCTGATGGTCGGCCTGGCGGCGAGCGTGGCGATCGGCTTTGCCGTGGTGTTGTGGTCCCAGCAGCCCGACTACCGGCCGCTGTATGGCAGCCTGGCCGGTATGGATGCCAAGCAGGTCATGGAAACCCTGGCGGCGGCGGATATTCCCTACACCGTCGAGCCGAATTCCGGCGCGCTGCTGGTCAAGGCCGATGACGTCTCCCGCGCCCGTCTCAAGCTGGCCGCGGCTGGCGTGACGCCGAGCGATGGCAATATCGGTTTTGAAATTCTCGACAAGGACCAGGGCCTGGGTACCAGCCAGTTCATGGAGGCGACCCGTTATCGTCGCGGCCTGGAAGGCGAATTGGCCCGGACCATTTCCAGCCTGAACAACGTCAAGGGTGCCCGCGTGCATCTGGCGATCCCGAAAAGCTCGGTGTTTGTGCGCGATGAGCGTAAACCCAGTGCTTCGGTACTGGTCGAACTGTATTCCGGTCGTTCCCTGGAACCCGGGCAGGTGGTTGCCATTATCAACCTGGTGGCTACCAGCGTTCCGGAGCTCAACAAGTCGCAGGTCACCGTCGTCGACCAGAAGGGCAACCTGCTCTCCGACCAGGCGCAAAACTCCGAATTGAGCATGGCCGGCAAGCAGTTCGATTACAGCCGGCGTGTGGAAAGCATGCTCACCCAGCGGGTGCACAACATCCTGCAACCGGTGCTGGGTAACGACCGCTACAAGGCCGAAGTCTCCGCCGACGTGGATTTCAGCGCCGTCGAGTCGACCTCCGAACAGTTCAACCCTGACCAGCCGGCGCTGCGCAGCGAGCAATCGACCACCGAACAGCGCACCGCCAGCAATGGCCCGCAAGGCGTGCCGGGGGCCTTGAGCAACCAGCCGCCAGGTCCGGCCAGCGCACCGCAGACCACTGGCGGTGCTGGCGCTTCGACCGGGGCCATTGCTGCTGGTCAGCCATTGCTTGATGCCAATGGCCAGCAGATCATGGATCCGGCCACCGGCCAACCGATGCTGGCGCCGTATCCGGCGGACAAGCGTCAACAATCGACCAAGAACTTTGAACTGGATCGCTCCATCAGCCACACCAAGCAACAGCAGGGTCGCGTGACTCGTCTGTCGGTGGCGGTGGTGGTCGACGACCAGGTCAAGATCAACCCGGCCAATGGCGAAACCACCCGTGCACCGTGGAACGCCGACGAACTGGCGCGCTTCACTCGCCTGGTCCAGGACGCCGTCGGTTTCGACGCCAGTCGCGGCGACAGCGTCAGCGTGATCAACGTGCCATTCTCCGCCGAGCGCGGTGAAGTGATCGCCGATATTCCGTTCTACTCGCAACCCTGGTTCTGGGATGTGGTCAAGCAGGTACTGGGTGTGCTGTTTATCCTGGTGCTGGTGTTCGGTGTGTTGCGTCCGGTGCTCAACAACATCACCGGTGGCGGCAAGGGCAAGCAGTTGGCCGGTTTCGGCGGCGACGTCGAACTGGGCGGCATGGGCGGCCTGGATGGCGAGCTGGCCAACGACCGGGTCAGCCTGGGCGGTCCGCAAAGCATCCTGCTGCCGAGTCCGAGCGAAGGTTATGACGCACAGCTGAACGCCATCAAGAGTCTGGTAGCCGAAGACCCGGGCCGTGTGGCACAGGTCGTCAAAGAGTGGATTAACGCCGATGAGTAATAACGCCGCCGTCAACCAGAAGCTGACCCGGGTCGACAAAGCCGCGATCTTGCTGCTGTCGCTGGGCTCCACTGATGCTGCACAAGTGTTGCGCCACATGGGTCCCAAGGAAGTCCAGCGGGTCGGCGTGGCGATGGCGCAGATGCGCAACGTGCACCGCGAGCAGGTCGAACAGGTCATGAGCGAGTTCGTCGAGATCGTCGGCGACCAGACCAGCCTGGGCGTCGGCTCCGACGACTACGTACGCAAGATGCTCACCCAGGCCCTGGGCGAAGACAAGGCCAACGGCCTGATCGACCGGATCCTGTTGGGCGGCAATACCAGCGGCCTGGACAGCCTCAAGTGGATGGAGCCGCGGGCGGTGGCGGACGTGATCCGTTACGAGCACCCACAGATCCAGGCGATCGTCGTGGCTTACCTCGACCCCGACCAGGCCGGCGAAGTACTGAACAACTTCGATCACAAGGTGCGCCTGGACATCATCCTGCGGGTCTCGTCGCTGAACACGGTGCAGCCGGCGGCGCTCAAGGAACTCAACCAGATTCTCGAGAAGCAGTTCTCCGGCAACTCCAACGCGGCCCGTACCACCTTGGGCGGTATCAAGCGTGCCGCGGACATCATGAACTTCCTCGACAGCTCGATCGAAGGCCAGTTGATGGACTCGATCCGCGAAGTCGACGAGGACCTGTCGACCCAGATCGAAGACCTTATGTTCGTCTTCAACAACCTGTCCGATGTCGACGACCGTGGTATCCAGGCGCTGCTGCGCGAAGTGTCTTCCGACGTGCTGGTGCTTGCACTCAAAGGCTCGGATGAAGGCGTCAAGGAAAAGATCTTCAAGAACATGTCCAAGCGTGCGGCGGAACTGCTGCGCGACGACCTCGAAGCCAAGGGTCCGGTTCGCGTCAGCGACGTGGAGACCGCGCAGAAGGAAATCCTTACCATCGCCCGCCGTATGGCCGAAGCCGGAGAAATCGTGCTCGGTGGCAAGGGCGGCGAAGAGATGATCTAAGGATCAAGCCATGACTGATCCAACCGATCTGATCCGCGCCCGGGACGTGGGTGGTTTTGACCTCTGGTCGCTGCCCAGCTTCGACCCGCATGTCGAAGCACCCGAGCCGGAGCCGGTGGAAGAAGCACCGCTCGAGATGGAGGAAGTGCCGCTGGAGGAAGTCCAGCCGCTGACCCTCGAAGAACTCGAAAGCATTCGCCAGGAAGCCTACAACGAAGGCTTCGCCGTGGGCGAGCGCGAAGGTTTCCACAGTACCCAGCTCAAGGTGCGGCAGGAAGCGGAAGTCGCTCTCAGCGCCAAGCTCAAGTCCCTGGAAGTGTTGATGGGCAATCTGTTCGCGCCCATCGCCGAGCAGGACCGGCAGATCGAGCAGAGCCTGGTGGGCCTGGTCGAGCACATGGTCCGCGAGGTCATCCAGCGTGAACTGAAGACCGATTCCAGCCAGATCGAACATGTCCTGCGCGAAGCCCTCAAGCTGTTGCCGCTGGGCGCCGACAATGTGCGCTTGTACATCAACCCCCAGGATTTCGACCAGATCAAGGCTCTGCGCGAGCGCCACGAGGCCAGTTGGCGGATTGTCGAGGACGAGGCCCTGCTGGCCGGTGGCTGCCGGATCGAAACCGAGCACAGCCGGATCGATGCAACCATCGAAACCCGTATCAGCAAGGCCATCGGACAACTGTTCGATCAACTCCACGAGCAATCCCTGCACCCGGCGATGCCAGACATGGCTCTGGAGTTGGAGGAAGCGCTGGCCACGGTTTCCGAAGCGGACCTGTCCGATGCGTCTTGAGCGCACCAGCTTCGGCAAGCGCATGAGCGGCTACGCCGAAGCCATCGACTTGCCTGGGCAGCCGATCCTCGAAGGGCGCCTGTTGCGCATGGTCGGCCTGACCCTCGAAGCCGAGGGCTTGCGCGCCGCCATGGGCGCACGCTGCATGGTGATCAACGACGACAGCTATCACCCGGTGCAGGTCGAGGCCGAGGTGATGGGTTTTTCCGGCGGCAAGGTGTTTCTGATGCCGGTGGGCAGCGTGGCCGGCATAGCACCAGGCGCCAGGGTCGTGCCGTTGGCCGATACCGGGCGCCTGCCGATGGGTATGAGCATGCTCGGGCGGGTGCTTGACGGTGCCGGCCGTGCCCTCGACGGCAAGGGTGGGATGAAGGCCGAGGACTGGGTGCCGATGGACGGTCCGACCATCAACCCGCTCAACCGCAATCCCATCAGCCAGCCGCTGGACGTGGGCATTCGCTGCATCAATGGTTTGTTGACCGTGGGCCGCGGCCAGCGCCTAGGGCTCTTCGCCGGTACCGGCGTGGGCAAGAGTGTGCTGCTGGGCATGATGACCCGCTTCACCGAGGCCGACATTATCGTCGTCGGCCTGATCGGCGAGCGGGGTCGCGAGGTAAAGGAATTCATCGAGCATATCCTCGGTGAAGAAGGTCTCAAGCGTTCGGTGGTGGTGGCGTCGCCGGCGGATGACGCGCCACTGATGCGTTTGCGCGCGGCCATGTACTGCACACGGATTGCCGAGTATTTCCGCGACAAGGGCAAGAACGTCCTGTTGCTCATGGACTCCCTGACCCGTTTCGCCCAGGCTCAGCGGGAAATCGCCCTGGCTATCGGCGAACCGCCGGCAACCAAGGGTTATCCGCCGTCGGTGTTCGCCAAGCTGCCCAAGCTGGTGGAGCGTGCCGGCAACGCCGAGGCCGGCGGTGGCTCGATCACCGCGTTCTACACCGTGCTGTCCGAAGGCGATGACCAGCAGGACCCGATTGCCGACTCGGCGCGGGGCGTGCTCGACGGGCATATCGTCCTGTCCCGGCGCCTGGCCGAGGAAGGCCATTACCCGGCGATCGATATCGAAGCCTCCATCAGCCGGGTCATGCCCGCGGTGGTCAGTCCCGAGCATATGAGTCGCGCCCAGCACTTCAAGCAGCTCTGGTCACGTTATCAGCAGAGCCGCGACCTGATCAGCGTCGGTGCCTATGTGGCTGGCGGCGACCGTGAGACCGACACCGCGATTGCCCTGCAGCCGGCGATGGTGCAGTACCTGCGCCAGGGCTTGAACGACAATATCAGCCTGGGTGAAAGCGGCGCGCATCTGGCGTCGATCTTCGCTCCCGCGGCGGGCGGTTAATCGATCATGGCCCTGAGTCGCGCCGCGCGCCTGGCCCCGGTGGTCGATATGGCCGAAAGTACCGAGCGCACGGCAGTCCAACGCCTTGGTTATTTCCAGGGCCAGGTGCGGGTCGCGCAGAACAAGCTGGAGGATCTCGAGCGTTTTCGCCTCGAATACCAGGAACAGTGGATCCAGCGTGGCAGCCTCGGGGTCTCCGGCCAATGGTTGTTGGGTTACCAGCAGTTTCTCACCCAGCTGGACACGGCGGTTGGCCAACAGCGCCAGAGTCTGGCCTGGCACCAGAACAATCTCGACAAGGCGCGCGAGGCCTGGCAGCAGGCCTATGCCCGGGTCGAAGGCTTGCGCAAACTGGTGCAACGTTATGTCGACGAGGCGCGCCATTTGGAAGACAAGCGTGAACAGAAGTTGCTGGATGAGTTGTCCCAGCGTTTGCCGCGGCAGAGTCCGTATTGATCTGCAGGAATTTTGACGCTCACGGTTGCCCTACCTTCGGCGGGGTGCTAAACCTTGTACACGTCGCCACTGACAAGGAAGCAGTATCATGGCTGTAGTCGCAGTAGTATCGCCCGATGGCGCAAAATTGACGATCTCCATCAAGGGGCGCTTTGATTTTGGTCGGCATCAGGAATTTCGTGAGTCTTATGAGGGGCTTGCCAGGAAACCGTCGTCCATTGTGGTCGATCTGAAGGAAGCGACCTATCTGGACAGTTCGGCGCTGGGCATGTTGCTCTTGTTGCGCGATCACGCCGGTGGTGATCATTCCGATGTACGAGTGATCAACAGCAACTCGGATGTGCGCAAGATTCTCGCCATCTCCAATTTCGACAAACTCTTCGACATCGGCTGACCTTCATGCAGTCGGGAGCGGAGTCGCTGACGGTACTGATCGCCGAAGATGGCGCGGCTGATCGGTTGTTGCTTTCGAGTATTGTCCGGCGCCAGGGTCATGGGGTGCTGACCGCCAGCAACGGCGCGGAGGCCGTGGCCTTGTTCGAGGCCCAGCGGCCACAGCTGGTGCTGATGGATGCGATGATGCCGGTGATGGACGGTTTCGAGGCGGCGCGGCGGATCAAGGTGCTGGCCGGCGAGTCGCTGGTGCCGATCATCTTCCTGACCTCCATGACCGAAGTCGATGGACTGGTGCGTTGCCTGGAAGCCGGCGGCGACGATTTTCTCGCGAAACCCTACAACCAGGTCATTCTCGGCGCCAAGATCAAGGCCATGGACCGCCTCAGGCGCCTGCAGGACACCGTCCTGCAACAGCGCGACCTGATTGCCCGGCACCATGACTACCTGCTCAACGAGCAGCGGGTGGCCAAGGCTGTGTTCGACAAGGTGGCCCACGCCGGCTGCCTTAGCTCGCCGAATATCCGCTACCTGCAATCACCCTATGCGCTATTCAACGGCGACCTGTTGCTGGCGGCCTATACGCCGGCCGGCGACATGCATGTGCTGCTCGGTGACTTCACCGGCCATGGCCTGCCGGCGGCGGTCGGGGCGATGCCGCTGGCGGAAGTGTTCTACGGCATGACCGCCAAGGGTTATGGCCTGCCGGAAACCCTGCGGGAGATGAATGCCAAGCTCAAGCGCATCCTGCCGGTGGACATGTTCTGTTGCGCCACCTTTGTCTGCCTGAGTCCGCAGCGCCAAGTGGTGGAAGTGTGGAATGGCGGCATGCCGGACGGCTACCTGCACCGGCTCGCCACGGGGGAGCGCCAGCCGCTGGTGGCCCAGCACCTGCCGCTGGGGGTGCTGGGAGCCGAGTTGTTCGACCACCGCACCGATGTCTACCCCATGGCCCACGGTGACCGGGTGTTCCTGCTCTCCGACGGGGTGATCGATACCTGTAACAGCGACGAGCAGTTATTTGGCGTGGAGCGTCTGCACGAGGTCTTCGCGGCCAATCGGCAGCCGGATCGCCTGTTCGAGGATATCCAGGAGGCCTTGCACCGCTTTCGCGGCGAGGCTCGCGACGATGTCAGCATGGTCCAGGTCAGCCTGCCGGCACCGACGCGGCAGTTGCCGAACGCCATGGTCTACTCCGACAGCGGTGAGTCCTGCCCGCTGGACTGGTCGGTGAGCTTCGAGTTCCGCGCGGCCAGCCTCAAGCGCTTCAATCCATTACCCTACATGCTGCAACTGCTGATGGAAGTGCATGGCTTGCGTACGCAGAGCGGCGCGCTCTACAGCGTGCTCGCCGAGCTCTACTCCAACGCCCTGGAACATGGTGTGCTCGGCCTGGATTCGAGCCTCAAGCGCGATGTGAAAGGATTTGCGCAATACTATGAACAGCGCAATCGGCGTCTGCTCGAACTGGAGGAAGGCTTTGTGCGGGTGCGCCTGCAAGTGATCCCCCTGGGGGCGGGCGGGCGGTTGAGCGTACAGGTCGATGACAGTGGCAATGGTTTTGACGTGGCGAAGGTGATGGAGCGTCCCGTGGCGGTCGACCGGCTGTCCGGGCGTGGTGTCGGGCTGGTGCGCCAGCTCGGTCGCAATGCCTGCTGGTCGGACAATGGGCGCAGTGCCCACGTGGAGTTTTCGTGGGAGGCTCAGGCATAATTCGCAGGTCAGGAGCAGGGAGCGATCAAGTGGACAACGATATGGAGCATCTGGACCGTGATGCACTCAGTGCATTGCAGGACATCATGGAGGATGAGTATCCGCTGTTGCTGGATACCTTTCTCGACGATTCGAGAAAACGTCTGGGGCAGTTGCACCAGGCGAGCAATGCCGTGGACCTCGGAGCGGCGGCCCACAGTTTCAAGGGCAGCAGCAGCAACATGGGCGCGCTGCGCCTGGCCGAGCTTTGTCGTCAACTGGAACAGCTTGCCGGGCAATTGCCGCTGGTGGGTGTCGAAGAACTGATCCACCAGATCGACCATGAATATGAGTTGGTGCGCCGTTATTACGAAACCGAGCGCGAGCGCTTTCCGGTCCGGCCTTAGCCGCATGGGCCCGGTGCCTGGATGGGTTGCATCTGACCCGTCCGGGCAATGTGGCCCGAACCTTGCTATTGCTCCTTGCACTGTACTTACGACCCCTGTGCAGCGGAGACCGTATAATGTCACTCGTCCCTAATTCGCTCCTCCAGGCCAATGCTGCCGTCAAGCCGCAGGCAGACCCTGTCATGCCTGCGCCGACCGCTTTCGCGCCGCCCAAGGACAATGCTTTCAGCTTTGCGCAGGTCTACCAGAGCACCCAGAGCAATCCGGTCAAGGTCGCCTTCAATCCGCTCAAGTCGACGGCGGACAAGGCCCCTGTGCAGCCGTCGAAGCCGGACGCGCCGGCCAGTAACGCCAACAACCAGGATGCCGCCGCGCAGTCGCCGGTTGCCGGTAGCGGCAAATCCTTGCCTGCCGACAAATCCACCAAGGTAGATGGCAAGACGGCGTCCGCCGATGACAAGGGCGCTTCTGACAAGACCGCGACCGCGACCGACGGCACGACGGCCTCGACCGATACCTCGAAGTCCGACGACAAGACCGCTTCCAGCGCTGACGCCAGCACCACGACCGATACTCCGGTCGCCGTGGCGACGCCGGACCCGAGCCTGGACCCGGCGCTGCTCCAGGCTGCCGCGACCCCGCCGACTCCGGCTCCCGCCGCGGCGGCAGCGGTCGATCCGGCAGTGGTCCAGGCGCCGTTGGCGGCAGCGGTCAGCGCCGCGACCGCACCGGCTAACGCGAAGGCCTCGACCGCGGGCGATGATTTCGATCCGGCCGCGGACCCGCTGGACAATCTGCCAGCGGTACGCCTGGCCATGGAGCAGGGCGGTCACGTCTCGAGCGGCAGCCAGACCGCGGCGAAGTCCAGCGACAACAGCAACAGCAACAGCAACACCAACGCCACTGATTCGACACTGGCGCAGAACCAGGCCAATAACGTCGTGACGATGCTGGATCAGAAGAGCGATCCCGGCAGCAGCGACCAGGGGGGCGACAAATCCTTCAAGACCCTGATCGATGACGGTCTCAAGGATATCAAGAGCGCTTCCAGCGATACCCGGGTCGATGACTTCGCCAATCGTCTGGCGGCCCTGACCCAGGCGCCCACGCCCAAGAGCGCGAATGCGCTGCCGGTCAACCAGCCGTTGGCGATGCACCAGAGCGGCTGGAGCGAGGAAGTGGTCAATCGGGTCATGTACCTTTCCAGCGCCAACCTCAAGTCGGCGGAAATCCAGTTGCAACCCGCCGAGCTCGGGCGCCTGGATATCAAGGTGAACATGTCGGCCGACCAGCCGACGCAGATCAGTTTCATCAGCGCCCACGCCGGGGTACGCGATGCACTCGAAGGCAACATGCCGCGTCTGCGCGACATGTTGCAGCAGCAAGGCCTGGGGCAGGCCGATGTCAGCGTTTCCGACCAGGCTCGTGGTTGGGCCGGCCAGGGCCAGGGTGCGCAGCAGCAACAGCAGCAGGCGCACAAAGGTAGCGGCAGTGGCGGTAGCCTCGGTGGCGACAGCCAGGATGACCTGTCGATTGCCGCGGCCAGCGAGGCGGCGGCGGTCAGTTCCAGCGTGGTGGTGGGCTCCAGCGCGGTCGACTACTACGCCTGATCCCAGACGCACTGTAGAACGGTCTTGGCCCTTGACGCGCCATTGCGTTCAGCGTGGTCACTGTGGGAGCCGGCTTGCCGGCGATGAGGCCCTTGAGCCTTGCGGCGTTCATCCTGGCGCCATCGCCGGCAAGCCGGCTCCCACAGGTTCCCTGGTATTTCAAAGACTGTATTTCCCTTATGTCCAATCTGGCATAACACTTGCTCCAGCCTTGCCGTGCGACTATGAAAAATCGAATAGTGACGGATTATTGGCATGGCGAAGAGCGAAGCAGCGGTAAAAGAACCCGGCAGTAAAAGCAAACTCAAGCTGATCATCGTCATTGTGCTGGGCGTGCTGCTGGCCATCGGCTTGTCGGTGGGCGCGACCTGGTACTTCATGCACAGTGCCCAGAGCAAACCGGCTCCGGCACCGGTCGAAGCCGCCACCAGCGGCAAGCAGCCGGCGATCTTCGAGCCCATGGCCCCGGCCTTTGTCACCAACTTCAAGGACGCCAGCGGCCGCCAGCGCTATATGCAGGTGAGCATCACCTTGCTGGCGCGTAACCAGGCCGACCTGGAGGCCCTCAAGGTACACATGCCGGTGATTCGCAATAACCTGGTGATGCTGTTCTCCGGACAGACCTACGAAACTCTCGCGACCCCGGTCGGCCAGGAACTGCTGCGCCAGAAAGCCACTGCCAGCGTGCAGGAAGTGGCACAGAAGGAAGTCGGCAAAGTGGTGGTCGAACAGCTGCTCTTCACTAACTACGTATTGCAGTAGGATCACGACATGGCCGTGCAGGATCTGCTGTCCCAGGATGAGATCGACGCCCTCTTGCATGGCGTCGATGACGGTCTGGTGCAGACCGAAACCGCTGCCGAGCCTGGCAGTGTCAAAAGCTACGACCTGACCAGCCAGGATCGCATCGTCCGCGGACGCATGCCGACCCTGGAGATGATCAACGAACGTTTCGCCCGCTACACCCGTATCAGCATGTTCAACATGCTGCGCCGTTCCGCCGATGTGGCGGTCGGTGGCGTGCAGGTGATGAAATTCGGCGAATACGTGCACTCGCTCTATGTTCCCACCAGCCTCAACCTGGTGAAGATCAAACCGCTGCGCGGCACCGCCCTGTTCATCCTCGACGCCAAGCTGGTGTTCAAGCTGGTGGACAACTTTTTCGGTGGCGATGGCCGCCACGCCAAGATCGAAGGTCGTGAATTCACTCCCACCGAACTGCGGGTGGTGCGCATGGTGCTGGAGCAGGCGTTCATCGACCTCAAGGAAGCCTGGCAGGCGATCATGGAAGTCAATTTCGAGTACATCAACTCGGAAGTGAACCCGGCCATGGCCAACATCGTCGGGCCCAGCGAGGCGGTGGTGGTGTCGACCTTCCATATCGAACTCGACGGTGGTGGCGGCGACCTGCACGTGACCATGCCGTACTCGATGATCGAGCCGGTGCGGGAAATGCTCGACGCCGGTTTCCAGTCGGACCTGGACGATCAGGACGAACGCTGGGTCAAGGCCTTGCGCGAGGACGTCCTCGACGTGGCCGTGCCGCTCAGTGCCACGGTCGCCCGTCGCCAGTTGCGCCTGCGGGACATCCTGCACATGCAGCCGGGCGATGTGATTCCGGTGGAGCTGCCGGATGAGATGGTGATGCGCGCCAACGGCGTGCCATCGTTCAAGGTCAAGCTGGGTTCCCACAAGGGCAATCTGGCACTGCAAGTGATTGAGGCGATCGGGCGCCGCTAGGGTGCCGATCAGGAATGCGCTGTGTTAACTGAATTTCTGCTTGCCGAGGACAACTGATGGCTAATGATAACGATATGACTTCCGCCGACGACCAGGCCCTCGCCGATGAGTGGGCGGCCGCGCTGGAAGAAACCGGCGATGCCGGCCAGTCCGATATCGATGCCTTGCTGGCGGCTGACTCCGGCAATTCGTCGAGCGGAAGCCGCCTGCCGATGGAAGAGTTCGGCAGTGTGCCGAAGAACAACGACCCGGTGACCCTCGACGGTCCGAACCTGGAAGTGATCCTCGATATTCCGGTGTCGATTTCCATGGAAGTCGGCAGCACCGATATCAACATCCGCAACCTGCTGCAATTGAACCAGGGTTCGGTGATCGAGCTCGATCGCCTGGCCGGCGAGCCCCTGGATGTGCTGGTCAACGGCACCCTGATTGCCCATGGCGAGGTGGTGGTGGTCAACGAGAAGTTCGGTATCCGTCTGACCGACGTGATCAGCCCGAGCGAACGCATCAAGAAGCTGCGCTGAATGAACAGGCTTCCCGGCATCCTACTGCTGTCGCCGCTCAGTGCCTGGGCGGCGGAACCCCTGGCCACCGCAGCGGCAGCCACGCCGAGCGCACCCGGCAGCATGGCCGGGCAGTTGACGCAGTTGGTGCTCGGGTTGCTGCTGGTGCTGGGGATCATCTTTGTCCTCGCCTGGCTGTTGCGCCGTGTACAACAGGTCGGCCCGGGGGCCAAGGGGCGGCAGGTGATCGAACTGATCGGCTCGCGCGCCCTCGGCCCGCGTGACCGCCTGGTGCTGGTGCAGGTCGGCAATGAGCAGATCCTGCTCGGGCTGACGCCGGGCACCATCACCCCGCTGCATGTGCTCAAGGAACCGGTCCAGGTGCCGAGCGGCGAGCAGGCCACACCTGAGTTCGCTCAACGCCTGATGGAATTGCTGGGTAAGGATAAGAAGTGATGGGCGCTTTGCGGTTTGTCTTGACGTTGGCCTTGCTGCTGGCGGCGCCTCTGGCGCTGGCGGCCGATCCATTGTCGATCCCGGCGATCACCCTCGGCACCGGGGCCAACGGCCAGCAGGAATATTCGGTCAACCTGCAAATCCTGCTGATCATGACGGCGCTGAGTTTTATCCCGGCGTTCGTCATGCTGATGACCAGCTTCACCCGGATCATCATTGTGTTCTCGATCCTGCGCCAGGCCCTGGGCCTGCAATCGACGCCGTCGAACCAGATCCTCACCGGCATGGCATTGTTCCTGACCATGTTCATCATGGCGCCGGTCTTCGACAAGGTAAACCATGATGCCCTGCAACCGTATCTGGCAGAGAAGATGACGGCCCAGGATGCGGTGCTCAAGGCTGAGGGGCCGATCAAGGACTTCATGCTGGCACAGATCCGCAGTAGTGACCTGGAACTGTTCATGCGCCTGTCCAAGCGTACCGATATCGCCACGCCCGACCAGGCGCCGCTGACCATTATCGTGCCGGCCTTCGTGACCTCTGAGTTGAAGACCGCCTTCCAGATCGGTTTCATGATCTTCATTCCCTTCCTGATCATCGACCTGGTGGTGGCCAGTGTGCTGATGGCCATGGGTATGATGATGCTGTCGCCGCTGATTATTTCCCTGCCGTTCAAGATCATGCTGTTCGTGCTGGTGGATGGCTGGGCACTGATCATCGGTACCCTGGCCGGCAGTTTTGGCGGTGTCTAGAGCGAGTGATGTGCAATGACTCCTGAAGTCGCAGTCGACATATTTCGCGATGCCCTCTGGCTGACCATCGTGATGGTCACGGTGCTGGTGATCCCGAGCCTGCTGGTGGGCCTGCTGGTGGCAATGTTCCAGGCCGCCACCCAGATCAACGAACAGACCCTGAGCTTCCTGCCGCGCCTGTTGGTGATGCTGATCACCCTGATCGTCGGCGGTCCCTGGATGGTGCAGAAGTTCATGGAGTACATCCTGTCGCTGTACGGTAGCATTCCACAGGTCATCGGTTGACATGTCGCTGCTTGCGCTGACCGATACGCAGATCAGCAGTTGGGTCGCGAGTTTCATGCTGCCGATGTTCCGGGTCGGCGCGGTGATCATGACCATGCCGATCTTCGGGACCACGCTGGTGCCAAGGCGAATCCGCATGTATTTCATCCTGGCGATCACCGTGGTCATCACCCCCGGCCTGCCGCCAATGCCCGAAGTGCATCCTCTGGATCTGAGCGGGCTGCTGCTGGTCGCCGAGCAGATCATCTTCGGAGCCTTGCTGGGGCTCTCCCTACAACTGTTTTTCCAGGCCTTCGTGGTGGCCGGGCAGATTGTTGCGGTGCAGATGGGTATGAGCTTCGCCTCCATGGTCGATCCGGTCAACGGTGTCTCGACGGCGGTGATCGGGCAGTTTTTCACCATGCTGGTGACGCTGATGTTCCTGGCCATGAACGGCCATCTGGTGGTCCTTGAAGTGCTGACCGAGAGTTTCACCACCTTTCCGGTGGGCAGCGGGCTGTCGACCACGGGCTTCTGGATAATTTCCGGCAAGCTCGGCTGGGTACTCGGGGCGGCGCTGGTGTTGGTGCTGCCGGCGATCACCGCGTTGCTGGTGGTGAACATTGCGTTTGGCATCATGACCCGCGCCGCGCCGCAGTTGAACATTTTCTCTATTGGTTTTCCGCTGATCCTGGTACTGGGGATGTTCATCCTCTGGGTCTGCCTGGCGGACATTTTCAACCAGTATCAACCGCTGGCCGTCGAGGCTCTGCAGTTCTTACGCGAATTGGCACGGGCGCGCTGAGCCATGGCAGAGAGCGAGAGCGGTCAGGACAAGACAGAAGACCCCACGGAAAAAAAGAAAAGGGACGCCCGTGAGAAGGGTGAGGTTGCCCGTTCCAAGGAGCTCAATACCTTTGCCGTGATGATGGCCGGTGCCGGGGCCTTGCTGGTGTTCGGTGGTGCCCTGGCGCAAAACCTGGCCGAGTTGATGCGGTTGAACTTCAGCCTGACGCGTGAAGTGGTGGTCGACCAGCGCTACATGGCGATTTTCCTGCTGCATTCGGGGGAAATGGCGATCTGGGCAGTGCAGCCGATCCTGCTCACTATTCTGTTTGCGGCCTTCGTCGGGCCGATTTCCCTGGGGGGCTGGTTGTTCTCCGCCAGCAGTCTGGCGCCGAAGTTCAGTCGGATGAACCCTTTGCCGGGGATCAAGCGGATGGTCTCGATCAAGGCCCTGATGGAACTGCTCAAGGCCATCGGAAAATTTGTCATCGTCCTGTTCGTCGGCCTGTCGGTGCTGTCTTCGGATATCGACGATCTGGTGCGCATTGCCCATGAACCGCTGGAGTTGGCGATCATTCACAGCCTGCAGGTGGTGGGCTGGAGCACCTTGTGGATGTCCCTGGGGTTGTTGATCATTGCTGCGGTGGATGTGCCGGTGCAGCTCTACGAAGCGCACCAGCGGCTGCTGATGACCAAGCAGGAAGTGCGCGACGAGCACAAGGACCAGGAAGGGCGGCCGGAGGTCAAGCAGCGGATTCGCCAGTTGCAGCGCGAAATGTCGCAGCGGCGGATGATGGCGGCGATTCCCGAGGCGGATGTGGTGATCACCAACCCGACCCACTATGCCGTAGCGCTCAAATACGACGCGGAGAAGGGCGGGGCGCCGGTGTTGCTGGCCAAGGGTAGCGACTTCCTGGCTTTGAAAATTCGCGAGATCGCCGTCGAACACGAGATCATGCTGCTGGAGTCGCCGGCCCTGGCGCGATCGATCTACTACTCCACCGAGTTGGATCAGGAGATTCCGGCGGGCCTGTACCTGGCAGTGGCGCAGGTGCTGGCGTACGTCTTCCAGATCCGCCAGTACCGCGCCGGCAAGGGCAAGCGCCCCGATCCTCTGAAGGGCGACCTGCCGATTCCGCCGGATCTGCGCCGCGATACCTGATCAGTGCTCCTTTGGCGCTACTCGGTATAAATACGACTTTTGCGTGCGCCATCACCTATCCATTTAAACCTCGTCGACAGAGTTGGAAGGCTTCTTGCAGAGGCAGGCCTATGGCGCCCGTGGCGTCAAAAGTTTGCTTCAAGGTGACGAGGAATACCGGTGGATCGCTCTCAACTTCTCAACTCGGCGCGCAGCAACCTGAGCAGCCTCGGCCGGGGCAACCTGGGTGTGCCGGTGCTGCTGTTGGTCATGCTGGCGATGATGATGTTGCCAGTGCCGGCGTTCCTGCTGGATGTGTTCTTCACCTTCAACATCGCCTTGTCGATCGTGGTCCTGCTGGTCTGCGTCTATGCCCTGCGGCCGCTGGACTTTGCGGTGTTCCCGACCATCCTGCTGATCGCCACGCTGTTGCGTCTGGCATTGAACGTGGCCTCGACCCGGGTGGTCATGCTCCACGGCCAGGAAGGCCACGCCGCGGCCGGTAAGGTGATCCAGGCCTTCGGTGAGGTGGTGATCGGCGGCAACTACGTGGTCGGTATCGTCGTCTTCGCGATCTTGATGATCATCAACTTTGTCGTGGTCACCAAGGGTGCCGGACGGATTTCCGAGGTGAGCGCGCGTTTCACCCTCGATGCGATGCCCGGCAAGCAGATGGCGATCGACGCCGACCTCAACGCCGGCCTGATCGATCAGCCACAGGCCAAGCTGCGGCGTCTGGAAGTCGCTCAGGAAGCCGAGTTCTACGGCTCGATGGACGGTGCCAGCAAATTCGTCCGCGGTGACGCCGTCGCCGGCCTGCTGATTCTGTTCATCAACCTGATCGGCGGCATGGCGGTCGGGATCTTCCAGCACCATATGAGCTTTGCCGACGCCGGCAAGGTCTACGCCTTGCTGACCATTGGTGACGGTTTGGTGGCGCAATTGCCATCACTGTTGTTATCCACAGCCGCGGCGATCATGGTGACCCGGGCTTCCGGTTCGGAAGACATGGGCAAGCAGATCAGCCGGCAGATGTTCGCCTCGCCCAAGGCCCTCGCTGTCGCCGCCGGCCTGATGGCGGTGATGGGCCTGGTGCCGGGCATGCCGCACTTTTCCTTTATCAGCCTGGCGGCCGTGGCCGGCGGCATGGCTTATATGCTCTGGAAAAAACAGAATGTCGCCAAGGTCCAGGCCCTGGCCGAAGTCCAGCGCCAGCAGGACCTGCTGCCATCGCCGGCACGGACCATGGAAACCAAGGAGCTGGGCTGGGACGACGTCAGTCCCATCGACATGATCGGCCTGGAAGTCGGTTATCGCCTGATTCCACTGGTGGACCGCAACCAGGGCGGGCAATTGCTGGCGCGGATCAAGGGGGTGCGCAAGAAGCTCTCCCAGGACCTGGGCTTTCTGATGCCCACTGTGCATATTCGTGACAACCTTGACCTGGCACCCAGTGCCTACCGCCTGACCCTGATGGGGGTGACCCTGGCTGAGGCCGAGATTTACCCGGATCGCGAGCTGGCGATCAATCCGGGCCAGGTCTACGGCCCGCTCAACGGGATTACCGCCAAGGACCCGGCCTTTGGTCTGGAGGCGGTCTGGATCGAGGTCAGTCAGCGTTCCCAGGCGCAGTCCCTGGGGTACACCGTGGTCGACGCCAGCACCGTGGTGGCGACGCACCTCAACCAGATCCTCTACAAGCACTCCAGCGAGCTGATCGGCCACGAGGAAGTCCAGCAACTCATGCAATTGCTGGCCAAGGGCTCGCCGAAGCTGGCCGAAGAGCTGGTGCCGGGGATCATTTCCCTGTCGCATCTGCTCAAGGTGCTGCAGGCCTTGCTCGCCGAACACGTGCCGGTCCGCGACATCCGCAGCATTGCCGAAGCGATCGCCAACAATGCCTCCAAGAGTCAAGATACTGCCGCTATGGTTGCCGCGGTTCGCGTCGGATTGTCCCGTGCAATCGTCCAAAGCATTGTGGGGCTTGAGTCCGAGCTGCCTGTGATCACCTTGGAGCCCAGGTTGGAACAGATATTGCTCAATAGTCTGCAGAAGGCCGGACAAGGCTCGGAAGAAGGCGTTCTTCTGGAACCGAGCATGGCCGAGAAACTCCAGCGTTCGCTGATCGACGCCGCCCAGCGCCAGGAAATGCAAGGGCAGCCGGTGATCCTGCTGGTAGCTGGACCGGTTCGCGCGATGCTTTCGCGGTTTGGACGACTGGCGGTGCCAAGTTTGCATGTCTTGGCCTACCAGGAAATTCCGGACAACAAGCAAGTGACCATCGTTGCGACAGTAGGGCCCAACGGCTGAGGTAGTGGGTTATGCAAGTTAAGCGTTTTTTCGCCGCCGATATGCGTCAGGCCATGAAGCTCGTGCGTGATGAGCTGGGCTCGGACGCGGCCATTATCGGCAACCGCCGGATTGCGGGCGGTGTCGAGCTGACGGCTGCCCTGGACTACAAGCTCTCGGCGCTGTCGCCGCGGGTGCCGAACATGGAGCTCGAAGACGAGCTGCGCAAGACCCAGTCGCGTATCGTCACCGCCCAGGCCGAACTGAGCTTGCGCAGTGACGGCGATACCGACAACGCAACCAATCGCCAACTGTTCGCCGGCCTGCCGCTGACCGCCGCCGAGCCGCTGATCGAACCGACTTTCGACGAGCCGCGGCGCCCGGCGCCAGCGCCTGTGGTGCACGCCCCGGCGGTGGACCAGCGGGTGTTCGACTCGATGCGTTCGGAACTCAACGGCCTGCGTGAGCTGCTGGAAGTCCAGCTGGGCTCCCTGGCCTGGAACCAGTTGCAAGGCCGTCAGCCGCAGCAGGCCAACCTCTGGCGCCGTCTGCAGCGCATCGGCCTGTCCGGGCCGCTGTCGCGCGACCTGCTGGAACTGGTTACCGGGATCGACGAGCCACGCCAGGCCTGGCGCATGCTGCTGGCGCACCTGGCGCGGATGATTGTCACACCCGAGATCGAGCCACTGGAAGAGGGCGGTGTGATTGCCATGGTCGGTCCTGCCGGCATGGGCAAGACCACCACGCTGGCCAAGCTGGCGGCGCGCTACGTGCTCAAGTACGGCGCGCAGAACATCGCGCTGGTGAGCATGGACAGCTTCCGCATCGGCGCCCAGGAGCAGCTCAAGACCCTGGGGCGGATCCTCAATGTCTCGGTGACCCATGTCGACCCGGGCCAGTCCCTGGCCCAGGCCCTCGATCCGCTGCTGCGCAAACGCGTGGTGCTGATCGATACCGCCGGCCTGCAGGCCAGCGACCCGGCGTTGCGCATGCAACTGGAAAGCCTGGCCGGACGCGGGATCAAGGCGAAGAATTATCTGGTCCTGGCTACCACCAGCCAGAAACAGGTGCTGACGGCCGCCTACCACAGCTATAAACGCTGCGGGCTGGCCGGTTGCATCCTGACTAAACTGGATGAAACGGCGAGCCTCGGCGAAGTGCTGAGCCTGGCTATCAGTCACGAACTGCCCGTGGCCTATCTGACCGACGGGCCGCGTATTCCGGATGATCTGCACCTGCCACGCCGGCATCAACTGGTGTCCAGGGCGGTCAGTGTGCAAATGCAGGAAGAACCCAGCGAGGAAGCCATGGCCGATATGTTCGCTGATATCTACCACAGCCCGTCGAAGCGGGTGGGCTGAGATGAGTATTCAGACGTTGCAAATTACCTACATCGATGGTCTGCCACGCATTGTTCCGACAAGTGAACGCGCAGCCACTTATGTGGCCTTCCGTCTAAGCAAGACAAGGTAAGAAGAGAACATGGGCAGCATGCATCCCGTACAGGTGATCGCGGTGACCGGCGGCAAAGGTGGCGTCGGGAAGACCAACGTGTCAGTGAATTTGTCCCTGGCGCTGGCTGAGCTTGGCCGGCGCGTCATGCTGCTGGATGCGGATCTGGGGCTGGCGAATGTCGACGTCCTGCTCGGCCTGACCCCCAAACGCACCCTGGCCGACGTGGTCGAGGGCCGCTGCGAACTGCGCGACGTACTGTTGCAAGGTCCGGGCGGGATTCGCATCGTGCCGGCGGCCTCGGGGACCCAGAGCATGGTGCACCTGAGCCCGGCGCAGCATGCCGGCCTGATCCAGGCATTCAGCGATATCGGCGACAACCTCGATGTGCTGGTGATCGACACGGCCGCGGGTATTGGCGAGTCGGTGGTCAGCTTCGTCCGCGCGGCCCAGGAAGTGTTGCTGGTGGTCTGCGACGAGCCGACCTCGATCACCGACGCCTACGCCTTGATCAAACTGCTCAACCGCGACTACGGCATGAACCGCTTCCGCGTACTGGCCAACATGGCCCAGAGCCCGCAGGAAGGCCGCAACCTGTTCGCCAAGTTGACCAAGGTCACGGATCGTTTCCTGGATGTGGCCCTACAATACGTCGGCGCCGTTCCTTATGACGAGTGTGTCCGCAAGGCCGTGCAAAAGCAGCGCGCGGTCTATGAGGCATTTCCCCGTTCGAAATGCGCCTTGGCGTTCAAGGCAATCGCGCAGAAGGTCGACACCTGGCCGCTCCCTGCCAATCCTCGGGGGCACCTGGAGTTTTTCGTCGAGCGTCTGGTGCATCAAACGAGTGCGGGACCGGTTCTATGACTGCCAGTGGCTATCGCATGTATTCCAAGTCGTCACGTGACAGCCAGTATGAACTGATCGAGCGTTACGCACCTTTGGTCAAACGTATTGCCTATCACCTGCTGGCGCGACTGCCGGCCAGCGTTCAGGTCGAGGATCTGATCCAGGCCGGGATGATCGGTCTGCTGGAGGTCTCGACCAAGTACGACGCGAGCAAAGGTGCCAGTTTCGAGACCTATGCCGGCATCCGTATCCGCGGCGCGATGCTTGATGAAGTGCGCAAGGGTGACTGGGCACCGCGTTCGGTGCACCGCAATACACGCATGGTCAGTGACGCAATTCGTGCAATTGAAGCAAAAACCGGCCGTGACGCTAAAGATCACGAGGTTGCAGCCGAACTCCAATTGAGTCTCGACGATTATTACGGGATTTTGAACGATACCTTGGGCAGTCGCCTGTTCAGTTTCGACGACCTGTTGCAGGACGGCGAACATGAAGGGCTGCACGAGGACGGCGCGAGTGCTCATCTCGAACCGTCGCGCGATCTGGAAGATGAACGCTTCCAGGCGGCGCTGGCGGATGCGATTGCCAATTTGCCGGAGCGTGAGCGACTGGTGTTGGCGCTGTACTACGACGAAGAGCTGAACCTCAAGGAAATTGGTGAGGTGCTGGGGGTCAGCGAATCGCGAGTCAGCCAGTTACACAGCCAGTGCGCGGCCCGCTTGCGGGGGCGTTTGGGGGAGTGGCGAGCGCGTTGAAGGCAGTGCGGGAACACTGCGAACGAGACCGACATGGCGTTTGACGCCCTGTGGGAGACTCGGCCGGATGAGGTTTCCATGCAGTCGTTGAGTGCTGTGCCGAATTGATTGAACAGCGCGTCCAGGTGCTGAACGCGTTTAAGACTGCTTGGAGGTCGAATTGGACAAGAACATGAAAATCCTCATCGTTGACGATTTTTCAACGATGCGGCGGATCATCAAGAACCTGTTGCGTGACCTCGGGTTCACCAACACGGTTGAGGCGGACGACGGTACTACCGCGATTCCCGTCCTCAACAGCGGTAGCATCGACTTTCTGGTCACTGACTGGAACATGCCCGGCATGACCGGCATCGATCTGCTGCGCCACGTGCGTGCCGATGAAAAGCTCAAGCACCTGCCGGTGTTGATGGTCACGGCCGAAGCCAAGCGCGAGCAGATCATCGAAGCTGCCCAGGCCGGTGTAAACGGCTATGTGGTCAAACCATTCACGGCCCAGGCGTTGAAAGAGAAGATCGAGAAAATCTTCGAACGCATCGGCTGATGAAGTCCACCACGGGGGCGCTATGGAGCACAACGAATCTTCACTGGGTGATTTTGAACTAACCCTGAAAAAACATGCCCGCGAACTGGTCGACAGCCTTGAAAAAGGTCGATTTGGCGACGCGGTGCAAATGATCCATGAGCTGAATCAGACCCGTGACCGTGGCCTGTACCTGGAAGTCGGCAAGCTCACCCGCGAATTGCACAGCGCTATTGTCAACTTCCAGATCGACCCGCATATGCCGCAGGCCGAGGAAGTCTCGCAGATCACCGACGCCACCGAGCGCCTGTCCTATGTGGTCAGGCTGACGGAAGCCGCGGCCAACCGCACCATGGACCTGGTGGAGAGTGCGACCCCGAGGGTCACTGGCCTGAACGTGGAGGCCAAGGCCTTGGGCGCTGACTGGAGCCGTTTCATGCGGCGCGAAGTCGGTGCCCAGGAGTTTCGCGAGTTGGCGCGGCGGGTCGAGACGTTCCTGTCCCGCAGCGAGCAGGAAACCCGCGCGGTGTCGAGCGAGCTGAACGATATTCTGCTGGCCCAGGATTACCAGGACCTTACCGGTCAGGTGATCAAGCGCGTGACCCAAATGGTCACCGAAGTGGAAAGCAACCTGCTCAAACTGGTGCTGATGGCCAGCCAGGTCGACCGTTTTGCCGGTATCGAGCATGATCACGATGCCATCCTTGCCGAAAAAGATCCGCAAAATGAGTTGGCCAAGGGTGTAGGTCCGCAGATTCATGCCGATAAACGTGAAGACGTTATGTCCGGTCAGGACGATGTCGACGATTTGCTTTCCAGTCTTGGATTCTAGGAGCACCCAAACACATGAGCTTCGGCGCCGATGAAGAGATCCTTCAGGATTTTCTGGTTGAGGCCGGCGAGATTCTGGAGCAACTGTCCGAACAACTGGTCGAGCTGGAAAGCCGGCCTGATGATGCGGACCTGCTCAATGCAATCTTTCGCGGTTTTCACACTGTAAAAGGGGGCGCCGGCTTCCTCCAGCTCAACGAGCTGGTGGAGTGCTGTCACATCGCCGAGAACGTGTTCGACATCCTGCGCAAGGGTGAGCGACGTGTCGACTCGGAGCTGATGGACGTGGTCCTGGAAGCGCTGGATGCGGTGAACGGCATGTTCAGCGAAGTGCGCGAACGTGGCCCGATCACTGCGGCAACCCCGGAACTGCTGGCGGCCTTGGCGCGTCTGGCGGAACCGGCGGCTGCCGAAGTCGTGGCCGCGCCGGTGGCCGAGGCCGTGGTGCCTGAAGCGGTCGCTGAAAGCGAGTCTGGTGACATCACCGACAATGAATTCGAATTGCTGCTCGACTCCCTGAACAGCGTCAAGGCCGCAGCCGAGGCACCAAAAGCCATGGCCGTGGGTGCGGCGCCGGGCGAGGCTGGCGGCGATGAAATCACTGATGCCGAGTTCGAATCGCTGCTCGACCAGTTGCACGGCAAGGGCCAGTTCGCCCCGGATGCGGTCGCGGCACCGACTTCGCCGGCAGCCCCAGCTGCCGCCAGCGGTGCGCCGGAAAGTACCGATATTA
Organism: Pseudomonas sp. GW821-FHT04D07; assembly: GCF_059420225.1. Classification (NCBI taxonomy): domain Bacteria; kingdom Pseudomonadati; phylum Pseudomonadota; class Gammaproteobacteria; order Pseudomonadales; family Pseudomonadaceae; genus Pseudomonas; species Pseudomonas sp. GW821-FHT04D07. The sequence goes on from NZ_JBWKTH010000001.1 coordinate 651,616, forward strand.
CCGACGACGAATTCGAAGCTTTGCTGGACCAGTTGCATGGCAAGGGGTCGTTCAAGGTCGAAGCGCTCGATACCACCGCGGCTTCGGCCCAGGCGGCTGAAAGTACAGGCGCCGCCAGCGGTGACCTGATCACCGACCAGGAATTCGAATCGCTGCTCGACGAGTTGCATGGCAAGGGCAAATTCACCGAAGTGGCCGCGACCACGGCGGTGGCTACGCCGGTGGCGGCCAAACCGGCCGCTGCTGCCGCGCCTGCCGCCAAGGCACCTGCTCCGGCAGCGGCGACGCCAGCCCCGGCCAAGGCCGCGCCGGCACCGGCACCGGCTCCGGCCCGCGCGCCGGCACCTGCCGCCGCCGCTGGTGACAAGCCGGCCGCCAGCGAAGCGGAAACCACCGTGCGGGTCGATACCGCGCGCCTGGACGAGATCATGAACATGGTCGGCGAACTGGTGCTGGTGCGTAACCGCCTGGTGCGCCTGGGCTTGAACAGTGGCGATGAGGCCATGTCCAAGGCCGTGTCCAACCTCGACGTGGTGACCGCCGACCTGCAGACCGCGGTGATGAAAACCCGCATGCAGCCGATCAAGAAAGTTTTCGGCCGCTTCCCGCGCCTGGTTCGCGACCTGGCCCGGCAGTTGAAGAAAGAGATCAACCTGGAACTGGTGGGCGAAGAGACCGACCTCGACAAGAACCTGGTGGAGGCCCTGGCCGACCCGCTGGTCCACTTGGTGCGCAACTCGGTCGACCACGGTATCGAAGAACCGGCCGACCGCGAGGCCATGGGCAAGTCCCGCAGCGGTCGGGTGATCCTCTCCGCCGAGCAGGAAGGCGACCACATCCTGCTGTCGATCTCCGATGACGGCAAGGGCATGGACGCCGACGTGCTGCGCAGCATCGCGGTGAAGAAGGGCCTGATGGACAAGGATGCGGCCGATCGCCTGAGCGAGACCGACTGCTTCAACCTGATCTTTGCCCCGGGTTTCTCGACCAAGACCGAGATTTCCGACGTGTCCGGGCGTGGCGTGGGCATGGATGTGGTGAAAACCAAGATCGCCCAGCTCAACGGCACCATCAACATCTACTCGACCAAGGGCAAGGGCTCGAAGATCGTCATCAAGGTCCCGTTGACCCTGGCGATCATGCCGACCCTGATGGTCATGCTCGGCAACCAGGCCTTTGCCTTCCCGCTGGTCAACGTCAACGAGATCTTCCACCTCGACCTGTCGCGCACCAACGTGGTCGACGGCCAGGAAGTGGTGATTGTCCGCGACAAGGCCCTGCCGCTGTTCTACCTCAAGCGCTGGCTGGTCAGCTCGGCCGCTCACGAAGAGCAGCGCGAAGGCCATGTGGTGATCCTTTCAGTGGGCACCCAGCGGATCGGCTTCGTCGTCGATCAGTTGGTCGGCCAGGAAGAAGTGGTCATCAAACCGCTGGGCAAGATGCTGCAGGGGACTCCGGGTATGTCGGGCGCCACCATTACCGGTGACGGTCGCATTGCCTTGATTCTCGACGTGCCGAGCATGCTCAAGCGTTACGCCGCACGGCGTATTTGATTCTGGACCGGCGGCGGCGCTTAAGTCCGCCGCCGTGCCTAACGGAGTGTTTATGGTAGTCAAGGTCCTGGTGGTGGATGATTCGGGGTTTTTCCGCCGCCGCGTCTCGGAAATCCTTTCGGCGGATCCGAGCATCCAGGTCGTCGGTACGGCGACCAACGGTAAAGAAGCCATCGATCAGGCCCTGGCCCTCAAGCCGGACGTGATCACCATGGACTACGAGATGCCGATGATGGACGGCATCACGGCGGTGCGGCATATCATGCAGCGCTGCCCGACTCCGGTATTGATGTTCTCGTCCCTGACCCACGAAGGCGCCCGAGTGACCCTCGATGCGCTGGACGCCGGGGCCGTGGATTTCCTGCCGAAGAATTTCGAAGACATCTCGCGCAATCCCGAGAAGGTCAAGCAACTGTTGTGCGAGAAGGTTCACAGCATCTCGCGCAGTAACCGTCGCTTCAGCAGTGTTCCCGCCGCCGCGCCGTCTCCGGCCGTTACGCCGACACCGGCGTCCGGCAGCTATGGCAGCCCGGCTCCGGCGCCCGTGCGGACCACCCCGGTGGCCAGTCGTGCCCCGGCCCCGGCCCCGGCCCCGACACAGGCTTCGGTATCGACTTCCGGGGCACCGAAGCGCAAAGCCTACAAGCTGGTCGCCATCGGTACGTCCACCGGTGGTCCGGTGGCCTTGCAACGGGTCCTGACCCAGTTGCCGGCCAGCTTCCCGGCGCCCATCGTGTTGATCCAGCACATGCCGGCGGCCTTCACCAAGGCCTTTGCCGAACGTCTGGACAAGCTCTGCCAGATCAATGTCAAGGAAGCCGAGGATGGTGACATCCTGCGTCCCGGCCTGGCCTTGCTCGCGCCAGGTGGCAAGCAGATGATGATCGACGGGCGCGGCGCGGTGAAAATCCTGCCGGGTGATGAGCGTCTGAACTACAAGCCCTGTGTGGATATCACCTTCGGTTCCGCGGCCAAGTCCTATGGCGACAAAGTTCTGGCGGTGGTGCTCACCGGCATGGGCGCCGACGGCCGCGAAGGTGCGCGTCTGCTCAAGCAGGGTGGCAGTGCGATCTGGGCCCAGGACGAAGCCAGTTGCGTGATCTACGGCATGCCCATGGCCATCGTCAAAGCTGAGCTGGCCGATGCGGTCTACAGTCTGGATGAAATCGGCAAGCATCTGGTCGAGGCCTGCCTCTGATGGATGTGTTGAGCCTTATCGGGATTATCCTGGCGTTTGTCGCCATCATTGGTGGCAATTTCCTCGAAGGGGGTCACCTTGGGGCCCTGGCCAACGGTCCGGCGGCCTTGATCGTGCTGGGTGGGACCATCGGCGCGGCCTTGCTGCAATCGCCGATGAGTGCATTCAAGCGTGCCATGCAGATTCTCGCCTGGATCCTCTTTCCGCCGCGCATCGACCTGCCCGCCGGCGTCGAGCGGGTGGTCAACTGGAGCCTGACGGCGCGCAAGGAGGGCCTGCTGGGCCTGGAAGGCGTCGCCGAGGCCGAGCCCGACACCTACTCGCGCAAAGGCCTGCAACTGCTGGTCGATGGCGCCGAGCCGGAAGCCATTCGCAGCATTCTGGAGGTGGATTTCTACACCCAGGAAAGCCGTGATATCGAGGCCGCCAAGGTCTTCGAAAGCATGGGCGGCTATGCGCCGACCATCGGCATCATCGGTGCGGTGATGGGCCTGATTCACGTGATGGGTAACCTCGGCGACCCCTCGCAACTGGGGAGCGGCATTGCCGTGGCCTTCGTCGCCACCATCTACGGCGTGGCCAGTGCCAACCTGGTGCTGCTGCCGGTGGCGAGCAAGCTCAAGTCGATTGCCTTGCGCCAGTCACGTTACCGGGAAATGCTCCTCGAAGGCATCCTGTCGATTGCCGAGGGGGAGAACCCGCGCTCCATTGAATTGAAGCTGCAAGGCTTCATGGACTGATGGAGTAGACATGGCCAGACGTCGCCAACACGAAGAGCATGTGAATCACGAGCGCTGGCTGGTTTCCTACGCCGACTTCATCACGCTGCTGTTCGCCTTTTTCGTGGTCATGTACTCGATTTCCTCGATCAATGAAGGCAAGTACAAGGTGATCTCCCAGGCGCTGGTCGGGGTGTTCAGCGACGTCGATCGCAGCCTCAAGCCGATTCCCATCGGTGACGAACGCCCGGTGACGGTCAAGCCGGCCGACCCGTTGATCAAGGACAGCGAACAGACCGACGCGGCCTTCGGCCAGGGCGCCAAGGATCCGCTGAAGAGCATCGCCGACGATATCAGCGCGGCGTTCGGCGACTTGATCAGCTCCAACCAGATGACCGTGCGTGGCAACGAACTGTGGGTCGAGATCGAACTCAACTCCAGCCTGCTGTTCGGCAGCGGTGATGCGATGCCCAGCGACATGGCGTTCAACATCATCGACAAGGTGGCGAAGATCCTCAAACCCTTCGACAACCCGATCCATGTCGAAGGCTTTACCGACGACCAACCGATTCGTACCGCGCAATACCCCACCAACTGGGAGCTGTCCTCGGCCCGCTCGGCGAGTATCGTACGGATGATGGCCATGGATGGGGTCAACCCCGGTCGCCTGGCCTCGGTGGGTTATGGCGAGTTCCAGCCGGTGGCCAACAATGCCACCGCCGAAGGCCGGGCGCGCAACCGGCGGGTGGTGCTGGTGGTGTCGCGTAACCTCGACGTGCGTCGCAGCCTGACGGGGACTGGCACCGCCAATGCAAAACCGGACGCGGCCTTGAAGCGTGCTGGCACACAAACTGCACCGCCAGCGATAAAGCAAGCGGTACGCGAGAACGCCGTCAAATCTCCGGCACCTGCTCTATAACTTGGCGCTATTTCTCGGCCGGCTTGATGCCGGTCGGGAGGAATACACTGAATGAGAGTCTGGGCAGTAGCCAATCAAAAGGGTGGCGTCGGTAAGACCACTTCCTCCATCGCTTTAGCCGGATTGCTGGCCGAGGCGGGCAAGCGCGTGGTCGTGGTCGACCTCGACCCCCACGGCTCGATGACCAGCTATTTCGGTTATGACCCCGATACCCTGGAACACAGCAATTTTGACCTGTTCCAGCATCGGGGCACGGTGCCCACGGGCTTGCCCGGCCAATTGCTGTTGTCCACCAGCGACGAACGGATTTCCCTGCTGCCGTCGAGTACCGCCCTGGCGACCCTCGAGCGCCTTTCGCCGGGCCAGAGCGGCCTGGGCCTGGTGATCGCCAAGAGCTTGGCGCAGTTGTGGCAGGACTTCGATTACGCGGTGATCGACAGCCCGCCATTGCTCGGCGTGTTGATGGTCAATGCCCTGGCGGCGAGCCAGCAGTTGGTGGTGCCGGTGCAGACCGAGCACCTGGCGGTCAAGGGCCTGGAGCGGATGGTCAACACCCTGGCGATGATCAACCGTTCGCGCAAGCAGGCCTTGCCCTACACCATCGTGCCGACCCTGTTCGACCGCCGGACCCAGGCCTCCATGGGCACCTTGCGGGTCTTGCGCGACAAGTTCCCGGAGACCATCTGGGAAGGCTATATTCCGGTCGACACGCGCCTGCGCGATGCCAGCCGCGCCGGTGTGACACCGTCGCAGTTCGACGGCAAGAGCCGTGGCGTGCTGGCCTATCGAGCCCTGCTCAAGCACTTGCTGACCCAGCAACTCATTCCGCAGGTGGCCTGACGTGACCCAGTCCTCAAGTCACCTGCCTGTCCAGCCGATACCCTTTACAGGTTACTGTAACGGGACATCTCCATGGGCATACACATGATCCGTCCTGTCGAAATCACCACACGGCCGCAAGTGGCGCTGCAATCCTACCTGGATGCACTGTTGCAGGAGGCGACCGAAGAGTTGCCGGTGGAAATCGCCGCCACTGTCGAGGTGCCGGTATCGGTGCCGGTGGAACCGAGCCCGGTCAGCGAACTGGACGAGTTCCAGGCCGCCGTGCTCGAAGAACAGGCCCGCGATGCCTTGGCGGCGGCCCTGGCCGCCGCAGCAGTGGTGACGGCGCCAGCTCCGGCCCCGGCCCCGCGGGTGCTGGAAGTGCCGGTGGTGATACCGCAGGTGGTGCCGGTCGCCCCTGTGGTGGTGGAACCGGTGGTCGAGGTGCATCTGCCGCCCGCCGCGAATATCCCGCCGCCGCCGGTGCAGGGCGACGAGCGTCCGCATTGGGCGGCCGAGCCTTTCGAGTGCCTGCTGTTCGACGTGGCCGGGCTGACCCTGGCGGTGCCGCTGGTGTGCCTGGGTTCGATCTATTCGCTGGCGGGGCACGAGCTGACGCCGCTGTTCGGTCAACCGGAATGGTTCCTCGGGATCCTGCCGAGCCAGGCCGGCAACCTGAAAGTGCTGGATACCGCACGTTGGGTGATGCCGGACCGCTATCGCGACGACTTCCGCCAGGGGCTGCAATATGTGATCTCGGTCCAGGGCTACGAATGGGGGCTGGCGGTGCATCAGGTCAGCCGCTCCTTGCGCCTGGACCCCAACGAAATCAAATGGCGTACCCATCGTGGGCAGCGGCCGTGGCTGGCGGGCACGGTCATCGAACACATGTGTGCATTGCTCGACGTCTCCGAACTGGCCGAACTGATCGCCAGCGGAGCGGTGAAACACCTGCAAACGAATAAATCAGCCAGCAAACCAACGAACAAATAACGGCGGCCTCGCGGTCCCCCCGCGAGGTTCGCCAGAGCACACACCGTATCAACGGTCATTGAGGGTCAGGGGTATGAATAAGTCGTCGTCCGCACAGAGTTCCGAAGATCCGATCCTGCAATGGGTAACCTTCAAGCTGGATAACGAGTCCTATGGGATCAACGTGATGCGCGTCCAGGAAGTCCTGCGCTACACCGAGATCGCCCCGGTACCGGGTGCCCCGAGCTACGTGCTGGGGATCATCAACCTGCGCGGCAACGTCGTCACCGTGATCGACACCCGCCAGCGTTTCGGCTTGATGCCGACCGAAGTGAACGACAACACCCGGATCGTGATCATCGAGGCCGACAAGCAAGTGGTCGGCATCATGGTCGACAGCGTGGCGGAAGTGGTCTATCTGCGCCAGTCGGAAGTCGAAACCGCACCGAACGTGGGCAACGACGAATCGGCCAAGTTCATCCAGGGCGTGTGCAACAAGAACAACGAACTGCTGATTCTGGTTGAGCTGGACAAGATGATGAGCGAAGAAGAATGGTCCGAGCTGGAGAGCATCTGATTGATTCTTGAGGTCGCCGTTATTCTCCTGGCCCTGTTGTGGGTCGGGACCGTCGGGATGTTTGTGCTCTACGCGCGCAACCAGCGGTTGATTGCCGCGCAGCAGGCCGAAGGCGATGCGCTGCGGGACCAGCGCATCAAGGAACTGGCGCGGCGGGTGGATAACTTCCAGAACGGCACCGTGCGCATGGGCGAGGACCTGCACGAGCTGCGGGCCGTCGTCGCACCCTTGCCGGAAAAGCTTGCCCAGTTGGAGCAGCGTGATCCGTCGAGCCTGTCTTTCGCCCAGGCGGCGCGGTTGGTGGGGATGGGCGCGAGCGTCGATGAACTGACGCAGTCCTGCGGCCTGACCCAGGCCGAAGCGGAGCTGATGAGCAAGCTGCACCGGGGGTGAGGCGTTCGCTGTCTGCCTGACCCTGGCGCCCTTGGGTGGGCGCCACGGGGCTTGTCAGTGACGGGTCGCGATCCAGATCAGCAGGCCGGCCTGGAACATCGCAAAGGCCACCAGGCAGGTGATGGTGAAGCGCAGGCCGGTGTCTTCGCGCTTGAACTTGCTGACGCGCTCTTCCTGTTGGCGCAGTTTCACTTCCTGTTCCAGCAGGTTCTGCTCGGCGGTTTGCAGCATCTGCGCCGCTTCCAGTATTTCGACGAATTGCAGCTTTTCGGTGTTCCATTGAATGCGCAGTTCGCCGACCTGCACGTCCTTGACGCTGCCCTTGAGGTGCAGGGGGGCATCGGCATACAGCACTTCGTAACCCTGGACTTTCAGGAAGTGATCGCGGCGCAGGCGGGTGTCTTCATTCAAAGCGTCCTTGTTTTGCAAGGTGGCGCCATCGACAACGTAGTGTGCCCCCTTCTTCTGTGCCCAGATCGCCGCCTGGGCGGCCAGGAAACGTCCGATACCGCGATTCGCGGGTTCGACCTGCAAGCCGCTTTCCGGCCCGAAATGTACGCGCTTGGTGCTGTGGTCGACCCACATGTCCAAGTGGTTCTGTTCCTTGCGCACCCGTTGTCCCGGCAGCTGGATCTCCAGGCGTAGCAGGCTGCGTTCCTTGCTATGGCGCTCGGCGTAGCCGAACTGGACAAAACGCAGTGGGCGCGCACCGGTGCTGCGCTCGGTGGGCAGGGGCGCCAGGCGCAGCAACTTGAAGTGCTCGGCCTGGACGTCTGCCCATGGCAGTTCCACTGGCGGGGTCTCGGCGGCTTCGGCGGTGTTTTCGGTTGAGGCTTTGGGCTCAGTCATTCGGCAAGATCCTGTCCGTATCCAGCTTGCCGGTCACAATATCGGTACCGGCAATGGCTTATCGGCCGTTTTCGACAGGACTGTAGGTGCGAGCCATCGGCCGACCCGGCAGGGGCGGGTGTCAGTGGCGCGTCAGCCCGTCGATAAAGGCCAGGATCTGGCTGCCCAGCTCTGCGGCCAGGGGCAGTTGCGGGTCCTTGTAGGAGGCCAGCTGGCTCTTGAGGTCGTCGGGGACAATGCGCAGCACGTGGTTCATGCCGCCAATCAGCACCAGCTGCGCGTCCGGCTTGGCGGCCTTCAGCGCCTGCGCGTCGCCGACGCCGACCTGGATGTCGTTGCGGCCCTGGACGATCAGCGCGGGGATCTTCAGGTGGGCGAAGGCTGCCGCCGGGTCCTGGCGAAACAGGCTGATCAGGTAAGGCTGGACGCTGGGGCGGAAAATCGGCATCAGCGGCGCCGGGATATTGTTGTCCAGGTGCCCGGCCTTCAGGCTGTCGAGCAGTTTATTGGCCCGTAGCATCAAGCTTGGCGGCAGGTTATTGGCCAGTTGCTGGCGTACCACGCGGTCTACCGGACGGCCGCTGCCGGCGACACTGATCAATGCTGCGGCGTCCAGCTTGGCGGCCGCCAGGGTGGCGATCAGCGCGCCCTCGCTGTGGCCGAGCAGGATCAGCGGGCCGAATCGCCGGTCGGCCTTGAGTTTTTCGCCCCAGGCCACGACATCCGCCGTATAGCCTTCGATGCTCAGGGTGCGCTCGTCGGGGGCGGCGGCCATGCTGGCGGCCACGCCGCGCTTGTCGAAGCGCACGCTGGCGATATTGTGACTGGCCAGCACCCAGGCCAGGCGCTTGAGGCTGTCGGTGCGACCGCCGTCGGGGTTGTTGCCATCGCGGTCGGTGGGCCCGGAGCCGGCGACGATCAGTACCACCGGCACCGGTGCGTCCGAGCGGGGCAGCAGCAATGAGCCGAACAGCTCGCCGCTGCCGGTGTCCAGGGTGATCGGTTGTTGTAGCAGCACGGAGGCTTGGGCAAAACCGGTGAACAGGGTCAGGGCCAGCAGAATCAATCGCAGCATCATCACGCCATCATTTACAGAGTGTCGGTTCGACTCGCAACCGAGGATAAGGTTCGAGGATGAACTACGGGGATAGCCCGCGTATACTGGCACGCTTGATCTAGACTCGATTCGCGGAGCGCCCTGCATGTCCGGCAATACTTACGGCAAGCTGTTCACTGTCACCACCGCAGGCGAAAGCCATGGCCCGGCGTTGGTCGCCATTGTCGACGGCTGCCCTCCGGGCCTGGAGCTGTCCCTGGACGACCTGCAGCGCGATCTCGACCGGCGCAAGCCGGGCACCAGTCGCCATACCACCCAGCGCCAGGAAGCCGATGAGGTGGAAATCCTCTCGGGGGTTTTCGAAGGCCGCACCACCGGCTGCGCCATCGGCCTGCTGATCCGTAACACTGACCAGAAGTCCAAGGACTACTCGGCGATCAAGGACCTGTTCCGCCCAGCCCACGCCGACTACACCTACCACCACAAATACGGTGAGCGCGATTATCGCGGTGGCGGTCGCAGCTCCGCCCGGGAAACCGCCATGCGCGTGGCGGCCGGCGCCATTGCGAAGAAGTTCCTGGCCAGCCAGGGCATCGTCATCCGCGGCTACATGAGCCAGCTGGGCCCTATCGAAATTCCGTTCAAGACCTGGGACTCGGTGGAGCAGAACGCTTTCTTCTGCCCCGATCCGGACAAGGTGCCCGAGCTGGAAGCCTATATGGACCAGCTGCGGCGGGATCAGGATTCGGTCGGCGCGAAGATCACCGTGGTTGCCGAGGGCGTGATGCCTGGCCTCGGTGAACCGATCTTCGACCGCCTGGATGCCGAACTGGCCCATGCGTTGATGAGCATCAACGCGGTCAAGGGCGTCGAGATCGGCGCCGGTTTTGCCTGCGTGGCCCAGCGTGGCACTGAACACCGCGACGAGCTGACCCCTGAAGGTTTCCTCAGCAACAACGCCGGCGGCATTCTCGGCGGGATCTCTTCCGGTCAGCCGATTGTCGCGCACCTGGCCCTCAAGCCCACCTCGAGCATCACCACGCCGGGCCGCTCCATCGATATTCACGGTAACCCGGTGGACGTGATCACCAAGGGCCGTCACGACCCTTGCGTGGGCATCCGTGCCACCCCGATCGCCGAAGCGATGATGGCCATCGTGTTGATGGACCACCTGTTGCGCCACCGCGGGCAGAATGCGGACGTGCGGGTCAGCACCCCGGTACTGGGCCAGCTGTAATGCCGGGGGCGTCGCTCCCTTACTGGCGGTTGTCCAGCTTCTACCTGTTCTACTTCGCGTTGCTGGGAGCGACGGCGCCGTTTCTGGCGCTGTACTTCCACCATCTGGGGTTTGCCCCGGCGCGGATTGGCGAACTGGTGGCGATTCCCATGCTGATGCGCTGCGTGGCGCCGAATATCTGGGGCTGGCTGGGCGACTACAGCGGTCGGCGTCTGGCGATCGTGCGTTTCGGCGCGGTCTGCACCCTGCTCGCGTTTTCGCTGATCTTCGTTGACAAAAGCTATGGCTGGCTGGCATTGGTCATGGCCCTGCATGCGTTCTTCTGGCATGCGGTGCTACCGCAGTTCGAGGTCATCACCCTGGCCCATCTGAAGGTCCAGGGACAGGCGGCGCGCTACAGCCAGATCCGCTTGTGGGGCTCCATCGGTTTCATCCTCACGGTGGTGGCGCTGGGGCGCCTGTTCGAGGCGCTGAGCCTGGATATCTACCCGGTGGCGATCGTGCTGATCATGACCGGTATCGTCCTGAGCAGCGCCTGGGTTCCCAACGCCCAGCCGCCGAGCCAGGACCCGCGCGTGCCCGGCGAAGGCTTCCTGCGCCAGCTGCGCAGCCCCGGGGTACTGGCGTTCTATGCCTGTGTCGCGCTGATGCAGATGAGCCATGGTCCGTACTACACCTTCCTGACCCTGCACCTGGAAAGCCTTGGCTACACGCGCGGGCTGATCGGTCTGTTGTGGGCGTTGGGGGTGGTGGCGGAAGTGCTGATGTTCCTGGCCATGAGTCGGATCCTCGCGCGCTTTTCGGTCCGTCGGGTGTTACTGGCGAGTTTCCTCCTGGCCGCCGTGCGCTGGCTGTTGCTGGGCGCATTGGCTGATCACCTGGTGGCGCTGCTATTCGCGCAGGTGCTGCACGCGGCGACCTTCGCCAGCTTTCACGCCGCGGCCATCCATTTCGTGCAACGTAGCTTCGGCGCGCGCCAGCAAGGCCAGGGGCAGGCGTTGTACGCCGCACTGGCCGGTACCGGCGGAGCCTTGGGCGCGTTGTACGCCGGCTACAGCTGGAGCAGCCTGGGGCCGACCTGGACCTTCAGCATCGCCAGCCTCGCGGCCTTGGCCGCGGCCATTATCATTGCCACACGCATGCAAGAGGAGCGGCCATGAGCCTGACCCGTGAACAATTGAGCCTGGAAATCATCGAGGCCGGGCGCTTTCTGTATGGTCGCGGCTGGTCGCCGGCCACCAGCAGCAACTATTCGACCCGCCTGTCGGCCAGCCAGGTGCTGCTGACGGTGTCTGGCAAGCACAAAGGCCAGTTGGGCGCGGACGATGTACTGGCCACTGACCTGGCGGGCAACAGCCTGGAGCCGGGCAAGAAGCCTTCGGCCGAAACCCTGCTGCACACCCAGCTCTATGCCTGGCGGGCGGAGATTGGCGCGGTGTTGCACACCCATTCGGTGAATGCCACGGTGCTGTCGCGAATGACCCCCGGTGAGTTCATCGAATTCGAAGACTATGAGCTGCAAAAGGCCTTCTCCGGGGTCACGACCCATGAGTCCCGGGTGCGGGTGCCGATCTTTGACAACGACCAGGATATTGCGCGGTTGGCGGCCAAGGTGCAGCCTTGGCTCGACGCGCATCCCGATTGCGTCGGCTACCTGATCCGCGGGCACGGTCTCTACACCTGGGGGGCACGGATGAGTGACACCCTGCGTCAGATCGAAGCTTTCGAGTTTCTCTTTGAATGTGAGTTGAAAGTCCGTTCGCTGCGGTCTTGCTGAATAGCGGTTTGTGCACGAGCCTGTTGATTGTCTGATTATCCGGTGCGTCGGAGCGGCCGCTAGAGCGGGCCGACGTTGACCCAGTGAGGAATGAGAGTCCCATGAGCAGCCTGTCCGTTTACCACGTTTCATCCCCGGACCTCCCGAACAAGGTCCTGACCCACTTCGACGACATCAGTTCGACCCTGGCCGAGCAAGGGGTACGCTTCGACCGTTGGCAAGCCGCCGCGCCAATCCAACCCGGTGCCAGCCAGGAAGACGTGATCGCGGCCTACCAGGTGCAGATCGACCGTTTGATGACCGAGCGCGGCTACATCACCGTCGATGTCGTCAGCCTGAACAGCGATCACCCACAGAAGGCCGAACTGCGCGCCAAGTTTCTCGATGAGCACCGGCATGCCGAGGACGAAGTGCGTTTCTTCGTCGCCGGCCGTGGTCTGTTCACCCTGCACATCGGCGAGTATGTCTATGCCGTGCTTTGTGAAAAGAACGACCTGATTTCGGTTCCGGCCGGCACCCCGCACTGGTTCGACATGGGTGAGCAGCCGCACTTCGTGGCCATTCGCCTGTTCAACAACCCCGAAGGCTGGGTCGCCCAGTTCACCGGCGAGGACATCGCCCAGCGTTTCCCGCGTCTCGAAGACTGAACCCGCCACCCCACCCAGAAGGACCCGACATGCCGATCAAAGCCATCCTCACGGATATCGAAGGCACCACCAGTGCAGTGAGCTTCGTCTTCGACGTGCTGTTTCCCTACGCGGCCAGGCATCTGCCGGAGTTTGTCCGGCAACATGCCGAGCGCCCGGACGTGGCGGTGCAACTGGGGGCGGTGCGGCTCGACAGCGGTGAGCCGGCGGCGGATGTCGAACGGCTGATCGAGATTCTCCTCGGCTGGCTCGCCGAAGACCGCAAGGCCACGCCGCTCAAGGCCTTGCAAGGCATGGTCTGGCAGCAGGGGTATGCGGCCGGCCAGCTCAAGGGGCATGTGTACCCGGATGCGGTCCAGGCGCTGCGGGATTGGCACCGGCAGGGATATGCGCTGTACGTGTATTCCTCGGGCTCGATCCAGGCACAGAAGTTGATCTTCGGTTGTTCCGAGGCCGGCGACTTGTCGCCCTTGTTCAACGGCTATTTCGATACCACCTCCGGCCCCAAGCGCGAAGCCCAGTCCTATCGGCATATCAGCGCAGCCATCGGTTGCCCGGCGAGCCAGATCCTGTTCCTCTCGGATATCGTCGAAGAACTCGACGCCGCGCGGCAGGCCGGCATGCTCACCTGCGGCCTGGTACGCGAGGGGGGAGAGTTGTCCGGCCACCCGAACGTGAGCAGCTTTGCCGAGATCGATCTGGCGACACTCTAGTCCGGGCGTTAAACAGCGGCTGAGCGGCCGACTTGATTAAAACTTGAGTCGGTCTTGTGTGCTTTAAGTTGTAGGAAAATGCCTATTGAAATGTCGGGCATCCCTGTTTGTGTTTGTGGTTGCTTGTTAAATCCCCTTTCTGTGTAACTCTCTGTTTTTTGATGGGTGTTTGTCTGTGGCCAATAAGACTGGGTAACAGCTGGGCGATCTATTGAAACCAGAGGGAGAAACAATGATGAGGGTTTCCGAGAAGCTGGGTACTGATGCCGTGCACAGGGTGTCGTACAGGGTGGTCGACATTGCCGATTCGCGAGTGCGGCATAAACAGGATTTTACTCCCGGCGACAAGGAGTCGGCCCACGTCGTCGTCCTACCGGCGCTGGGCAAGCCCCGTCGGTGCCGACTGTCAAAGAGCAAGACCTTGAGCGAAAAGGAACTGGAAGTATTGCGCTGGGCGCGGGCGGGCAAGACCGTCTGGGAAATCAGCGTTATCCGCGATGTTTCCGAAGCAACGGTCAAGTTTCATCTGCGCAATATCTATCACAAGCTGGGAGTGAGCAATCGGGCCCATGCGGTGGGGGAGGCGGTGAATCGTGGATTGGTCTGACGGGGCTGCGGCAAGTTGCACGCTTGATACTGCAAGCCGAAGTCTCCGCCTTGCCCCGGCTTGCTTGTAGCGGCTGGTTTAAACCTGATAGGTCGGCAGTGCAAAGCGGTTCTGGCTTTGCAACAGTGTGATCGACGGCAGTTCACCGGGCTCGCTGGCGAGATCACGGCGAATGGCGCTGATCACCCAGGTGAGTTGTTCCGCGGTGTGCAATTGCGCGTAGGAAACCGAGCGCCTGAATTGCTTGCCGTCGCTGGCCAGCAGGGTCAGCAGAATGCCGCCGTCCGGACGCGGTTGGGTCGTGACCTTGTGGTTGGAAAATACCGAAGCGAATTTTTCCTGGATCAGGCTCATGTCTATGGACTCCTTTAGCTCATGAAGGGCATAGAGTCGTAGGTGCAGTGATTGTGCCAGTATGGAGTTTTTAAAAATTACTTATAAAACAATCGGTTAGGTTTTTGTTGGGGTTGCTCGGTCGTGCATTTTGCAAGATGGGCCATCGTGCATCCTGCATTTTGCCGATGTTCGGCCGTTCAGCGTGGCCCTGATATCGGACGGCCCGCTTGCGTTTATTGATTGTTTCTATGGAAGCGCTTGAAAAATAAGGCATGACAGCGAGCGGGGGGCTCGGGAAACTGGAGGCCTTTAATGCTCTGTCCAGCCACGCCAAGGAGAAGCCCATGTCCGACCAGGCCCGACAAATGACCGAAGATGAAGCCGCCGAGTTCGCCGAGCAGGTGTTCGACGTGGCGCGCAAGGGCGATGCGCCGATGCTCGCGGCGCTGCTGAGCAAAGGCCTGCCGCCGAACCTGCGTAACCACAAGGGCGACACCTTGTTGATGCTGGCCAGTTATCACGGGCATGCCGATGCGGTGCGTGTATTGCTGGAGCACAAGGCTGACCCGCAGATACAAAACGATAATGGTCAGAGCCCGATTGCCGGTGCGGCCTTCAAGGGCGACCTGGAGATGGTTCGCTTGCTGATCGAAGGCGGGGCCCAGGTCGAGGGGACGTCGAAGGACGGTCGCACGGCGCTGATGATGGCGGCGATGTTCAATCGCACCACGATCGTCGATTACCTGCTCAGCCAGGGCGCCGATCCCCGGGCCCAGGACGCCAACGGTGTCACCGCACTGGCCGCGGCACAGACCATGGGCGCGCAGGACACGGCGGCGCAGTTGCAGAAGATCCTTGGCTGATGCTGTGAAACACTGGAGGTCTAGCCCTGTCTTCGGGACTCCGCTGTCTCGCACAGGGTGGTGGGGGCAGGCTGATTTCATCGCCATTGAGTTCCGCCGTTTCGAGCAAACATGAAACGTAGGTCAGCGCGTCATGGGCATTGATGC
Source organism: Pseudomonas sp. GW821-FHT04D07 (assembly GCF_059420225.1). NCBI lineage: Bacteria > Pseudomonadati > Pseudomonadota > Gammaproteobacteria > Pseudomonadales > Pseudomonadaceae > Pseudomonas > Pseudomonas sp. GW821-FHT04D07. The sequence continues at coordinate 667,002 of NZ_JBWKTH010000001.1, forward strand.
CCGGTTGGATGTCGAACAGCGTGGGCTTGCAGGGATCTTCGGGGATGACGGGTTTGGAGCAGGTGAACATGAGGGCATCGAGCAAACGGTGCGTGTTTGTCGGATCTGACTCAGCCTTGTTTGAAGGGGCTTCAAGGACTTTACGCAGGTACAGATCTCTGTCGGCAGTGCTGGAGGCGGTGCGAACAGTCGGCGGATCGGGGGTAATTTTCTTGGTCATGGTGACCTCCCTATTCAAATTTAGGAGTTCGCCATTTCGTTTCCACGCGAAGGGTGGCGAACTGTGCGCGGGGTGGAAAACCGGAGAATAGGAACCCGGCACACCATAGGTGTCCCACGCACAGCCCGCCATAAAGCGAAGACAAAAAAGCCGCTTATGCGGCCATGTGCGCCGATTCCTTTACGAGTTTCCACACCCGTGTCGCTGAATTTGCAGCGCCGGTCAAACTCTAGCCCCCCGCTTTTGGCGCACGCAATATTCTCCCACGGCTGAGGTGCGAGGGAAATATAGGATTGAGTTGTGGGATTTTTCGTGACAAAGCGAGGTGCTGACGAGTTACCCTATTTACTTGCCTATCTAATATTTACGTTAATTTCTTTAGTTATTCGATGTTCCTGACGTTCGAGGGGCTTTGCTTCATAGGGTGGATTTAAATTTTTACGAGTGTTATAAGGACGTGGTTTAGTTTTGCTTCGTATATTTCGTGCCATTTTTCCATAGAGAAATTTTGTATTGTGTACGAGTCGTTGCTGTCGTTGTGACATATGACGCAGCGCAAGGTCCCCATGACAAACCAGACTAAGAACTCTTTGAATTCGTTCGATGGTTTAGGAGTAGGATTTTTTAGTACTTTTTCTATATCGTCCACGAGTTTGTTGAGTGAGTCTGCATTGAATTTTTGCTCTTCGAATAATTCGAAGCAGAATGTTCCAGCAATAAGGTCGTCCTTGTTTTTTAGAATTTCATTCTCTAGTGCATTCATAAAGGTAAATCCTTGAGTTTGTCAGCAGCCAGGCCCGGTTCTCTTTGTTGCTTTGGCAGACTTTGCTGTATTGTACGTCCCGTCAAAATTAAACACTCCTTTTGATGAGTTTTTCGATGAAAATGTTTCTATGTGATCCTTGTGCATGCCATCCATGTAATAGTAGTCGCCAGACTTGAATTTAACACTATCAACTGTCGCTTTTTCCGTCATTTTAAATATTTGCTGGCCTTGATAGGTTTTCCCTGTCCTAAAAGATGCACGCTCCAGTATTTCGCCTAATGGGGTGCCGCTAATAGGGTTGTTGGTCAGGCCTAGTGGGTCAACCCACCCCGCCGGATTCGGTGCGTACTGGTAAAAATTCAGCAGGTAGGAATGGTCTTTATAAAGATCTGAAATTACTGATTTGAAAGCGCATGGCGTGCCAGCGAAGCTTTTGGCGATCTCACGGGCCCGTTCGCTGCGCTGCGACGTCCCGACAAGCCCGGCTCAGGTTGGTGGGATACGCAAAACCTGTGTTTGACGCTGAACGCTCACTTCTTTGACGGCTTGCTGCTGCCGGGTAGGTGCAGGTAGGACATCACGCTTTCAGTCAATTCGGTCGCCAGTTTCACGGCTTCCTTGTTGCGCGCCATCACCCCGGCCACCAGGCCTTCGATCAAGGCCAGGACTGCGATGTTGGAACTGGTCAACACGGCGTGGTCGGCCGGGGCAAAGAGCACGTGCTGGGCGATGCCGGTCAGCGGCGAGGCCGGGGAGTCGGTGATGGCCAGCACCTTGGCGCCACGCTCATGGGCAAACCGCGAGAGCTGCAAGGTGTCGAGGGAATAGCGCGGCAACGAGATCGCCAGGAGAACGTCCTGGTCGGTGATGGCCGCCAGTCGATAAGCAGCGTTTTCGTTACCGCCCTCCATGCTGATGGCGCTGGCGTCGGCGCAGAAGGGCATCAGGGTCGAGGCCGCGAGACCGGCCATATAGACGCTGTTGCCAAACCCGAGGATGTAGATCTTGCGGGCCTGGGTCAGGCAGGTGACAAAAGCTTCGAAGGTGTCGGGGTGGTTGTTGGTACCCGCGGTGCCAAGGTTGCTGATCGCACTCTCGATCTGTTCATGCAGGCCGAAGGCACCGCTGGGGCGATGGGCCAGTTCGTTGCGCAGTTTGTCCACCGGCGACACCATCTGCTGCAAGGTCGCCACCAGCTCGGCCTTCATGCCGGTGTAGCCCCCCAGGTTCAACGCCTTGGCCAGACGATTGACCGCGGCGGGCGAGGTGGCGGTGGCCTGCGCCATCTCTTCGATGGTCAGGGTCGCGGCTTTCAAGGGGTGGCGCAGGATGAAGTCGGCTACCTTGCGTAGCGATGGCTGCAGGTCGGCAACGATTTCCGCCAGTTTGCGCATCACCGGTGCGGCATAGACCGTGGTGTTCTTCGAGGGGGTCGGCATATCCGGCTCAACATGTTCGGGGGGTTGGAAGGCAGGGTGCCTGGGCATAAGGTGGGCGTCAGTGTAGCCGAAGCCGACCGTCGACGTGCAGGGCACGGCAACGGTCGGGGCGTGAGGCGAGGGTTATTTCAAGCTGCCGCAGAGGAACTGCCGGAGACGTTCGGACTGGGGCGTGAGCAGCACTTCGCGCGGGTTGCCGCGTTCTTCGACCTGGCCCTGGTGGAGGAATACCAACTGGTTGGAGACTTCCCTGGCAAAGCCCATTTCATGGGTGACCACGACCATGGTGCGTCCCTCCAGGGCCAGGTCCTGCATGACTTTGAGCACCTCGCCGACCAGCTCCGGGTCGAGCGCCGAGGTCGGTTCGTCGAAGAGCATCACTTCCGGCTCCATGGCCAGGGCCCGGGCAATCGCCACGCGCTGCTGTTCGCCGCCGGACATGTGGGCCGGATAGGCGTTCAGGCGGTGCCCCACGCCGACCTTGTTCAGGTAGTGTTCGGCCTTTTCCCGGGCCTCCTTGCGGGGCACGCCGAGGACCTGCACCGGGGCCTCCATGACGTTTTCAACGGCGCTCATATGTGACCAGAGATTGAAGTGCTGAAACACCATCGCCAGTCGCGAGCGCATGCGTTGCAGCTGCTTTGGCTCGGCGGCCTTGAGCCCGCCCGAGGCATTGGCCACCAGCTTGAGCTGTTCGCCATTGAGGCGGATGCTCCCGGCATTGGGTTGTTCGAGCAGATTGATGCAGCGCAGGAAGGTGCTTTTTCCGGAGCCGCTGGAGCCGATAAGGCTGATCACATCCCCGGCTTTTGCCTCCAGCGACACGCCCTTGAGCACCTCGTGGTCCCCGTAGCTTTTGTGCAGGTCCTGAATTTCAAGTTTGTTCATGTTGTCCACTCTGCTGAAGTCAGTCGCTGAGCAAGCGACCCTGGCGAATCGGGGTACGGCCGGCGACTTTGGCCAGCCACAAGCCGGGTTGGGCAAAACGCAGGCGTTCGCGGGCATAGAGGATGCCGTCGGTGCTGGCGGTCACTACGCTGTGCTGGTCGGTCAGTGGGTCGATGACTTCGAACAGCGGGTCGCCGACCTTGACCTGTGCGCCCAATGGCTGCAGGAAACTGACCACGCCCGGGTGCGGCGCATAGGCATATTGCGCCCCGGCGAACGGGGTGGCTTCGCAGCAGAAGTCTGGCGCGGCCGGCCATTGACCGCTGATCAGGCCCTGTTCGGCGAGGTAGCCGAGGATCTGCTCGGCGCTGGCGATACAGGGGGCGCGATCGGTGTCGGCCATGCCCCGTAACTCAATGGTGGTGGCGATGCAGGCAAGGGGAATATTAGCCCACGGGAAGCGTTGGGCCAGTTGCACCCAAGGGCTGGCACAGGCTTCATCGAAGGCATTGCCGCCGGCATCCTCGGCCAGCAGGGCGGCGCCGGCTCCCAGGCGCGCGGCCAGGGAACGCAGGCGTGACCAGTTTTGCGGCAGGGCGTAGAGCAGCATGATCGACTCGAAGTCGCAGTGCAGGTCCAGCACCACATCGGCATCGCAGGCATGGCGCAACAGCAGGCGCCGCAATCCGTCGAGTTCCGAGGTCGCCGGCGGCAGGTGCTCGATGACCTTGAGCATGGCGCCCCGAATCGACCTGACATTGGTCTCGGCGTCTGCCCCCAGCTGGCCTTCCAGCTGTTGGGCCACGGCATCGGTCAGTTGCACAAAGTCGCGATTGAAGTTGCTCCCGCTGGAGAACTCGAAGCGGCCCTGATGGGTGGCCTGGAACATCTGCCCGATGCCGATGGGGTTCGCCATCGGTACCAGTTCGATGACCCCGGTCAGGCGCCCCTGATCTTCCAGTTCGCGCAGACGGCGCTTGAGTTCGACGGCGACGCGCATGCCCGGCAGTTCGTCGGCGTGCAGGGAGGCCTGGATGTAAGCCTTGCGCGAGCCGCTGCCGAATCGAAACAGCGACAGTCGGCGTTCGGTGCCCGTGGCGCTCCAGGGCAGGACGTAGTTAATCGGCTGCATGGGGATTCCTTAGTGCTTGCGTGGCGCCAGATACGCCAGCCAATGGCGCTCGGCCAGCTTGAACAGACGCACGAGGACGAAGGTCATGGCCAGGTAGATCAGGCCGGCGGTGATAAAAGCTTCGAACGGCAAATAGAAGCGTGCACTGACGGTGCGCGCCGCGCCGGTGATATCGACCAGGGTGACGATCGACGCCAGGCTGGTGGTTTGCAGCATCATCAGCACTTCGTTGCTGTACTGCGGCAGCGCCCGGCGCAAGGCCGAGGGCAGGAGAATGCGCCGGTACAGGGTCATGCGTGACATGCCCATGGCCCGGGCGGCCTCGACTTCGCCGCCGGGCGTCGACTTCAGGCTGCCGGCGAGCAACTCGGCGCTGTAGGCGCTGGTATTGATCGCAAAGGCCAGGCAGGCGCAAAAGGTCGCACTCGACAGGTAGGGCCAGAGCAGGCTCTGACGGACCGCTTCGAACTGCGCCAGGCCGTAGTAGATCAGGAACAATTGCACCAGCATCGGCGTGCCACGGATCACATAGGTGTACAGCCAGGCCGGGAAGTTGAGCAGCGGCGAGCGGGAAACCCGCAGCAGCGCCAGCGGGATGGCCAGCATCAGGCCCAGGCCCAGGGCAATCAGCAGCAGCTTGAGGGTCAACAAGGCACCGCCGAGATACAGCGGCAGGTTTTGCCAGATCACGTTGTAATCGAGAATCATCGGTGTTCTCCACTCACAGCTCGGCGGCTTTGATGCCGACCGAATAGTGTTTTTCCAGGTAGCGCAGTACCAGCAGCGACAGGCTGGTCAGCATCAGGTAGAGCGCCGCCACGGCCAGGAAGAACGTGAAGGGCTCATGGGTCGCATCCGCGGCGTTCTTGGCCTTGAACATCATGTCCTGCAGGCCGATCACCGAGATCAGTGCGGTGGACTTGGTCAGCACCAGCCAGTTGTTGGTGAAGCCGGGAATGGCGAAGCGAATCATCTGTGGCAGCAGAATCCGCCGGAACACCTGCGGGCCGCTCATGCCATAGGCCGCCCCGGCTTCGCCCTGGCCGCTGTGAATGGCCATGAAGGCGCCGCGAAAGGTTTCCGAGAGATAGGCGCCGAAAATGAAGCCCATGGTGCAGACACCGGCCATGAACGGGTCGATGTCGATGTAGTGGGTGTAGCCGAGCGCAAGGGCCAGGCGATTCACCAGGTCCTGGCCGCCATAGAAAATCAGCAGAATCAGTACCAGGTCGGGGATACCGCGGATCAGGGTGGTATAGCCCTCGCCGAGCCGCGCCAGCCATTTGAGCGGTGATAAACGAAACGCTGCACCGATCAGACCCAGGGCAATGGCCATGGCCATGGCGCTCAGGGCCAGATTGATGGTCAGCCAGGCACCCTCGAGAATGCTCGATCCGTAGCCGTGGAGCATGATGAAGTTCCTCGCCCGAAACGCCGATGGCGCGCGGGACAAGCGGGAGAAGGGCGCCCGCATCAAGCGGGCGCCAGGTCACGGGGAGGCTTACTCGCCGTAGATATCGAACGCGAAGTACTTGGCCTGTATCTGTTGATACTGGCCGTTGGCGCGGATGGCATCGATGGCCGCGTTCAGGCGCGTGGCGTTCGCGGTATCGCCCTTGCGCAGGGCGATACCGGCGCCCCGACCGAAGTATTTCGGCTCGTTGATATCTGGCCCGACCAGGGCGAAGCCCTTGCCTGCCGGCGTTTTGATAAAGCTCTCGTCGGTGTTGACGATGTCGGCGAGGGTGGCGTCCAGACGACCCGAGGCCAGGTCAAGAAAGGCTTCGTTCTGCGAGGAGTAGCGGACGATCTCGACCCCGGCTTTCTCCAGTTGTTCGGTGGCGAAACGGTCGTAGGTGGAGGCGCGTTGCACGCCGACTTTCTTGCCCTTGAGATCCACCAACGGATCGTGGATCAGGCTGCCGGCCTTCATCGCGAACTTACCCGGTGTGTGGTAGTACTTTTTGCTGAAGTCGACCGACTTCAAGCGGTCGTCGGTGATCGACATCGACGACAGCACCGCATCGATCTTGCGCACCTTGAGCGAGGGAATCATGCCGTCGAATTCCTGGATCACCCATTGGCACTTGACCTTCATCTCGGCGCACAGGGCATTGCCGATGTCGTAGTCGAAACCCCCGAGGTTGCCTTCCGGGGTCTTGTAGGAGAAGGGCGGGTAGGCGGCTTCGATACCGATACGCAGACTGTCCTCGTCGGCATGGGCCAGGATGCTGAAGGCGCAGAGGGCCAGGGCACCTAGAAGTCCTGTCTTGTTCATATTGTTGACTCCTGTTGTTGGGGGGCGGTTCTGAAACGTGAGCGAGGTGCCGTCCGGACTGGCGTAGCGGGTGGGCCCGCAGGATTTTGTCGTGGCTATAAATGACACGTTTTATTTCATAAATCAATTTTATGAAAAAAATAATGCCAGATTCTGGCCCGGCAATGCCGTCCGCAGGCGCGCCAGCAGGGATTCAGGCGCGGACGGTCCGGCCCCAGGGGGAATTGGTGTATCCTTCGCGGCCGTCATTTTCTCCGCTGCAGGACCTGCCCATGAAAACCGCCCTCGTCGAACTCATCAGTAAAATCAGCTCCGGCTGCATGAGCGAGGCCGAAATCCTGCAGATCGCCGATGAAGCCGCCCAGGCCTATGCCGACACGGCCGGTTTCCTGGCGGCCAACCCGGACATCAACTACGACGACAGCTTTCCGATGCCCCTGGGCGAGTGGGTGGTGGTCGGCAGCTTGCCCGAGACCGTTCTTTTCCAGGCCGACACCTACATGGATCTGTTCGCCCGGATCGTCGAGTCCTTCGGCAAGGATGTGCCTTTCAACATCAAACCCAAGCAGCTGGCCAAGGTCGAAGCCTTGACCGCGTTGAACCGCATCCAGGTTCAACTGAGCAGCATGAGCCCGGAAATGGGTGGCTACGTGCTGGTGAATTTCAGTCAGTTGCTCGACGACGAACTCCAGGCGGTGCTGGTCTACGGCAATGACCTGCCGCGGGTACTGGCCCTGTGCGAGGAAGTCGGGATTGTCGCCGCGCCGTCCCTGGAAGCCCTGCGGGTCGCGCTGCACGTCTGAGCCCCCGCCGCGAGGGATCGGCAATAAAGTGAACCCTGGCACAGGCCGGCTATCCTATGGGGGCAGATCCTCATCAAGGAGCAAGACCATGGGTTCCACTTTCAACGGCCTGATCGGCCTGATCATCCTGGCGCTGGATATCTGGGCCATCCTCAATGTGCTGAAAAGCACTGCCGAAACCGGGATGAAGATCCTCTGGATCTTGCTGATCATCCTGCTACCGGTGCTCGGCCTGATCATCTGGGCGATCGCCGGGCCGCGTGGCAATCTCAATCTACGCTAGTGGCCCTGAAGGCAGGCTTGAGCCTGGTGTCGATCCGGGAGAGGGTTGTGGCACCTCTCGATGGCGTTTCGGAAATTGCCTACGCCTTTTGTTGTAGGGGGCTGATGGCGTTTACACGGATGAAGTCCTAGGTTTTGAGCAGGGTAAAAAAGCTTGGACGCTTTGCCCCCTGGCCCCTCCTGGATTCAAGGGAGGAGCTGACCCGAAACCCTACGCTAAAGGATTAGCCCATGCAGGAGATGAGTATGGAACAGGCCCAGCTTGAGAAAACCCATGTCGAGATTGCCAAGCTTATCGCCGAGCAACGCAAGCTCAATGCCGAGGCGGGGAAGATGACACGTGAGACATTCTGGTACCCGGTCGCGATTGCCGTTGGCTTTGTCGGTACCGTGTCGACGGTTACCGCATTGCTGATCAAATATCTCGTTCCTTGAGTGCAGAAGCCGACGACCTGTGCCCAGCGAAGGTTCGACCTGTCATCGTTCGCAACGTAGAATGCGCGCCTTTCTCGGATTATCGCGGCAATGGCCATTAGCGCCCGTTGCTTGTTCGATAGCCCGCCATGGGCGGGTAACCGTCCGTTGTCACTCGCATTCACCGGAGCACTTCCCATGAGCAATACGCCTGAAACCCACTACCAGGAAACCCTCTACGAAGGCTACGGCCAGCGCTTTCGCATGGACAAGCTGCTGCACGAAGTGCGCACCGAGCACCAGCACCTGGTGATTTTCGAAAACGCCCGCATGGGTCGGGTCATGGCCCTGGACGGTGTCATCCAGACCACCGAAGCCGACGAATTCATCTACCACGAAATGCTCACCCATGTGCCGATCCTCGCCCATGGCAGCGCCAAGCGCGTGCTGATCATTGGCGGTGGCGACGGCGGCATGCTGCGTGAAGTGGCCAAGCACCGCGGCGTCGAGCACATCACCATGGTCGAGATCGACGCCACCGTGGTCGACATGTGCAAGCAGTTCCTGCCGGAGCATTCCAAGGGCGCGTTCGACGACGCACGGCTGAACCTGGTGATCGACGACGGCATGCGTTTTGTCGCCACCACCGAGGAAAAGTTCGACGTCATCATCTCCGATTCCACCGATCCGATCGGTCCCGGGGAAGTGCTGTTCTCCGAAAACTTCTACCAGGCCTGTCGGCGCTGCCTGAACGAAGGTGGCATTCTGGTGACCCAGAATGGCACACCGTTCATGCAGTTGTCCGAAGTGCAGACCACTGCGGGACGCCTGCGTAGCCTGTTCCCGGACTGGCATTTCTACCAGGCCGCGGTACCGACCTACATCGGCGGTGCCATGACCTTCGCCTGGGGCGCGACCAACACCGCGTCGCGCAAGTTGTCGCTGGAAACCCTGCGCCAGCGTTTTGCCGGCAGCGGTATTGTCACTCGCTACTACAACCCCGAGATCCATATCGGCGCGTTTGCCTTGCCGCAATACGTGTTGCAGGCGGTGAACAAGCCGAGCAACGACTGATACTGCGCCAGCCAGTGGGTTCGCGATGACCGTCAACCCGGCCATCGCGAACCGGCGTCAACCCGGGATGTTCATATCCTGTCCAGCCCCCCCCTGGGACCATCCTCGGTCGCCACTTTGCCTGGAGCATTCAGCAATCTGATGGTGCATGGGCCTTTGGGCGTCCTTCGCTACACTGCCGACCATCGTCCTCAGAACCCACAAGGTATCTGCTATGCACAATCGCATCATGATCACTGGCGCCGGCTCCGGTCTTGGCCGCGAAATCGCACTGCGCTGGGCCCGCGAAGGCTGGCGCCTGGCGCTGTCGGATGTCAGCGAGCCGGGCCTGCAGGAAACCCTCCGGCTGGTGCGCGAAGCCGGCGGCGACGGTTTCACCCAGCGCTGTGACGTGCGTGACTACAGCCAGCTGACGGCTTTTGCCCAGGCTTGTGAGGTCAAGTTCGGCGGCATCGATGTGATCGTCAACAACGCCGGCGTCGCCTCGGGTGGGTTCTTCAGCGAGCTGTCGCTGGAAGACTGGGACTGGCAGATCGCGATCAACCTGATGGGGGTGGTCAAGGGCTGCAAGGCATTCCTGCCGCTGCTGGAACAGAGCAAGGGCAAGATCATCAATATCGCCTCCATGGCGGCGCTGATGCAGGGACCGGCCATGAGCAACTACAACGTGGCCAAGGCCGGTGTGGTGGCGTTGTCGGAAAGCCTGTTGATCGAACTGGCGCAGCAGGAAGTCGGTGTGCACGTGGTCTGCCCGTCGTTTTTCCAGACCAATCTGCTGGACTCTTTCCGCGGGCCTACGCCGGCGATGAAGGCCCAGGTCGGCAAGCTGCTGGAAAGCTCGCCCATCAGCGCGAGCGATATCGCCGACTACATCTACACCCAGGTCGGCCTGGGCGAGTTCATGATTCTGCCCCACGAGCAGGGGCGCATGGCCTGGGCCCTCAAGCAGAAGAATCCGCAGTTGCTCTATGACGAAATGACCCTGATGGCCGACAAGATGCGGGCCAAGGCCAAACAAGTCCCGCATTGAGCTTGCCCACGGATCGACGGCTGGTTAGGGTTGCCTGCAACGGGCAATCCTGACGGGTGTTTATCGTGATCAACTATCTGTGGTTCTTTCTCGCCGCGCTGTTTGAAATAGCCGGTTGTTATGCCTTCTGGATGTGGCTGCGGCTGGGCAAGAGCGCCTGGTGGGTCGCCCCGGCGCTGTTGAGCCTGACGCTGTTTGCGCTGTTGTTGACCAAGGTCGAGGCGACCTACGCCGGTCGGGCCTACGCGGCCTACGGCGGCATCTACATCGTGGCCTCCATCGCCTGGTTGGGCCTGATCGAACGTATCCGCCCGCTGGGCTCGGACTGGTTGGGCGCCGCCCTCTGCGTCCTTGGCGCGAGCGTCATCCTGCTGGGGCCGCGCTTTTCACAGGCCTGAGCCGGCTCCTCATCGGTAAAATCTCCGACTTTGCCAAGTAAGCAATCTGATTCTGTAGGGCGAATCGACCCTGTCGGTCAGGGCCGACTGATTTGCGGCGCGTGCATTGAAGGTGCTCAGCGGGGCGGGCAGTCTTGGGCGCTCATTAACCCTTGAGGATTGACTGCCATGCTTGTACTGAGCCGCGTCGTGGGCGAGATGATTTCCATCGGCGATAACATCACCGTGCGAATTCTCGCTGTTAACGGTAATCACGTTCGTTTTGGTGTCGAGGCACCGAAGCACGTCAATGTGCATCGGGCGGAAATCTACCGTCGGATCCTGACCAAGCTGGGTGAGCCGGAGCCGGCCAGCGACTCCGTTGTCTAGCGGTCAGTCAAAGAACTCTTTCGGCACCGCGTGCTTGGGCAGCAACTGGCATTGCTCGCTTTCGATATCGAAGAAGATCACCGCCTGGCCCTTGCTCAAGGCGTGACGCACGCGCAGCACGCGGGTTTCCTGGGGCGTGTCATCACCGTTGTCGGTGCCGTCGCGGCTGACGAAATCTTCGATCAGGCGGGTGAGGGTATCGGGTTCAAGTTGTTCGTAGGGAATCAGCATGGAATCGTCTCTTGCGGCTATGGGGCCTGATGCTACTGTGCCAGGGCGTGTCGGGCTACCTAATGACAGGTCTCGCGCGCATTTCGCCGTGTTCTGACAGACACCGGTAGCACAGAAGGTGTTCCCTTTCGGGTGGGCTGCCAAGGGCAGATCACGCGAATCAGGAACGACCGAATGAATCATCTCGTAGTACATCACCTCAGGCCGGCATTGCGCCCGGCCCTGACCCATATCCGTGGTGCCGCTGGCCGCCGGAGACTCTTGTGGGGACTGCTGCTGGGCCTGGGCGGCTGTGCCTCGCCATTACCCAGCCCGGTGCCGAGCCCTGGGCAGATCACCCTGCTTCGGGAGGGTTTTACCCTGACCTATGACTGTGCAAAGCGCACGGCGCTCAGGTACGAATATCGGCTCACCGCGGACATGGGCAATGTCAAACGCCCCAAGGGTTTCGAACTGGATCCGGACCTGCCCGACGGGTGCGCGGGGCAACTGTCCGCCAAAGGCTACGGCGCCGTGCCCGGCTGGGACCGCGGGCATCTGGTGCCCTCCAATCAGATGGACCACAGCGAACTGGCGATTCGCCAGGCCCACTACATGAGCAATATCGTGCCCCAGGCCGCGCGCTTCAACCAGGGGATCTGGGTGCAAACGGAGGAGGTCTCCGAATGCTATCGCGACCTGGCGCCGGTGCAGGTTCATGGCGGCGTGGTCTATGGCGACACGGAGAACGACTTCTTCCTCGAGTCCCATGGCATCCGCACCCCGGATGCCTTCTGGAAAACCGTCCTGACCACCGGTGCGGATGGCCAGGCCCAGGCCATCAGTTGGTACATCCCCAATCAGGCAAAGCTGGAACCGCTGGACCGCTACATTCGCAGCATCGCCGAACTGGAGGCGTTGCTGGGAGCGGACAGCATCGCTATCGAGGCGAGCGACGAGGTCAAGGCACAGAAACCCGCACGTACCTGGCCCAGGCCCCCCAACTGTGACTTGGGCTAAGCGGACCTGAAACTTTTCATATCCAATCGTTATAAAAAATGGCGCGGTCGCCGGGTGGGTTTCGGTGCCTCGCCGCGTTGCATGGACAGGTGTTATCGGGCTATCCAAAGGATTTGGATTTAAGATTTAACTTACTGATAAACAATAAGTTTTTTGTGATTTTCAAGCCGCGTCAGGCTGATACCCTCGGTGAACATGGACGATCAAGGGTATTTCCGCATGTTGAAAGGATTGAGTGCCGGCGAACAACGTTTGATGCCGGAAGAACAGCGCAGTTTTCACCGCCAGAGCGTCTTTGCTCAAAACACCCCGCGTTATCTGCGGCGCAGGGCCGCCGAGTACAACCTCTGGGCCGCCTTGGGCGAAAGCATGCGATTGAGCGAGTATTACCGTGATGAAATAGACACTGCGCTTGGTCAGTACCAGCCCCTGGGGCAATTTGCCGGGCTGCTGGTGGCCCGGGCGTTGGCGGATAACGGCCTGGGTCGCCTGGATCCGCGTCGGGATTGTTTGTTCATCGCGCCAAGCGCTGACGCCGACGGCGGGGAGACGGACATTCCAGCGCTCTCTCTGCTCGACAGCGCCTTGCAGGGCTTTGATCGTGTCGAGACGGCAGCCTCGGGTTTTCCCGCGGGCAGTGGCGTCCGCCGCCCGCTGGCGAGCGGCGAATACCGGGTGCATGAGGTCGAGCCGCACAGGCTGGCGCGGATTTTTCGTGAGCTGGACCTGGGCGGTCGTTATCAGGCGCACCTGCGGAGTGTTTTTTATTGTCCGCGACGTCCGGGAGAGGAGCCTGTGTCGAGGCTCGATCCGCGGTTGTCTTTTCTGCTGGAACGGCATCGTCAAGCCTGCATGCTGTTCGATGCCCATATCGCCTACCTGAACAGCGATATCGAACGGCCCGCCTATGAAATGCTGGTTCGGGTGTTGAATCTGGAACGTTCGGTCAACTGGGATGGCCAGGTGGTTCAGGCCAGCCATTTGTCGATGCTCGGCACCGCCCTGGAAGGGGTGCTGCTGTTTGCCGCCGCTGATGCCCTGACTCAAGAGGGACGGGCATGCGTGGTGTATCTGCCGAACGAACCCGCTTGCCCGTTCCGGGAACATTCATCGATAACGGCATTTTCCGCCTGGCTGGCGGAAAAGATCGGCATCGGTACGCAATATCGGTATTTCATCGCTCGCCTGGTGGATTACTGCGTGCTACCCGAATTCGACAAGGCGCTGTTTGAGCAGGCCGCCGAGCATTCGCGTGCGGGGGCGTGCTGGTCGTTCGCCCTTCGGCCCGCGGCCGCGGACTTGTTCAGCGAACTGGTGCACCTGCAATTGGGCAAGCTCGTCGACGATGCGCGGGCGCTGGCCGTTCCCACCGGGACCGAGGATCGGACGACACGCCTGGCCCGCTTGCGCCGTTGGCACGAGTGCGGGGTGTCGGCGGCGCAATTGTCGGTCTATGGCCTGCCGGAGCCGGGGCAACTGGTGTTGGGCGGGCGCTCCCGAACCTTGTTCGATCTGTTTTACGAAGGCTGGCGGGATTGGCGGGCGAGGGACCGCGTAGGGCTGGTGGATTCGCTGATGGCGCAGGCCATCAATCTGCTCGACCTGGACCCGGACGAGCGTGAACAGGTGTTCTGGGAGCGCGGTCGGCCGCAGGAGTCGGATTTCTGTGCCGGACTGATCGCAATCATGGGCGAGCAACGTGTCTTGCGCCTGTGGAATCCCGACGCGCATCCCTACGAGCACCGGCGGGCCATGTTCCTCGGCGAGTCGGATGCCGCAGGGGTACTGAGCGACGGTGAAGCGCGTTATGTGCGGATCGACACGAAAGTCTATCGCCTGGACGAGCAGGCATTCGACGGGCGCTGGCGTCTCAAGCATGCGACCCGTGCGGGTGCCTATTCGCCGCTGGTTTTGCACAACGGCGAAGGCGCCTGGCGGTTTGCCTTCGAGAATCCCGCGCAATGGTCGGATGAAATTTATCTGTTTCGCCGCCTGGGGCCGATTGCCGAAGGGTTGTCCGATGCGGTGGTGCGGCAGGTGCTCAGGGTCACAGGCACCGATGCCGCTGTGCTGCGCCGGCTGCATATCGATTTGATGCCCGTGCTGCGGGTGTTTAACGAAAGTGTCCGGCGATTCCGCCAGCGTGAGGCGCCGGGTGCCGCCGCCGAGGTGCTGCCCGACGCGGTGGTCGAGCCGGGGCCCCGGCAGTTTTTTCCCGAATTACCGGCATGGGTGGAGCAGGAACTGATTGCCGAGGCCAACGATGTGCAGCGGCAGCGGCTGCTGATTCAGGGGCAGATGCCCCTGGCCTTGTCCGAGGCCGCCCTGCGAAAGCGGCTGGAACTGACGGTCAATCGCGTCAACGCCGACTTCCTCTTCAATGACCGCGCCTCCTTCGAAACCGACTGCCTGGCGTTCCATATGCTCGAGCGCTTGCCGGGCTGGCCGGATAACCTGCGACTGGAATTGCACTACGTGCGCAAGGCCGGACTGGGGAGCACCACCTTCGCCCTCGGCCGTGAGTCCGCCCAGTTGCAGCGGCGCCTGTCCGTCAGCGAGCAACGCAACGATGACTACCTTGTCCAGGATGCGTCCAACAAACCGCTGGCCTCGGCCTCCAGTCTGGTGCAGGCGGTGCTTCTGGCACTGTTGCCGGAGCAACGCACGGCCCTGGGCTTCAACGCCACCCAGCCCGGGCCATTGCGCGAGGCGCTGGTCGAGCTGGGGCTCAAGCATCGCCACCAGGCGGCGCGTTTATGTGCCCCGCCACGGCTCGCGCTACCCGAAGAGCACCCAGGCTACCCGTTGTTCGACAGCGTCCCTGGCGACGCGCGATGGCACGCCTTGATCGTCCGGGTGAACCGGCTCTACCCGTTGTTATCGATGGTGCAGATCCGCGTGTATCTGCAATCGTTGGGGACTGCGGAGCAGGCCGCCCTTGTGTTGGAATCGCGTGAACAGGAGCACGAACGGCTCAAGACGCAATTACGGGCCTGGGTCGAAGCGGCCGTTGCGGTTGATGACCCGCTCTCCGCCACCGGGGGCACCGCGGCAAGCCGAAAGCAACTGGCGTATTCGATCAAGCGGGCCTGGGAGCAGGGGGCGTGGTGTCTATCAGGTAAAACGCTGCGGGTGACGCTTGACCTGCAAGGGATGCGCGCGGGCCGTTTGCCGGAGCTGGACGGGGATATCGACTTCAGTCACGTCAGCGACCTGATCCTCAGGGATATGGCCTTGACGGATGCCGACCAAGGTTTTTTCACCGGCTTCACCGGGCTGCGCCGGCTGGATCTGAGCGACAACCAACTGACCGCCTTGCCGGACGCCTTGTGCGATATGGAACACCTGACCCATCTGTACCTGCAAGGCAATCGGATTTCCCTGACGGTACACAGTGCGGCGCTGCTGACGGACATGGCCTCTCTGGAAACACTCAACCTCAATGGCAATCCCCTCGCCGAGCTTCCAGAACTGAGCGGCTTGCCGGCCTTGCGGCAACTGATGCTGCGCAATACGGGCATTGATCGCTGGCCGAATGGGCTGTTCACGCGGTTGGCCCTGGAGGCACTGGATTTGCGGGATAACCGCATCGCCTCGATACCGTCTGAACTGTTCAATGCGCCCGCTGCGGTGACCCGTTATATCGGCTTGCAGAACAATCCCTTGTCCGAAGACAGCCTTGATCGGTTGGCGGCGCTCAAGCAGAACGCGGGGATCAGCCTGAGCGTGGCGCCACTTCCGAGCCGTGGCAGCGAGCAAGAGGAAGAGGATGCCTGGATCGAGTCCTTCGATCCGCAGGTACTGGCAACGGCGGCCTGCCAGGAGCGGCTGGCGGCACAGCGGTTGAAGTGGCGGCGCTTGCGTGCCGAACCTATGGCGCAGGGGTGTTTCCTGCTGTTTTGGCGCCTGCACCTGTGGTCGCGGGAGCAGAACCGGCAGAGGCGAGAGGAGACTGCCCGACGGGTCTGGTCGATCGTCGAGGCCGCTAGCCAGGACAGGCTCCTGCGTGAAGCACTGTTCAGCTATGCCGACGGGCCATACAGCTGCATCGAGAGTCTGGAAACGGTGGTCGCAGCCCTGGAAACCCAGATCGCGGCGGCGAACTTTTAAAAAAGGATATTTAAAATGTCAGCCACTACCCATCTTGTAACCGCTGTTCTCGACGAACACAGTGCCAACGAAGACGTGATCAATGCCAATGCGCCGCCCTGGTTGCTGGCAGCTCGCGCTGAAGATATCGCACGCCTGCGCGAATACCTGCGGCGCAGTCTTTTTTTCAAGGAGGAAGTGTCCGAATGGCTCAAGGATCTGAAAACCGTTCTGGGTTTTTGCGGGCCGGTGCTGGAGCACGCACTGCAGAGTCGATTCGGCCCGGGGCTGGATATCCACCGGGACCAGCTGAATATCGCCAATCGCTGGCCCTCACTGCCGCCGCCGACCGGGTCGACTCATTTCTTTCCGATGACGTATACCCGTCGCAGTTTGCTGGAAGCGGCCATGCAGAACTTCGCGGCGGACGAGCGCCTTCCTCCGCTGTCTCATATCAGACTGAGCGGCGACCAGAAACGGGTGGCAAAAATCGCCGTGGAGGATTTTGTCGAACTGGTCCGCCAGCTCGATCTGGGAAGGCTCTATCAATATCACCTGTGTAAGGTTTTTCATCTTCCGGAAAGTGACGAGGAGAGTGCGGAAGACAGCGGATTTCGCATCGAGTCCGCCATCGTGCGGCAAAAGAAAGCCGATAGGTTGGTGGATGCCTGCATTGCCTATCTGAAAAAGGACCTCGATGAGGCGAGTTATCGACAGGTCTGTAAATTGATCGAGCTGAATGTCGCCGTTGCCGCGGACGGTACGAAGATGATGGCCCACAATCTGTTGATGCTCGGGGTCAGGTTGTCTGGTGTATGCCTGTTCACGCTGGACAATGTGCCGCAGTCCGACAAGGACGGCCTGAAAAACCGGGTGCTGGTGCATATTCCCAACGATCCGCTCACGCGATTCAAACGCTATGCCTCGCTTGAGGCGTTCCACGCCGAGCTGCGCCGCCGACTTTGGCAACCCGAGTACGAGAAGTTCTTCTGTGGTTTTGTCAGTCAGCGCGAACTGCCGGGATTCCTGGCGCGCTTGAGGAAGAGCCTGACCCTGGAAACCCGTGACGCCGATGACAAGGTCAGGATATCGCTGAACCCGACGGCCGATTTGCAACTGAAGCTGGAGGTACTGAGTGGCGAGTTGTCTTTTCAGCTCTACCGGCAACAGATCCTGCGGCTGCAGGACGACGCGCGGGTCGTCGCGGTGCCCACCGAGGACGTCGATCAGGATGCCCGCCAGGCCAGGTATCTGTCTCACTTGAGCCTGGGCATGAGCCTGCTCAACCTGGCCGCTTTCGCCAACCCCTGGCTGGGCTTGTTGATGATGGGCGTGGCGGTCGGGCAACTGCTGGCGGAAACCTATGAGGGCTATCAGGATTGGCGGCGCGGTGAGCGCGACGAGGCCATTTCGCACATGATGTCGGTGGCCGAGGATATTGTGACCATGGTTGCCCTGGGCGTGGCCATGCACTGGGGAGGCAAGGCGCTCAAGGGATTCTTCCAACGGCACTCGGATTTTTTTGATGACCTGCTGCCAGTCCGCTCGAGCGATGGTCGCTATCGGCTATGGCAGCCCGATCTGTATGCCTATCGCCATGACGATCCCGGACTGGCGGGCCGGGCGCTGGACCACGAGGGGTTCTATCAGGCGGACGAAGCGGACGACGGACATCGATACCTGGATATCGCCGGTGAGCCTTACCGGGT
Source organism: Pseudomonas sp. GW821-FHT04D07 (assembly GCF_059420225.1). NCBI lineage: Bacteria > Pseudomonadati > Pseudomonadota > Gammaproteobacteria > Pseudomonadales > Pseudomonadaceae > Pseudomonas > Pseudomonas sp. GW821-FHT04D07. Next base: position 685,123 of record NZ_JBWKTH010000001.1, read on the forward strand.
TTACCGGGATGAGTCCGTCGGGGCCTGGCGCCTGCGGCATCCTCTTCGCGAGTCAGCCTACGAGCCAGTGCTTGAGCACAATGGCGCCGGGGCCTGGAGGTTGGTCCACGAATGGCCCTTGCAATGGCACGATCCGGTTTACCTGTTTCGGCGCCTGGGCCCTGACGTGCGCTTTTTGAGTGATGAAACGATAGAGCAAATCCTCTCGATTCAACGCCTCGACGAGTCGCAGTTGCGGCGGATCCATATGAGCCATGCAAAGATCCCGGCATCCCTGCTTGACTCGATAGGGCGTTTCCGACTGGATAACGAGTTGAATTGGCTGCTCGCGCCTGATACTGCACCGGCGTCGGCCGCCGCTCGCCTGCTCGACTTGAAACTGCAGATTCTGCCCAGCCTCAAGGGCTGGCCGCGGGATCGCGCACTCATGCTTCTGGACGGGACGGGCAAACCGCTGCGTGAATACGGGGTGGACCTGACATCGCAGCCGCAGAGCATAGTGTTGCGGGCCAAGGACATCGAAACGGATGGCCTGGCGGTGATCTTGAACAAACTGACGCTTTTGGAACGCCGGGAACTGCTCGGACCGGGGGCGGATCCCGACCAGGCGTCGATGCTGCTGGAGGGCGTGCTGCGCACGCATGTGCACGAGCAGCGCACGGCGGTGTTCGCGCGTCTCTACAGGTTGTGTTGCCTGACCGATGCCGGATTACCCGTGGGCTTGAGGCGCGGCTTCGCCGATTTGCCGGACGGGGTTTTGCGTGAAACCCTGGAGCAGGCGAATGCGCTGCTGAAAGGGCGATTGGGCTCCGGCGATCGCCTGCCCTTGCAGCTGATTGAAGAGGCGAACGAGAACCTGCGTGAGATTCGCCTCAACCACGCATTGGACAGTGGCTTTCTCAATAACCCCGGCAACCTGGATACTGTCAGGTTGCAGTTGTCCATGCTGAAAACCATGGGCGGGTGGCCGCCGGATCTGCGTGTGGAGATTCGCCAGCAACGTTTCGATGGTCCTCTGTTGAGCAAGATGGGCGATGACGATTGGCCTCGGCGCCGGGTGTTGGTCAGGACCGCGCAGGGATATCAGGCCTTTGATGACGAGGGCCTGAGCCTGGGGCCACTGATCAAGGGGCGCCACGCCCTGAGCGGTGCGGTATTGAGCGGCTTGCGACTGGTCGAGCGTGGGGCGATGGGGGTCAAGCTGGACGAAGCCGACTTGCTGCACAAGCTGCTGATGTCCAAGTTGATGGAGCGACCACGTGTCGAGCTCGAAGAGACCCTCGGCTTCCCTCCGCGCAAGCCCGGATACCGCTCGCTGGCCTGGCGCGACAGTGAGATGCAGGCCTGCCTGCGAGTCAGGCGTGGCGGTGTCTATGGGTCGCACCGAGGATTGCGCCGGTTGAGCCGACTGTATCCCGATCTCTGTGCGGCGGAAGTGCGCAATTTGTATGTTTCCCTGGGTGACGATCCGCTCCAGGTCAGAAGCCAGCTTGAGGGGCTCGAGGAGGAACTCAAGCAGTTGCGTTTGACGCTACGCAATTGGCGAGGGGCGGAGGGGAGCATTCAGCGGGCACATGCCTGGCTGGGTGGTGTCGATGAAAGTCGCGAGCAGGCGGCCGAGATCATCGAGCGTTGCTGGCGCTGGCAAACGCCTCGGACCTATGACGAGAATGGCGTGGTCATAGGCCGCAGCCTGAGTCTGGCGGGGTTGCGCGTCGACAGCTTGCCGAGCTTGCCCTTCGGCATCAGCTTCGATCATGTCACTGAACTGTCGTTGAAGAACATGAATGTGAAGCGTATTCCCGAAGACTTTCTCGAGCATTTTTCCAATCTGCGCAGACTGGAGTTGAACAACAATCGGTTGGAGGCCCTGCCGAACGCGATTGCCGATATGAGCCAGCTCAGGGAGCTGCACGCGCAGGACAACCGGATCACGCTGACCCAGGGCTCGATCAACGTACTGTCGAGCTTGCACCATCTTGAAGTCCTGAACCTGAATGGCAACTTCGATGTCCGTCTGCTGGACGTCGGCCAGATGCCGCACTTGCGCCGTTTGCACCTGCGGGGAACGGGAATCGACAGCTTGCCCACGGGGTTGTTGACGCGGATGCGTCTGTACGAAGCGGACCTGCGCGACAACCAGATCCAGACCATGCCGAGCGAGGCCTACACCGCGCCTTCGCCGATCAATCGGCGGATCATCCTGCGTAACAACCCCTTCACGGTTGACCATCAGAACCTGTTGGCCGCCTATCGGACACGTACCGGTATCACTTTCGGTATTCCGGATACGGAGCTGGAGTTGGACGAGTACAGTGCGCGTCAACGCTGGCTGGCCGATCTCGAGGCGGGCGCGCGCCGTGAAACGCTGGAGAACCTGTGGCAGAGCTTGCGGCAGGAGCCGGGTTCCGAGGAGTTTTTTGTGTTGTTGGGGCGACTGGGGGGCAGTGCCGAGTATCTGAAGATTCGCGCGGACCTGACGCGCCGGGTCTGGGGCGTGCTGGCGGACGCGGCCGAGAACACAACCTTGCGCAATGAACTGTTCGACCTGGCGGCCGATCCGCTGACCTGCGTCGACAGCGCCGCGCGAAACTTCAGCCATCTGGAAGTCCTGGTGTTGCTGGCCAGGGCCAGGACCCTGGCGGCCAAGAGCAATGAGCCGGCGGAACTGCTGAAGCTGGCGCGCGGACTGTTTCGCCTGGAGCGCATCGACGATATCGCTCGGGATCATGTCAAGACCCTGCACGGCGATCCCGAGATAGCGTCATCGAACGCGGTCGATGAGGTCGAAGTGCATCTGGCCTATCGGGTCGGCCTGGGGCGTTCGCTGTATTTGCCCGGGCAGCCGAAGGAGATGTTCTTCAGATCCATTGCCAATGTCACCGAGGAGCAGATCCTCGCGGCCCGAGGCAATATCCGCCTGGCGGAGAGCACGCCGGCCCTGAAGACTTTTATTGCTTCGCGCGATTTCTGGATTGATTACCTGAAAAAGAAATACCCGCGTGACTTTACCCGCTTCAACAAGCCCTTTCATGACCAGGAGGAGCAGTTGCTGACCCACTCCCCGGAGATGCTCAGCGCCAGCTATGCCCGGCGCTTGTCGACGTTGATGGAGACCCGCATGGCCGAGGAGCAGACCTTTCTCGAGGCGTTGACCCAGCACGAAATGGATGAACATCCCGCCCCGTTCTGAGTCGGCATAGCGGCGCGGCCTCAGGCACCGGCCTGAGGCTTGCCCTGGCCGCGGATCAGGCTGCGCAAGGCGAAGCGATTCGGATGACAGGCCTCGGCGACGCTACGTGGCAATGGCAGCGGCTCGTTCTCCAGCCAGGCGGCGAGCAATTCGCCCGAGAGCGGCGCGCTGATCAGACCGCGCGAGCCGTGGCCGCTGTTGATATACAACCCCTCGAGCCAGGGGCAGGGGACCTGCGGTATCTGCCGGGCATCCCGGCCGAGGATGCCGTAGGCCTCGGCGAAAGGCTTCGGGTCCGCCAGCGGTCCGACGATCGGCAGATAGTCCGCGCTGGTGCAGCGAAAGGCGGCCCGGCCTTGCAGGTGCTCCGGGGCGAGTTCAGCGGCATTCAGGCGGATGGCCAGGTCAGGCGAGATGTCCTGTAGCAATGCCAGGTTACCGATGTGTTCCGCGGTGGTGGGGGTCAGGTCCTCGCTCTTGAAATCGAAGCTGGCGCCCAGGGTATGTTCACCGAGGCGCGCCGGCGCGACATAACCTTCGGCGCAGACCACGGTGTTCAAGGCGCTGCTGCCGACGGTTTGCGCCAGACGGGTGATCTGCCCGCGAATGCGCTTGAGTGGCAACGCGGCGCTGGCGGCGAAGCGTTTCACTTCAGCGGCCCCGGCGAGGATCACCACCGGGGCGCTGCCCAGCAGGCTGTCGGCGCCCCACGCCTGCCATTGGCCGTCGACCCGGCGCAGCTCGACGGCGTCGCTATGGGCGCGTACTTCAATGTTCGGGTGGCCGGCTTGCCACTGGCACAAGGCTGGCGGATGGACCCAGCCGCCCTCCGGGAAGAACAGTCCGCCGTGCTCAAGGGCCACGCCCGCGCGGGCCTGGGACTGGGCTTGATCGAGGATCTGCAGCAACTCGGGGCTGAAGGCGCTGGCCAACTGGGCCTGGCGCTCGGCTTCTTTCTCGTCGAAGGCCAGTTGCAGGACACCGCAGTCGTCCCAGTCGAGGCCTCTGTGCAACTGTTCGAGCAAGCGCCGGGTATGCCCGAAACCACTGAGGATCAGTTGCGACAGCGCCGTGCCATGGGCCGACAGCTTGAGGTAGAGGACGCCTTGCGGGTTGCCCGAGGCTTCCCGGGCCAGGGCGTCGTGGCGCTCCAGCAGGCAGACCTGCCAGCCACGGGCGGCGAGGCTCGCGGCACTGGCACAACCGGCCAGGCCACCGCCGATCACCAGGGCCTGGCGTTCGCCGCTGGGCGTCGCTGGGCGCGCGAACCATGGCTTGGCGGCAGGCGGTACAGTCGTGTCCGCGGGCCAGCCGATAAATTCGCCGCGCAGGATTTCCCATTTGTGGCCAATGCCCGGTGTGCGGCGCATTTTGAAGCCCGCGGCATTCAGTGAGCGGCGGACCCAACCGGTACTGGTGAAGGTGCTCAGGGTCGCGCCAGGGGCCGCCAGCCGCGCCAGTTCGGCGAACAGCTCGGGCGTCCACATCTCGGGGTTCTTGGCCGGGGCGAAACCGTCGAGAAACCAGGCGTCGACCTGGGCGTCCAGTTGCGGCAGTTGTTCCAGGGCATCGCCGACCAGCAGCGTCAGGGTTACCCGGCCATTGTCCAGCAGCAGTCGCTGGAAGCCCTGGTGAATGGCGACATACTGCCCGAGCAATGGCGCGCTGAACCTTGCCAGTTCGGGCCAGAGGGTCAGGGCGCGTTGCAGGTCGGCGCGGCTTAGCGGGTATTTTTCCACGCTGACGAAATGCAACCGGGCGCCCGGCACCGCGCAGTCCTCGAACAACTGCCAGGCGCAGAGGAAATTCAGTCCGGTACCGAAGCCGGTCTCGCCGATCACCAGCCGCTCGTTCGACCCCAGGGCGGCAAAGCGCTCCCGCAGGCGATTCTGTTCGAGAAACACGTAGCGGGTTTCGTCCAGGCCCGACTGATCGGAGAAATACACGTCGTCGAAGACCCGCGAGTGCGGGCGACCCTGGTCATCCCAGTCGATCTGGGCATGGGTGGGAGGATTGGGCGATACGCAGGTCATGGGGCCACTCGACGGTAACAAGGGGACTATTCTAGCCCATTGCCGGACGCCGGATTGATCCACGGCAAGGCCTGGGGATTTCCCGCCACACCGCGTGGTCCGATCCGTTAGTCTTGCCCCATCTTGGAAGGGAGTCGCCTATGTTTGAATCCGCTGAAATCGGTCACGCCATCGACAAAGACACCTACGACGCTGAAGTCCCTGCCTTGCGTGAAGCCTTGCTGGAGGCACAGTTCGAACTCCAGCAGCAAAAGCGCTTTCCGGTCATTGTGCTGATCAATGGCATTGAAGGGGCGGGCAAGGGCGAGACGGTCAAGTTGCTCAACGAATGGATGGACCCGCGCCTGATCGAGGTCCGCACCTTCGACCAGCAAACCGATGAAGAACTGGCCCGACCGCCGGCCTGGCGCTACTGGCGGCAACTGCCGGCCAAGGGGCGGATGGGCGTGTTCTTCGGCAACTGGTACAGCCAGATGTTGCAGGGCCGGGTGCACGGTCACTTCAAGGATGCGGTGCTGGACCAGGCGATCAATGGTGCCGAACGCCTGGAGCGAATGCTCTGCGACGAAGGCGCGCTGATCTTCAAGTTCTGGTTCCATCTGTCCAAGAAGCAGATGAAGGCCCGTCTCAAATCACTCCAGGATGACCCCCTGCACAGCTGGCGTATCAGCCCGCTGGACTGGCAGCAGTCGGAGACTTACGACCAGTTCGTGCATTTCGGCGAGCGGGTGTTGCGTCGTACCAGCAACGACTATGCACCCTGGCATGTAATCGAAGGGGTCGATCCCCACTATCGCAGCCTGACCGTGGGCAAAATCCTCCTTGAAGGCTTGCAGACCGCGCTCAAGACCCGGGATGCCAAGCCGCGCCCGAGCAATGCCGCGCCGCTGCTTTCAGGGGTGGACGAACTCAGCCTGCTGGACAGCCTGGACCTGAGCCAGCACCTGGACAAGGACGACTATGAAGAACAGTTGATTACCGAGCAGGCGCGGCTGGCTGGTCTGCTGCGGGACAAACGCATGCGTCGGCACGCGTTGGTGGCGGTGTTCGAAGGCAATGACGCGGCGGGCAAGGGCGGAGCGATCCGCCGGGTCGCGGCGGCGCTCGATCCGCGGCAGTACCGCATCATTCCTATCGCCGCCCCCACCGAGGATGAACGCGCCCAGCCTTATCTCTGGCGGTTCTGGCGGCATATCCCGATGCGCGGCAAGTTCACCGTGTTCGACCGTTCCTGGTATGGCCGTGTGCTGGTGGAGCGGATCGAAGGCTTCTGCAGCCAGGCTGACTGGATGCGCGCCTACAGTGAAATCAACGATTTCGAGGAGCAACTGAGCGAAGCCGGGGTGATCGTGGTGAAGTTCTGGCTGGCCATCGACAAGCAGACCCAACTGGAGCGCTTCCAGGAACGCGAGGATATTCCGTTCAAGCGCTTCAAGATCACCGAAGACGATTGGCGCAACCGCGAGAAATGGGACCTGTACCGCGACGCCGTCGGCGATATGGTCGACCGGACCAGCACCGAAGTGGCACCCTGGACGCTGGTGGAAGCCAATGACAAGCGCTGGGCCCGGGTCAAGGTGCTGCGCACGATCAATCTGGCCGTCGAGGCGGCCTTCGCAAAGCGTGGTAAGAAGGGCAAGGCGAAGTAGGACGATGGCCGCGCATACGCCGGATGAATGATTGTCGCGGTCGGGAATCGGGTGGGCTTATGCTCGCTTGATCTTTCCAACCGACAACAACAATCAATGAGGTGGGCCATGCGTGAAGTGGTGATCGTCGACAGCGTGCGGACAGGCTTGGCCAAGTCCTTTCGCGGCAAATTCAACCAGACCCGGCCGGACGACATGGCGGCCCATTGCGTCAATGCCTTGCTCAGCCGCAACGGTATCGACCCGGCCAGTGTCGAAGACTGCATTGTCGGTGCCGGCTCCAACGAGGGGGCCCAGGGCTACAACATTGGGCGCAACGTTGCGGTGTTGTCGAAGCTGGGCAGTGGCACCGCCGGCATGACCCTCAATCGCTTTTGCTCGTCGGGCTTGCAGGCGATCGCCATTGCCGCCAACCAGATCGCCTCCGGCTGCAGCGACATCATCGTTGCCGGTGGCGTCGAGTCCATCAGCCTGACGATGAAAAGCGTCAACACCGACAACCTGATCAACCCGCTGCTCAAGGAGCAGGTGCCGGGGATCTATTTCCCCATGGGCCAGACCGCCGAGATCGTCGCCCGTCGCTACGGCGTCAGTCGCGAGCAGCAGGACCTTTACGCGCTGCAAAGCCAGCAGCGCACCGCCGCCGCTCAGGCCGCCGGGCTGTTCGATGATGAAATCGTGCCCATGGCCGTGACCTATGCGGTCGAGGACAAGGCCAGCGGGCAGATTCAGCGCCTGGCGGGGGTGGTGGAGCGTGATGATTGCAATCGTCCGGACACCACGCTGGACAGCCTGGCCGGTTTGAAGCCGGTGTTTGCCGAAGACGGTTCGGTGACCGCGGGCAACTCCTCGCAACTGTCCGATGGCGCCTCGATGACCCTGGTGATGAGCCTGGAAAAGGCCCTGGAACTGGGGCTTACGCCCAAGGCCTTGTTCCGCGGTTTTGCCGTGGCCGGCTGTGAACCGGACGAAATGGGGATCGGCCCGGTGTTTTCGGTACCGCGGCTGCTCAAGGCCAAAGGCCTGAATGTGGCGGACATCGATCTGTGGGAGTTGAACGAGGCGTTCGCCTCGCAGTGCCTGTACAGCCGTGATCGGTTGGGCATCGACAACGCCAAGTACAACGTCAACGGCGGTTCGATTTCCATCGGCCATCCGTTCGGCATGACCGGCTCGCGCCAGGTCGGGCACCTGGTGCGCGAGCTGCAACGACGCAAGCTGCGTTATGGCATCGTCACCATGTGCGTGGGCGGTGGCATGGGCGCGACGGGATTGTTCGAAGCGTTGCTCTGAGGCGCAAGGGTTTGCCAGCGATAGCGATGCAAGATGTGCCGTCGCTATCGCCAGCAAGCCGGCTCCTACAGGACGAAGTTTCACCGCGCAATACCGTCTCACCTCGGCGGTTGTGGCAGCCGGCTTGCTGGCGATGGCGGCCGCAAGGGCAATGCAACGCCAAGGGATAGACCTGCCGTCGCTGGCTACAGGGGCTGGCTGGCCTTGATATCCTTGGTCAGTTGCATGCGTTTTACATACGACTGAGTTTCACGCTCGGCATCGGTTCGGGTAAAAAACGGCCCTTCCAGGGTGTTTTCCCGGGTGCTGAAAAAAAACTGGCCGTTGATGGCCGTCACCCGATGACTGCGGAAATGGGTGGCCTCGGTGTTGTCTTGTGCGCGTTTGCCGAACATGGCGAAATCTCGCTGATGAACGTGGCTGTCAGAAATCCAGCATAAAACTTATGAAGATAGCGCGCCTGATCGTCCGATCAATGGTCGAGGCCATTTTATTGGCGCCGCTTCTGGCACGCTCAAGGTCGCATCGAGCGGCCTTCCCCAGCTGTGTTGCCGCCCCTGCACGGCCTAGAATGACGACTTCCCCCACACGTCCACAGGACTCTTCATGCACATCTCATCCGGTCGCTGGGGTTACGGTCTGTTCCTGGCGCTGCTGACCTCGGTGCTCTGGGGCATCCTGCCGATCAAGCTCAAGCAGGTGTTGCAGGTGATGGACCCGGTGACCGTGACCTGGTACCGGTTGATCGTGTCGGGGGGCTGTCTTTTCGTCTATCTGGCGACGACCCGGCGTTTGCCCAGCCGCCAGGTCCTCGGGCCGCGAGGTGGCTGGCTGGTGCTGATGGCGGTGCTCGGCCTGGTGGGCAACTACGTGTTTTACCTGATGGGCTTGAATCGGCTCAGTCCTGGCACCGCACAGTTGGTGGTGCAGATGGGGCCGATCTTCCTGTTGATCGCCAGCCTGTTCGTGTTCAAGGAACGCTTCAGCCTGGGGCAGGGGATCGGCTTGCTGGTGCTGCTGTTCGGCTTTGGTCTGTTTTTCAACCAGCGCCTGGGTGAATTGCTGACGTCCCTGGGGACTTATACCGCCGGGGTGCTGCTGGTGTTGCTGGCGTCCACGGTCTGGACCTTCTACGCCTTGAGCCAGAAGCAACTGCTGACGGTGTGGAATTCGTTGCAGGTGATGATGGTCATCTACCTGTTTTGCGCCTTGTTGCTCACCCCTTGGGTGCACCCGGTCGAAGTCTTGCAATTGAGCCCGTTGCAGGGTTGGTTGTTGCTCGGTTGCTGTCTCAATACCCTGGTGGCCTACGGCGCCTTTGCCGAAGCCTTGGCGCACTGGGAAGCCTCGCGGGTCAGCGCGACCCTGGCGATCACGCCCCTGGTGACCTTTGCCGCGGTGGCCCTGGCGGCCTGGCTGTGGCCCGGGTTCGTGCAGCCCGAAGACATCAATGGCCTGGGGTATGGCGGCGCGTTGCTGGTGGTGCTGGGCTCGGCGCTGGTGGCGTTGGGGCCGTCGCTGATGGCCGGGCTCAAGGCCCGGCGTGTGCGCCAGGCGGTGAATCCATAACGACCCCGTTGCAGGTATTTGCGCCCTTCTGTAGGAGCGAGCTTGCTCGCGATGGTCGTCGACGATGACGCGGGAATCCTGATGGTTCGCGGTGCTCCGGTTATCATCGCGAGCAAGCTCGCTCCTACAGAGGGCGCGCGCGTTCGGCATTAGCCGTTCTTTCCGGATTCGAGCATGTTCTCCGGTCGGACCCAGGCGTCGAACTCCGCATCGGTCAGGTAACCGAGGGCCAACGCCGCCTCACGCAAGGTGAGGTTTTCGCTGTAGGCCTTCTTGGCGATCTGTGCCGACTTGTCGTAGCCGATATGCGGATTCAACGCGGTCACCAGCATCAGGCCACGCTCCAGGTGCGCGGCCATCTGCACCGGGTCGGGTTCCAGTCCGGCAATGCAGTGCTGCTGGAAGTTGCTGCAACCATCCCCGAGCAGGCGGATCGACTGCAGCAGGTTATGGATGATCACCGGCTTGAAGACATTGAGTTGCAGATGACCCTGGCTGGCCGCAAAGCCGATGGTCACGTCATTGCCCATGACCTGGCAGGCCAGCATCGACAACGCCTCGCACTGGGTCGGGTTGACCTTGCCGGGCATGATCGAACTGCCCGGTTCGTTGGCCGGCAACTTGACCTCGGCAAACCCGGCACGGGGCCCGGAGCCGAGCAGGCGCAGGTCGTTGGCGATTTTCATCAGGGCCACGGCGAGGGTTTTCAGGGCGCCGGAGAGCGTGGTCAAGGGCTCATGGCCGGCCAGGGCGGCGAACTTGTTCGGTGCACTGATGAACGGCAAGCCGGACAGCGCCGCCAGTTCGGCGGCAACCGCTTCGGCAAAACCATGGGGCGCATTGAGCCCGGTGCCGACGGCGGTGCCGCCCTGGGCCAGTTCGCAGACCGCCGGCAATGCCGAGCGAATCGCCCGCTCGGCATAGTTCAGTTGGGCGATATAGGCCGAGACCTCCTGGCCGAAGGTGATTGGCGTGGCATCCATCATATGGGTGCGCCCAGTCTTCACCAGCTTCATATGCCGTGCCGCCAGTTCCGCCAGCCCACCGGACAGTTCGGTAATCGCTGGCAGCAACTGCTGATACACCGCCTGGGCGGCGGCGATGTGCATGGCGGTAGGGAAACAGTCGTTGGAGCTCTGGGAGCGGTTGACGTGATCGTTGGGGTGTACTGGCAACTTGCCGCCGCGGCCCTTGCCGGCCAGCTCATTGGCGCGTCCGGCAATCACTTCGTTGGCGTTCATGTTGCTCTGGGTACCACTGCCGGTCTGCCAGACCGCCAACGGGAACTGGTCGTCATGCTTGCCAGCGAGCACTTCGTCGGCGGCCTGTTCGATCAGTCGGGCGATATTGGCGGGCAGGTCGCCATTGCGGTTGTTGACCCGGGCCGCGGCCTTCTTGATCAGTGCCAGGGCATGCATGACCGCCAGGGGCATTTTTTCCGTGCCGATGGCGAAGTTGATCAGCGAACGCTGGGTCTGGGCGCCCCAGTAGGCCTCTTCCGGTACGTCCACCTGACCCAGGCTGTCGGTTTCGATGCGACTCATGCGGTTTCACTCCTGATGGCGGGTTAGCGCAGTTTAGGTCCTGATCGAACGCTTGGGTTCCCTTCCAGGTTTTACTCTCTTCGCGACCGTTGGACACCCCGCGCTTGCCACGGGGTTGAGTGACACACTTTGTTAGGCGCAGAATGGTCGCCCTTGGGGTTTTACCTCGCCTGTTTAGAAAGGACACCCGATGACCCGTCTTCGTGCCATCTGTACCGCGGTTGCTCTGGTATGCGCCAGCGGCCAGGTTTTCGCCGATACCGCCAGCCACAATGCCAGTGCCGAAGCTTTTCTGACATTGGCCCATGCCGACAAGCTGGGAACCCCGGTCTACGCGCAAGTGCAGCAAATGTTTGCCCAGCGTTTCGAGCAGACCCAGGCACCGGCCTCGAAAAAGCCGTTGCTCGACACCTACCAGGCCAAGGCCAATGCCGCCCTGGACCAGGCCATCGGCTGGAACAAGCTGAAGCCGGACATGGTCAAGCTCTACACCGACAACTTCAGCGAATCCGAACTCAAGGACCTGGTCGCGTTCTACCAGTCGCCGCTGGGCAAGAAGGTCCTGGAGAAAATGCCGCAGCTGACCCAGCAATCGGCCCAGATGACCCAGGCCAAGCTGGAAAGCGCGGTACCGGTGGTGAACAAGCTGCTGGAAGACATGACCAACGAGCTGACGCCGAAGGCGCCAGCACCTGCGGTCAAGAAAAAGCCGTAAGCGGAGCCTGAAATGAGCATGCAGCAACGTATCGAAACCGCACTGAGCGCCCTGCAACCCGAGCATCTGCAAGTCCTGGACGAAAGCCATATGCACAGCCGTGGGTTGCAGACCCACTTCAAGGCGGTGCTGGTCAGCGCACAGTTTGTCGGGTTGAACAGCGTCAAGCGCCACCAGAAGGTCTACGCCACCCTGGGTGATCTGATGAGCGAATTCCATGCGTTGGCCCTGCATACCTACACCCCTGAAGAGTGGGTGAAAATCGGCGCGGCCCCGGCATCGCCGGTCTGCGCCGGCGGAGGGCATTGATGCTGGTTTTTTGACCGGTGTTTTTTTGCTAGAATCCGCAACGCGCCGCACTGTCGGCGCGTTTTTTTTGCACCCGGTTCGCCCTTTGCGAGGGCAGCCACCTGGAGAGCATCACCCATGACTCAACCCATAGTCGTGGCGGCACTTTATAAGTTCGTCACTCTGGAAGATTACGTTGCCCTGCGCGAGCCACTGTTGCAGGCCATGGTCGACAACGGCATCAAGGGCACCCTGCTGATCGCCGAAGAGGGCATCAACGGTACCGTTTCCGGTAGCCGCGAAGGTATCGACGGCCTGCTGGCCTGGCTCAAGCTGGATCCGCGGATGGTCGACATCGACCACAAGGAATCCTATTGCGACGATCAGCCCTTCTATCGGACCAAGGTCAAGCTGAAGAAGGAAATCGTCACCCTGGGCGTCGAGGGCGTGGACCCGAACAAGCAGGTCGGCACCTATGTCGATCCGCGGAACTGGAATGCGCTGATCGCCGATCCGGAAGTGCTGCTGATCGACACCCGTAACGATTATGAAGTCTCGATCGGTACCTTCGAAGGCGCCATCGACCCGAAAACCACCAGCTTTCGCGAATTTCCCGACTACATCAAAGCCCATTTCGACCCGTCCCGGCACAAGAAAGTCGCGATGTTCTGTACCGGTGGCATTCGCTGCGAAAAGGCCTCCAGCTATATGCTCAGCCAGGGTTTCGACGAGGTCTATCACCTCAAGGGCGGGATTCTCAAGTACCTCGAAGAGGTGCCCCAGGAGCAGAGCAAGTGGCAGGGCGACTGCTTTGTCTTCGACAATCGCGTTACCGTGCGCCATGACCTGAGCGAAGGCGACTACGATCAATGTCATGCCTGCCGTACACCGATCAGCGTCGAGGAGCGTGCCTCGGAGCACTATGTGGCCGGGATCAGTTGCCCACATTGCTGGGACACCTTGAGCGAGAAAACCCGTCGCAGCGCCATTGACCGCCAGAAGCAGATCGAACTGGCCAAGGCGCGTAACCAGCCGCACCCGATTGGTTACAATTACCGTCAATCTTCCGAGGGCTGAATCATGTCCGCGCGCCTGCTGTATATCATGGACCCGATGTGTTCCTGGTGCTGGGGGTTTGCCCCGGTGGCCGAGGCACTGGTCAAGCAGGCGCAGGCGGCGGGTGTCGAACTGCACCTGGTGATGGGCGGCTTGCGCACCGGCAGCGGCGCCGCGCTGGAGCCGACGACCCGGCGTTATATCCTCGAACACTGGCAGGCAGTCACCGAGACCAGCGGCCAGCCGTTCAAGTTCGAGGGTGCCTTGCCCGACGGTTTTGTCTACGACACCGAGCCGGCCTGTCGGGCCGTGATCACCGCCCGTAGCCTGGCGCCGGACTGTGCGTGGACGTTGGTGGGACTGATCCAGCGGGCCTTTTATGTCGAGGGACGGGATGTCACCCAAGCCAGTGTGCTGGTGGAGCTGGCGGAGCAAGCCGGTTTACCGCGCATCGAGTTTGCCGGTGCCTTCGACACGGCCGAGCAGCATGCGGCCACCGCCGCCGATTTTACCTGGGTCCAGGACCTGGGGATTGCCGGTTTCCCGACCTTGCTGGCCGAGCGTAATGGCCAGTTGGCGCTGCTGACCAATGGCTACCAGCCACTGGCTGAACTTGCTCCGCTGCTCGGCCGTTGGCTGGAGCGCGCGGCCTGTGCTTGAGCCGCCCGCCCCTGAAGCCGTCAAACCACCTGCGGACCGCCTGAGCTGGGCCGAAATTCGGCTGCTGGCGCTGCGGCATAAAAAAGCGCTGTGGATCGCCAACACGGTGGCCGTGCTGGCGACCTTGTGCAGCGTGCCAATCCCCCTGCTGTTGCCGCTGTTGGTGGACGAGGTCCTGCTAGGGCACGGCGATGCCGCACTCAAGGTGATGAACCACCTGCTGCCCGACACCTGGCAGCGCGCCGTCGGCTATATCGGCCTGATGTTGCTGGTGACCCTGACCCTGCGCTGTGGGGCCCTGGTGTTCAACGTGGTGCAGGCGCGGCTGTTCGCCGGGCTGGCCAAGGACATTGTCTACCGCATCCGTATCCGCTTGATCGAACGCTTGAAGCGCATTTCCCTGGGCGAGTACGAAAGCCTCGGCAGCGGCACCGTGACCACGCACCTGGTGACCGACCTGGACACCCTGGACAAGTTCGTCGGCGAAACCCTGAGCCGCTTTCTGGTGGCGATGCTGACGCTGCTGGGCACCTCGGCGATCCTGGTCTGGATGCACTGGAAGCTGGCGCTGCTGATCCTGCTGTTCAACCCGTTGGTGATCTATGCCACGGTACAGTTGGGCAAGCGGGTCAAGCACCTGAAGAAACTGGAAAACGACAGCACCTCGCGTTTTACCCAGGCCCTGACCGAGACCCTCGATGCGATCCAGGAAGTCCGCGCCGGCAATCGCCAGGGCTTTTTCCTCGGCCGCCTGGGTACCCGGGCCCGGGAAGTACGTGACTACGCGGTGGCTTCGCAATGGAAAAGCGATGCTTCGAGCCGGGCCACGGGGCTGCTGTTCCAGTTCGGCATCGATATCTTCCGCGCGGCGGCGATGCTCACGGTGCTGTTCTCCGACCTGTCCATCGGCCAGATGCTCGCGGTGTTCAGTTACCTCTGGTTCATGATCGGGCCGGTGGAGCAGTTGTTGAACCTGCAATATGCCTTCTATGCCGCCGGCGGTGCGCTTGAACGGATCAACGAACTGCTGGCGCGTGCCGACGAGCCGCAGTACCCCGGTGGCGTCGACCCCTTCGCTGGGCGCGACACCGTGGGTATCGAGGTACAGGCCCTGAGTTTTGCCTATGGCGAGGAGCCGGTGCTCGATCAGTTGGACCTGTCCATCGCTCCCGGTGAAAAGGTCGCGATCGTCGGGGCCAGCGGCGGCGGCAAAAGCACCCTGGTGCAACTGCTGCTGGGGCTGTACACCCCCCGCTCCGGGACCATTCGCTTCGGTGGCGCGTCCCAGGCCGATATCGGCCTGGACACCGTGCGCGAGAACGTCGCGGTGGTATTGCAGCACCCGGCGCTGTTCAATGATACGGTCCGCGCCAATCTCACCATGGGCCGCGAGCGCACGGATGAAGCTTGCTGGCGGGCACTGGAAATTGCCCAGCTCGACGCTACGATCAAAGTGTTGCCGCAGGGCCTGGACAGCATTGTCGGGCGTTCCGGGGTGCGTTTGTCCGGTGGCCAGCGTCAGCGCCTGGCGATTGCCCGGATGGTCCTGGCCGAGCCCAAGGTGGTGATCCTCGACGAAGCGACCTCGGCGCTGGATGCGGCCACCGAGTACAACCTGCATCAGGCCCTGGGCCGGTTTCTCAGTGGTCGTACAACGTTGATCATTGCCCATCGCCTGTCCGCGGTGAAACAAGCGGATCGGGTGCTGGTGTTCGATGGCGGGCGGATCGCCGAGGATGGTGATCATCAGCAGCTTATTGCCGATGGTGGCCTATACGCCAAGCTGTACGGGCATCTGCAAAAAATTTGACGCACTTGAGTTTTGCCGGGTTTTCTGTGCTTAGTGATTGAATTGGCTGACGGAAATACTTTTTTCTCTGTGCGTGCGAGCGATGGATTGATATCCAGATATCTGGAAGGGCGGCGCTGATCCCTTCGATATCGTGGAAATTAGCCTAGTCTGTGCTATCAGGAGTGGATTTCTCTCGAGTGCTCATCTGGCAGTGCTGATGCAAGGGATCTCATGAAGCAAACGCGGACTCTCGGAACGCCACGGCTGTTGGGCATCGTCTGGCCATTTATCGCTGTTGTCCTGTTTCAGGCCTTGCTGGGTGGCCTGAGCTTGTATGTACTTTCCGCCGTGCGCGGTTATGTGGCGGGCGAGAGCCTCTGGTCCAAAGGCCAGAAGGACGCTATCTATTACCTCAACCTGTACGCCGACAGCCGCGACGAAACGATTTTCCGCAAATACCAGGAGGCGATTGCCGTGCCCCAGGGCGGCCACGACCTGCGGATCGCCCTGGATGCGCCGACTCCGGACCTGGCGGCCGCTCGGCGTGGAATCCTGCAAGGCGGCAACCACCCCGACGATGTCTCCAGCATCATCTGGTTGTACCTGAACTTCCGACACTTCAGCTATCTGGAGCGGGCCATTGAAAAATGGACGGTGGGCGACACTTATCTGGTGCGGCTGGACAGTGTCGCCCAGCAGATGCACCGGGCGATCTCCGTCAACCAGGAGAGCAATAGCGATATCCAGCGCTGGAAGAGCCAGATCTTTGCCATCAATGATGGCGTGACGCCAGCGGCGAAAGCCTTCAGCGACGCCCTGGGCGAAGGTTCACGGGTCATCCTGCGCTTGCTGTTGATCACCAACCTGGCCACCGCCCTGGGGCTGATTGCCCTGGCCTTGCTGCGCACACACAAGTTGCTGGCCCAGCGCCATGCCTTTGCCGATGCCTTGCAGCTGGAAAAAGAGCGGGCGCAGATCACCCTGGAGTCGATTGGCGACGGGGTCATCACCACCGATGTGGAAGGCGCCATCGCCTATATGAATCCGGCCGCCGAACACCTGACCCACTGGAAAGCCGGGCAGGCCTATGGCTTACCCCTGGCGGCGCTGTTCAACCTGCTCGACGAAAATGCCCAGGACGAAGGTTTTACCCTGATCGAACATATTCTCAGTGGCCGGCTGAGCGGTGGCAGCGAGCATTCCAAGCTGATCCAGCGCCTGGACGGCAGCACCGTGTCGGTGACCCTGGTGGGGGCGCCGATCCGCAACGCCGGCAAGGTCAGTGGCA
This sequence comes from Pseudomonas sp. GW821-FHT04D07, assembly GCF_059420225.1. Lineage (NCBI taxonomy): Bacteria > Pseudomonadati > Pseudomonadota > Gammaproteobacteria > Pseudomonadales > Pseudomonadaceae > Pseudomonas > Pseudomonas sp. GW821-FHT04D07. Next base: position 702,203 of record NZ_JBWKTH010000001.1, read on the forward strand.
CGGTGCTGGTGTTGCACGATATGACCCAGGAGCGACAGTACATCGCCAACCTGTCCTGGCAGGCCACCCACGATGCCTTGACGGGCCTGGCCAACCGGCGCGAATTCGAGTATCGCCTGGAACAGGCGCTGTATAACCTGAGCCGCCAGCCGGCCCGTCATTCGTTGATGTTCCTCGATCTGGACCAGTTCAAGCTGGTCAATGACACCTGTGGTCATGCGGCCGGCGATGAATTGCTGCGGCACATCTGTGCCTTGCTGCAATCGGGGTTGCGCGAGGGCGATACCCTGGCCCGCCTGGGCGGTGACGAGTTCGGCATATTGCTGGAAAATTGCCCGTCGGAGGCGGCGGAAAAAATTGCCGAAGGCCTGCGACAGACCGTGCAGAACCTGCATTTTGTCTGGAAGGGGCGCCCGTTCGTGACCACGGTCAGTATCGGCCTGGTGCACATCGCCCAGGCTCCGGCCACCCTGGAGGCCTCGCTGCGGGCGGCGGACATGGCCTGCTACATGGCCAAGGAAAAGGGCCGCAACCGGGTTCAGGTCTATCACGCGGACGATTCGGAGCTGTCCTTGCGCTTTGGCGAGATGGCCTGGGTCCAGCGTTTGCACATGGCCCTGGAGGAAAATCGTTTCTGCCTGTACGCCCAGGAAATCGCCGCGCTGGGGCACGCCGATCACAGCGGTGGCCATGTGGAAATCCTCCTGCGTTTGCACGACGAGGCCGGGCGGATGATCCTGCCCGACAGCTTTATCCCGGCCGCCGAGCGTTATGGTCTGATGACCCAGCTCGATCGCTGGGTGGTGCAGAACGTCTTCAAGGTCATCGCCGAATGCATTGCCCAGCAACGCGAGGGGGCGATGGCGATGTGCGCGATCAATCTGTCGGGCACCACCATTGGCGACGAGGGTTTCCTCGGCTTCCTGCATGAGCAGTTCAAGCAGCACGGCATTCCGCCGGATATGATTTGTTTCGAAATAACTGAAACCAGCGCCATTTCCAACCTTGGCAGCGCTATCCGATTTATCAATGAACTCAAGAACTTGGGCTGCCGGTTCTCCCTCGATGACTTTTGTGCGGGAATGTCTTCGTTCGCTTATCTCAAACATTTGCCTGTAGACTTCCTGAAGATCGATGGAAGTTTCGTAAAGGATATGCTGGACGACCCGATTAACCGCGCCATGGTCGAGGTGATCAATCACATCGGCCATGTCATGGGGAAGCGAACGATTGCTGAATTCGTTGAAACACCGCAGATCGAGCAGGCCCTGTTCGAGATCGGTGTCGACTATGCTCAGGGCTACATTATCGAGCGACCGCAGTTGTTCACCTGTGACAGTCTGTTGTGTCGACCCGCGCGACCTCGGCCTCTGCTGTTCAAGGCGCCTGGCACATTCCGCTGAAACCTTTGCTGATCTGCTTAAATCACCACTCAGAAGGAGCCCGACAGTGATCGACATTTTCAGCAGAACCGGCCCGCTTATGGAGGCCTCCAGCTACCCCGTGTGGGCGCAGCAGCTCATTCAGGACTGTAGCGAGAGCAAGCGCCGGGTTGTCGAACACGAACTTTACCAGCGGATGCGCGACAACAGGCTGAGCGCGAAAACCATGCGCCACTATCTTATTGGCGGCTGGCCGGTGGTTGAACAGTTTGCGTTATACATGGCACAGAACCTCACCAAGACCCGTTTTGCCCGTCATCCCGGCGAGGACATGGCGCGGCGTTGGCTGATGCGCAATATCCGTGTGGAGCTGAATCACGCCGACTATTGGTTGCATTGGAGCCGCGCTCACGGCGTGACCCTCGAGGACCTGCAGGCGCAGTTGGTAGCGCCCGAGTTGCATGCGTTGAGTCATTGGTGTTGGCATACCAGTTCGGCCGATCCACTGATCGTGGCGATTGCCGCGACCAACTACGCGATCGAAGGAGCCACTGGCGAGTGGTCGGCGCTGGTCTGTTCGACGGGGGTCTATGCCGCGGCATTTGCGGATGAAGACCGCAAGCGTGCGATGAAATGGTTGAAGATGCACGCTCAGTACGATGATGCCCATCCGTGGGAAGCGTTGGAGATCATCTGCACCCTGGCCGGCAACAATCCCGCCAAGGCCTTGCAGGTCGAGCTACGGCAGGCGATCTGCAAGAGCTACGACTACATGTACCTGTTCCTCGAACGGTGCATGCAACTGGAGCACGCGGAAAAGGCTCCGGTCGCCCGTGAGCGCCAGGCCGCTCTCGCCGAGGGTTGACTGGTCATGTGGGTAGCACCTCGATCCTGAGTTCGATGCAGTCACTGTGGGAGCCGGCTTGCCGGCGATAGCGGCCGATCAGGCGATGCAAGGCTCACTGGCCTCATCGCCAGCAAGCTGGCTCCTACAGGGATTGCGTGCAGTCTTGAATTTCCGGTTTGTGTCGTGGGTTCAGCCCGCCATTGCCAGGCGGTTGCGACCTTCGCGCTTGGCCACATACAGCGCGTTGTCCGCGCGGCGCAGCAGGCTTTCCGTGGATTCGCCCGGCAACAGCGTGGCGCAACCCAGGCTCACCGTCAGATTGATCCGTTGGCCATCGCATTCGTGGTCCTGGGCTTGCGCCGCATAGCGCAGGCGTTCACCGACCATTGCCGCGGCCTCGCGATGGGTATTGGACAGCAGGATCAAAAACTCTTCGCCGCCATAGCGGAATACCCGGTCGACATTGCGCAGTTGCTCCTTGATCGAGGCCGCGACGATCTTGAGCACCTTGTCGCCGGCGCAGTGTCCGTGGTTGTCATTGATCTGTTTGAAGTGATCGATATCGAGCATCAGCACCGAGATCGGCTGGCCATGGCGACGCGCCAACTCGAACTCCCGCTGCAAGGCCAGCTCCATGGCGATACGGTTGCCGGTTTCAGTCAGCGGGTCGCGCAGTGCGCAGCGCGTGGCGGCACGATAGAGCAGGGCGTTGCGCATGGGGTACAACAGGCTTGCCAGCAACGATTCCAGATTGCCCAGTTCCTGTTCGTTGAAGCGGGTGCCACGGCGGAATATCAGTTCGCCCAGATGCTCACCTTCATGGCTGAGGCTGTAGCTGATCGAGTGATGGCCGCGATGGCCGAACTCCAGACGCAAGTCGCTGCCCGGGTGCAGGTAGCTCAAGGCGTCCAGGGGTACCACGCGCTGGATCTCGCGAAAGAAGATGTCCAGGATACGCTCAGGCTCCAGGCTGGTTTGCAACTGCTGGGCCAGTTGATGGCGCAGTTGAGCCAAGCTGATGGGGCGTTGTTGGCTGGACGGGAGTTGGCCAAAGCCCAGACGTTGCAATCTGGCGCGATCAAAATCAATTGCGTTGGTCTGGGTCGGCGTTTTCATGGTGGCAAGCCCCTAAGCACAGCATACGGTCTTACAGGGTGGGCGAGAGCGGCTTGGGGCCGCTCTCGCGCTGCGTGATTAAAGAAGTTAGAGCGAAAGTCGTGCCAATCGCTTCAACCGAATAAAAGTCGTTTGAATTCAGGGTGTTGATTTTTCGGGGCGAGCGCCAGCAGCCGACAGGGGCGGCAGTTGTTTGACTTGCGCTGATGGCTTTTTTGGATTATTTCACTGTGCGCCGGTATTCCGGCGCGTGCGGCGGGATGACGCGGAGGGGGTTATTGGGCGTCGAAAGCCTGGCCGTTGACGCCGCTGCTGTCGGGCCCCATCAGGTACAGGTAGACCGGCATGATTTGCTGCGGCGTCGGGTTGTTCTCCGGGTTCTCGCCAGGATAGGCTTGGGCGCGCATGCCGGTGCGGGTGGCGCCGGGGTTGATGCTGTTGGCGCGCACCGGTGCGACTGTCTCGAGCTCATCGGCCAGGGTCTGCATCAGGCCTTCGGTGGCGAACTTGGATACGCCGTAGGCGCCCCAGTAGGCGCGGCCTTTGCGGCCGACGCTGCTGGAAGTGAAGATCACCGAGGCGTCCTGGGACAGCTTGAGCAGGGGCAGCAAGGTGCTGGTCAGCATAAACATGGCGTTGACGTTGATGTGCATGACCCGCATGAAATTTTCCCCGGACAACTGCTCCAGTGGCGTACGCGGGCCGATGATCGAGGCGTTGTGCAGCAGACCATCGAGGTGGCCGAACTCGGTTTCGATCATGGCCGCCAGTTCGTCGTACTGGTGTGGCAGGGCGGTTTCCAGGTTGAAGGGGATCACCGCCGGTTGAGGGTGGCCGGCGGCTTCGATCTCGTCATAGACCTGGCTCAGGTTGGCTTCGGTCTTGCCCAGCAGCAGTACGGTGGCGCCGTGGGCGGCGAAGGTCTTGGCGGCAGCGGCGCCGATGCCACGGCCGGCACCGGTGACCAGGATGACGCGGTCCTTGAGCAGGTCGGGGCGGGCGGAATAATCGAACATGGTTAAACCTCTACAAATGTAAAACAGATAGGCGGCTCACCGCGCACGTTGTAGGCGCCGAGCTTGCTCGCGATGGACGTCAGCGATAGCGCGGGGCGTCTGATACCCCGCGGTGCCTGAACCACCATCGCGAGCAAGCTCGCGCCTACAGAGATGCGTAGGCGCGGTGTTTGCCAGATCATCGGTCAACAGCTGCACAGCGCGTTATCCAATACCTTGCGTAGTTCCAGCGGATGATCGACCACCACATCGGCGCCCCAGTGATCGGGGTTGTCGTCCGGGTGGATGTAGCCGTAGCGCACCGCCGCGGTGCGGGTACCGGCGTCCCGTCCGGATTCGATATCGCGCAGGTCGTCGCCGACGAACAAGACGCTGGCCGGGTCGAGGTCGAGCATCTTGCACGCGAGGATCAGCGGCTCCGGGTGGGGTTTGCTGTTCGTCACATGGTCCGGGCAGATCAGCAGCGCCGAGCGCTCTGCCAGCCCCAGCTGTTGCATGATCGGCTCGGCGAAGCGCAGCGGCTTGTTGGTGACCACGCCCCAGAGCAGATTGGCCTTCTCGATATCGGCCAGCAACTCGGCCATGCCGTCGAACAGGCGGCTATGGACGGCGCAGGCCTTGAGGTAGCGCTCAAGAAATTCCTGGCGCAAAGCCTCGAAGCCCGGCGACTCGGGGTCCATCATGAAGGTCACGGCGACCATGGCGCGGGCACCGCCGGAGATCTCGTCGCGAATCGACCGGTCGGCAATCGGTGGCAGGCCGCGCTCGGCGAGCATGGCCTGGCAGATGGCGATAAAGTCCGGCGCTGTGTCGAGCAGGGTGCCGTCCATGTCGAAGAGAACCGCTCTCAAGCGCATCGGTTACTCCTCGCGCAGGGTCTGGATCATGTAGTTGACGTCGACGTCCGCCGCCAGCTTGTAGTGCTTGGTCAGAGGATTGTAGGTCAGGCCGATGATGTCCTTGACCGCCAGTCCCGCCTCGCGGCTCCAGGCGCCCAACTCGGAAGGGCGGATGAATTTCTTGAAGTCATGGGTGCCGCGTGGCAGCAGGCCCATGATGTATTCCGCGCCGACAATGGCGAACAGATAGGCCTTGGGGTTGCGGTTGATGGTGGAGAAAAACACCTGGCCGCCGGGCTTGACCATGCGAAAGCAGGCGCGGATCACCGAGGACGGGTCGGGGACGTGTTCGAGCATTTCCAGGCAGGTCACCACATCGAACTGCTCGGGCATTTCCTCGGCCAGGGCTTCGGCGGTGATCTGCCGATACTCGACGCTGACCCCGGATTCCAGCTGGTGCAACTGGGCCACGGCCAGGGGGGCTTCGCCCATGTCGATGCCCATGACGGTGGCTCCGCGCTGGGCCATGGCTTCGCTGAGAATGCCGCCGCCGCAACCGACGTCGAGGACCTTCTTGCCGGCAAGCTTGACCCGCTCGTCGATCCAGTTGACCCGCAGCGGGTTGATGTCGTGAAGCGGCTTGAACTCGCTTTCACGGTCCCACCAGCGATGGGCGAGGGCTTCGAACTTGGCGATTTCAGCGTGGTCGACGTTGCTCATGGACTATCCTCTAAAGCTTGGAAATCGGGTTGATGCCGCCCGCCGGGCGTTGCGTCATCTTCAATTCAATGCGCTCTATGGCGCGTCAATCAGTGTGCCTGAGCGCCAATGCGCTGGCCCCAGGCCCGGGCCGTGGCGCCCAACTGCTGTTCATCCAGGCGGGTCAGGCGCCGGTCTTCGAGCAGTGGCTTGCCGCCGACCCAGACATGTTGCACGCAGTCGCGACTGCTGGCGTAAATCAGTTGCGACACCGGATCATAGATCGGCTGCTGGGCCAGGCCGGACAAGTCGAAGGCGACAATGTCCGCGGCCTTGCCGACTTCCAGCGAGCCGATCTCCTGTTCCAGGCCAAGGGCACGTGCGCCATTGAGCGTCGCCATGCGCAACGCGCGGTGGGCGTCCAGGGCGGTGGCGGAGCCAGCGACGGCCTTGGCCAGCAGGGCGGCGGTGCGGGTTTCGCCGAGCAGGTCGAGGTCGTTGTTGCTCGCCGCGCCATCGGTGCCCACGGCCACGTTCACGCCGGCTTGCCACAAGCGCTCCACCGGGCAGAAGCCGCTGGCCAGTTTCAGGTTGGATTTCGGGCAGTGGATCACGCTGGTGTTGCTTTCTACCAGCAGTGCCAGGTCGTCATCGCTGATCTGGGTCATGTGAACGGCCTGGAAGCGTGGGCCGAGCAAGCCCAGGCGGCCCAGGCGTGCCAGCGGGCGTTCGCCGCGTTGTTCCTGCGACTGCTGCACTTCGAAGGCGGTTTCATGCACGTGCATGTGGATCGCGGCGTCGAGTTCTTCGGCGATAACCCGGATTTTTTCCAGATTTTCGTCGCCAACGGTGTAGGGTGCATGGGGACCGAAGGCGATCTTGATCCGTGGATGGTGCTTGAGGTCGCCGAACAGCTCGACGGCCTGACGCAACGACTCATCGGCGCTGGCGGCGCCGGGGATCGGGAAATCGAGGATCGGAATGGCGATCTGTGCGCGAATGCCGCTGTTGTGCACGCGTTCGCTGGCGATTTTAGGGAAAAAATACATGTCCGAGAAACAGGTGATGCCACCCTTGAGTTGCTCGGCGATGGCCAGGTCCGTGCCATCGCGGACGAAGGCTTCGTCGACCCATTTGGCTTCAGCGGGCCAGATATGCTGTTCCAGCCAGGTCATCAGTGGCAGGTCGTCGGCCAGGCCGCGAAACAGCGTCATGGCGGCATGGCCATGGGCATTGACCAGGCCGGGGGCGAGGAGCATCTGCGGCAACTCGCGGACTTCCTTGGCGCCGAGTTTCAAGGCCTCGGCCCGGGGGCCGATAAAGGCGATACGTCCGTCACGAATGCCCAGGCCATGCTCCTTGAGTACCACGCCGGCGGGTTCGACAGGGACCAGCCAGGTCGGCAGCAGGAGAAGATCGAGCGGGGCGGCGGTATTCGGCATCGTGGACAGCTTCCGGGCTTTAATCTGAAATAATGGCGAAGTATACCCGAGCGTCCTCACCGGGGGATCGCTATAATCGGCGGCTTTTGTTCCAGTGTGTGGGGTGAATCATGCGCAATCGACTGTTGGCTGCGGAAAAAGTGAAGGCCATCGATTGGCGTGATGGTGCCTTGTATCTGCTCGATCAGCGCATTCTGCCGTTCGAGGAAACCTGGCTGGCCTACGACAATGCCGCGGGGGTCGCCGAGGCGATTCGCTCGATGGTGGTGCGCGGTGCGCCGGCCATTGGTATCAGCGCTGCGTATGGTGTAGTGCTGGCGGCGCGGGCGCGACTGGCGGAGGGCGGCGACTGGCTGGCGGCGATGGACGCCGATTTTGCCCAGCTGGCGAACTCGCGGCCGACCGCGGTCAATCTGTTCTGGGCCCTGGATCGGATGCGTGAGCGTCTGGAGCGGGTCAAGGATGGCGCCGATCCGCTGGCGGCCCTGGAGGCCGAGGCGGTGGCCATCCATGACAGCGATCGCGAGGCCAATCTGACCATGGCGCAACTGGGGGTCGACCTGATCCGCAAGCACCAGGGCAATGCCCAGGCGATCCTGACCCACTGCAATACCGGCGCGCTGGCCACCGGCGGCTTCGGTACGGCGCTGGGGGTGATTCGCGGCGCCTTCCTGGAGGGCATGGTCGAGCAGGTTTATGCCGATGAAACCCGGCCCTGGCTGCAAGGCTCGCGCCTGACCGCCTGGGAGCTGGCCAACGAAGGCATTCCGGTGACCTTGAATGCCGACTCGGCCGCCGCGCATATCATGAAGACCAAGGGCGTGACCTGGGTGATCGTCGGGGCCGACCGTATCACCGCCAATGGCGATGTGGCCAACAAGATCGGCACCTATCAGCTGGCGGTCTGTGCGATGCACCATGGCGTGCGTTTCATGGTGGTGGCGCCGAGTTCGACCATCGACATGGAGTTGGCCAGCGGCGACGATATCCCGATCGAGGAGCGCGACGGCAGCGAGCTGTTGAGTGTCGGCGGGCATCGGGTCGGGGCCGAGGTCGATGCGTTCAATCCGGTCTTTGATGTGACGCCGGCGGACCTGATCGATGTCATCGTGACTGAAAAAGGCATCGTCGAGCGTCCGGACACCGCGAAGATGGCGCAGTTGATGTGCCGCAAACGCCTGCATTGACCGGCTTTTGTCCCAGGCCAAGCAGTATTTGGCGCGCCCTGGCCGCGCTCATCTTGCCTCTAAGCCCCTCTCGGCGCGCTCTCGGTCGGTTACAGCGGCCGCCCGTCTACTTCCTTGCCTATGCCGGGGTAGGTGCGTGGCGGCGATTGTGATAACATCCGACGGTTTCCAGGGCAGCCCGAACCGGCTGCCTTCACTGCGCAGATCCAAGGCATAACTCGTTGATTTGTCGTAAGTCGTTGCAGGGCATCAGGCCCGCGGCGGCGAGCTTCGTTCGTCCCATATGGATGTGACGAAGTTTCACCAGAAAAAGGAATCAGGCTTCTCATGGGCGAACTGGCCAAAGAAATCCTCCCGGTCAATATCGAAGACGAGCTGAAACAGTCCTACCTCGACTACGCGATGAGCGTGATTGTCGGGCGGGCACTGCCTGATGCGCGCGATGGCTTGAAGCCCGTGCACCGGCGTGTGCTGTTTGCGATGAGCGAACTGGGTAACGACTGGAACAAGCCGTACAAGAAATCTGCCCGTGTGGTCGGTGACGTGATCGGTAAGTATCACCCGCACGGTGACACCGCGGTCTATGACACCATTGTTCGGATGGCGCAGCCATTCTCCCTGCGCTACCTGCTGGTCGATGGCCAGGGTAACTTCGGTTCGGTGGACGGCGACAACGCCGCGGCCATGCGATACACCGAAGTGCGCATGACCAAGCTGGCGCACGAGCTGCTGGCCGACCTGCATAAAGAAACCGTGGACTGGGTGCCGAACTATGACGGCACCGAGCAGATCCCGGCGGTCATGCCGACCCGTATCCCCAACCTGCTGGTCAACGGCTCCAGCGGTATCGCCGTGGGCATGGCGACCAACATCCCGCCGCACAACCTCGGTGAAGTCATCGACGGTTGCCTGGCCCTCATCGACAACCCCGAGCTGAGCGTCGATGACCTGATGCAGTACATCCCGGGGCCGGACTTCCCGACCGCCGCGATCATCAACGGCCGTGCCGGCATTATCGAGGCCTATCGCACCGGTCGTGGGCGCATCTATATGCGTGCCCGTTCGACCATCGAGGACATCGACAAGGTCGGTGGTCGCCAGCAGATCGTCATCACCGAACTGCCGTACCAGTTGAACAAGGCCCGCCTGATCGAGAAGATCGCCGAGCTGGTGAAAGAGAAAAAGCTCGAAGGTATCACCGAGCTGCGCGACGAGTCCGACAAGGACGGTATGCGCGTGGTCATCGAACTGCGTCGTGGCGAAGTGCCAGAGGTGATTCTCAACAACCTCTATGCCCAGACCCAGTTGCAGAGCGTGTTCGGCATCAACATCGTTGCGCTGATCGACGGTCGTCCGCGGATCCTCAACCTCAAGGACCTGCTGGAAGCCTTCGTCCGTCACCGCCGCGAAGTCGTGACCCGGCGTACCGTGTTCGAGCTGCGCAAGGCTCGCGAGCGTGGTCATATCCTCGAAGGCCAGGCTGTTGCACTGTCCAACATTGATCCGGTGATCGCCTTGATCAAGGCTTCGCCGACGCCGTCGGAAGCCAAGGAAGCGCTGATCGGCATGGCTTGGGAGTCGTCCGCGGTTGTGGCGATGGTCGAGCGTGCCGGTGCCGATTCGTGCCGTCCGGAAACCCTGGACCCGCAATACGGCCTGCGTGACGGCAAGTACTTCCTGTCGCCGGAACAGGCGCAAGCCATTCTGGAGCTGCGTCTGCACCGCCTGACCGGCCTGGAGCACGAGAAGCTGCTGGCCGAGTACCAGGAGATCCTCAACCAGATCGGCGAGCTGATCCGAATCCTCAACAGCGCCACGCGCCTGATGGAAGTGATCCGCGAAGAGCTGGAAGTGATTCGTGCCGAGTACGGTGACGTGCGTCGTACCGAGATCCTCGATGCCCGTCTGGACCTGACCCTGGGTGACATGATCCCGGAAGAAGAGCGCGTGGTGACCATCTCCCACGGTGGCTACGCCAAGACCCAGCCGTTGGCGGCCTACCAGGCCCAGCGCCGTGGTGGTAAAGGCAAGTCGGCGACCGGCGTCAAGGACGAGGACTACATTGCCCACCTGCTGGTTGCCAACAGCCACACCACGCTGCTGCTGTTCTCCAGCAAGGGCAAGGTGTACTGGCTCAAGACCTATGAGATTCCCGAAGCTTCCCGCGCCGCCCGTGGTCGTCCGCTGGTGAACCTGCTGCCGCTGGATGAGGGTGAATACATCACCACCATGCTGCCGGTAGAGGAATACACCGAAGGTCACTTCATCTTCATGGCGACCGCCGACGGTACGGTGAAGAAGACTCCGCTGGAAGCCTTCAGTCGCCAGCGCAGCGTCGGTCTGATCGCCCTGGAACTGGATGAAGGCGACGTGCTGATCAGCGCCGCGATCACTGATGGCGAGCGTGAGGTCATGCTGTTCTCCGACGCTGGCAAGGTCACCCGCTTCAAAGAGTCCGATGTCCGTGCCATGGGCCGTACGGCCCGCGGTGTGCGGGGTATGCGCCTGAACGAAGGGCAGAAGCTGATCTCCATGATCATCCCGGAAGAAGGCAGCCAGATTCTCACGGCCTCCGAGCGCGGCTTCGGCAAGCGCACCGCGATCAGCGAGTTCCCCGAGTACAAGCGTGGCGGCCAGGGTGTGATCGCCATGGTCAGCAACGAGCGTAACGGTCGTCTGGTCGGTGCGGTGCAGGTGCTTGATGGTGAGGAGATCATGCTGATTTCCGACCAGGGCACGCTGGTGCGGACCCGTGTCGATGAAGTCTCCAGCCTGGGGCGTAATACCCAGGGCGTGACGCTGATCAAGCTGGCCAGCGATGAAACGCTGGTGGGCCTGGAGCGTGTCCAGGAGCCATCGGAAGTCGAAGGCGAGGAGCTGGAAGGTGAGGTGGACGTCGAGTTTGACGGCGACGTGTTGAACGACGATCAGCCGTTTGACGCTGCAACCGATGAAGCTGAGCCGCAAGAGTAATTAAGCGTCTGCGCCAGTCGCTGTTGTTGTAGGAGCGAGCTTGCTCGCGATCGAGCGCGAAGCGGTCGTTGTTGGGCCGCTTCGTTGTGCCAGGGGGATCTAAATGCCCTTGCGTTTATCGCGAGCAAGCTCGCTCCTGCAGGCGTGTGGCGTAGAGTGGCTGGTGTGTATTGAAAAGCATAGCGAGAGTGGATGTGAGCAAACGAGCCTATAACTTCTGCGCGGGTCCTGCTGCGCTGCCTGAAGCTGTCCTGTTGCGTGCCCAGTCCGAGCTGCTCGACTGGCATGGCAAGGGCCTGTCGGTCATGGAAATGAGCCATCGCAGCGATGAGTTCGTATCCATCGCCACCAAGGCCGAGCAGGATCTGCGTGACCTGCTGGATATTCCCTCGAACTACAAGGTGCTGTTCCTGCAGGGCGGCGCCAGCCAGCAGTTTGCCCAGGTGGCGTTGAACCTGCTGCCTGAAAGCGGCAAGGCCGACTACATCGAGACCGGTATCTGGTCGAAGAAAGCCATCGAGGAAGCTTCGCGTTTCGGCAACGTCAATGTCGCCGCCAGCGCCAAGCCTTACGACTATTTTGCCATTCCCGGCCAGAACGAATGGAAGCTGTCGAAAGACGCGGCCTATGTTCACTATGTGTCGAACGAAACCATCGGCGGCCTGGAGTTCGACTGGATTCCGGAAACTGGCGATGTACCGCTGGTCACCGATATGTCCTCGGACATCCTCTCGCGTCCGGTGGATATTTCCCGCTTCGGCATGATCTACGCCGGTGCACAGAAGAACATCGGCCCGAGCGGCATCGTCGTCAATATCGTGCGTGAGGACCTGCTGGGTCGCGCCCGTTCGATCTGCCCGACCATGCTCGACTACAAGGTCGCGGCTGACAACGGCTCCATGTACAACACGCCGCCGACCCTGGCCTGGTACCTGTCGGGCCTGGTTTTCGAGTGGCTCAAGGAGCAGGGTGGGGTCGAGGCCATCGGCAAACTCAATGAAATCAAGCAGCGCACGCTGTATGACTTCATCGACGCCAGCGGCCTGTACAGCAACCCGATCAACAAGACCAACCGCTCCTGGATGAACGTGCCGTTCCGCCTGGCCGACGACCGTCTGGATAAACCGTTCCTGGTCGGCGCCGAAGAGCTCGGCCTGTTGAACCTCAAGGGCCATCGTTCGGTGGGTGGCATGCGCGCTTCCATTTACAATGCCGTCGACATCAATGCGGTGAACGCGCTGGTGGCGTACATGGCAGCGTTCGAGAAGGAACACGGCTAATGTCCGAGCAAGAACTCAAGGCACTGCGCCTGCGTATCGACAGCCTCGACGAGAAAGTTCTCGAACTGATCAGCGAGCGTGCCCGCTGCGCCCAGGAAGTCGCGCGGGTAAAAATGGCCTCGCTGGCCGAAGGCGAAGTGCCGGTGTTCTATCGTCCCGAGCGTGAAGCTCAGGTGCTCAAGCGGGTCATGGAGCGTAACCAGGGACCGTTGGGCAACGAAGAAATGGCGCGTTTGTTCCGCGAGATCATGTCTTCCTGCCTGGCCTTGGAGCAGCCGCTGAAAGTGGCTTACCTGGGCCCTGAAGGCACCTTCACCCAGGCCGCGGCCATGAAGCATTTCGGCCACGCGGTGATCAGCAAGCCGATGGCGGCGATCGACGAAGTCTTTCGCGAAGTGGCGGCGGGTGCGGTGAATTTCGGCGTGGTGCCGGTAGAGAACTCTACCGAGGGTGCGGTCAACCACACCCTCGACAGTTTCCTCGAGCACGACATGGTGATTTGCGGTGAGGTCGAGCTGCGTATTCACCACCACCTGCTGGTGGGCGAAAACACCAAGACCGACAGCATCAGCCGCATCTATTCCCATGCCCAGTCCCTGGCCCAGTGCCGCAAGTGGCTCGACGCCCACTACCCGAACGTCGAGCGGGTGGCGGTTTCCAGCAACGCCGAAGCGGCGAAGCGGGTCAAGGGTGAGTGGAACTCGGCGGCGATTGCCGGCGATATGGCGGCCGGGCTGTATGGCTTGACCCGCCTGGCGGAGAAAATCGAGGACCGTCCGGACAACTCCACGCGGTTCCTGATGATCGGCAGCCAGGAAGTGCCGCCTACCGGCGACGACAAGACCTCGATCATCGTCTCCATGAGCAACAAGCCTGGCGCGCTCCACGAGCTGCTGGTGCCGTTCCACGACAACGGGATTGACCTGACGCGTATCGAGACCCGACCTTCGCGCAGTGGTAAATGGACGTATGTGTTCTTTATCGACTTCGTCGGCCATCACCGTGATCCGCTGGTCAAGGGTGTGCTGGAGAAGATCAGTCAGGAAGCGGTGGCCCTCAAGGTGCTGGGCTCCTACCCGAAAGCGGTTCTGTAAAGGCGTTGATCATGAGCGGTAACTTCCTCGCACTGGCACAGCCGGGCGTGCAACAACTGTCGCCTTACGTTCCGGGCAAGCCCGTGGATGAACTGGCCCGTGAGTTGGATATCGATCCGGCACGGATCATCAAGCTGGCGAGTAACGAGAATCCCCTGGGGGCGAGTCCCAAGGCCCTGGCGGCGATTCACGCTGCCCTGGCGGATTTGACCCGTTATCCGGATGGCAATGGTTTCGAGCTCAAGCAGCGTCTGTCCGAGCTGTGCCGGGTGCAGGCCAGCCAGGTGACCCTGGGCAACGGTTCCAACGACATTCTCGAGCTGGTCGCCCGTGCCTACTTGGCGCCGGGGTTGAACGCGGTGTTCAGCGAGCACGCCTTTGCGATCTATCCCATCGTCACCCAGGCGGTGAATGCCGAGGCCCGTGTAGCGCCGGCCAAGGACTGGGGGCATGACCTGACGGCGATGCTCGCGGCCATCGACGAAAACACCCGGGTGGTGTTTATCGCCAACCCGAACAACCCGACCGGCACCTGGTTCGGCCCGCAGGCGCTGGAGGCGTTTCTCGCTGCGGTGCCGCAGGATGTCCTGGTGGTGCTGGACGAGGCCTATATCGAGTACGCCCGAGGCGTCGATCTGCCGGATGGCCTGAACTACCTGGCGAGCTACCCGAACCTGCTGGTTTCGCGGACTTTTTCCAAGGCCTATGGTCTGGCGGCCTTGCGCGTCGGTTATGCGCTGTCGTCGCCCGCCGTGGCGGACATCCTCAATCGCGTTCGCCAGCCGTTCAATGTCAACAGCCTGGCGCTGGTCGCGGCCCGTGCGGCACTCGACGATGTCGACTATGTCGCCCAGAGCCGGCGCTTGAACGAAGCCGGCATGCAACAACTGGAAGAAGGTTTTCGCCAGTTGGGGCTGAGCTGGATTCCCTCGAAGGCCAACTTCATCGCGGTCGATGTCGGTCGTGAGGCCGCTCCCGTGTATCAGGGCCTGTTGCGTGAAGGTGTGATCGTGCGTCCGGTGGCCGGCTATGGCCTGCCGCGGCACCTGCGGGTCAGCATTGGCCTGGCCAGCGAGAACAGTCGTTTGCTGGAGGCGCTGGCCAAGGTCATGGCCCGTGGTTGATGTCATGTCGATGCAACCTGTGAAGCCTATGATCGGCCGCCTTGTGGTGGTTGGCCTGGGTTTGATCGGCGGATCCTTCGCCAAGGGACTGCGGGAAAGCGGTCTGTGTCGGGAAGTGGTCGGCGTTGATCTGGATCCGTTATCGCGTGAACTCGCGGTCGAGCTGGGTGTGGTCGATCATTGCGAGGCCGACCTGACGACGGCTTGCCAGGGCGCCGATGTGATTCAGCTGGCGGTGCCGATCCTGGCCATGGAGAAAATGCTCAGCTTGCTGGCGGGCATGGATCTGGGCCAGGCGATCCTTACGGATGTTGGCAGCGCCAAGGGCAATGTCGTGCGCGCCGCCACTCAGGCTTTTGGCGGCATGCCGCCGCGTTTTGTCCCGGGGCATCCGATTGCCGGATCCGAGCAGAGTGGCGTGCAGGCTTCCAACAGCGCGCTGTTCCGTCGGCACAAGGTGATCCTGACGCCGTTGGTCGAGACCGATCCGTCGGCGCTCGCGACAGTCGATGCGCTCTGGCGGGCCCTGGGGGCGGATGTCGAGCATATGCAGGTCGAGCGCCACGACGAAGTGCTGGCGGCGACCAGTCATCTGCCGCACCTGCTGGCCTTCGGTCTGGTGGACTCGCTGGCCAAACGCAACGAGAACCTGGATATTTTTCGCTACGCCGCTGGCGGATTCCGCGATTTCACGCGAATAGCTGGCAGCGATCCGGTGATGTGGCACGATATCTTCCTGGCCAACCGGGAAGCGGTGCTGCGTGCGCTGGATAGTTTTCGCGGTGACCTGGATGTCTTGCGCGATGCGGTCGATGCCGGGGATGGGCCTCAGTTGCTGGAGGTCTTCCAGCGTGCGCAAGCGGCGCGCGAGCATTTCGGCAGAATCCTGGCCCGCCGGGCCCGCAAGGGCACCCTGAACGCCAATGATGATCACAAAGAGGCACGGTCGTGAATATTCAAGCTCCAGTTATCACCATTGACGGGCCGAGCGGTTCGGGCAAGGGCACGGTCGCCGGGATCCTGGCCAAGCGCCTGAACTGGTGCCTGCTGGACTCCGGCGCGCTGTATCGGTTGCTGGCGTTCGCCGCGCGCAACCATGGCGTCGACCTGACCAACGAGGAGCTCCTCAAGGCCCTGGCCGCCCATCTGGACGTGCAGTTCGTCGGTGCGACCAGCGATCGTGCCGCGCGGATCATTCTTGAGGGCGACGACGTCACCGAGGATATCCGCAACGAGCAGGTCGGCGCCTGGGCTTCCCAGGTGGCGGCGTTGCCGGCGGTGCGTGAGGCCTTGCTGCAACGCCAGCGGGCGTTCCAGGAGCCGCCGGGCCTGGTGGCCGATGGCCGGGACATGGGCACGGTGGTGTTTCCCGATGCGCCGCTGAAGATTTTTCTGACTGCCAGCTCCGAAGAGCGGGCTCGTCGCCGGTACTTGCAGTTGAAGGCCAAGGGCGATGATGTTAGTCTGTCGAGTCTGCTAGATGAGATACGTGCACGTGATGAGCGTGACACCCAGCGAGCGGTAGCCCCGCTCAAACCGGCGGCTGACGCCATACAGCTGGATTCCACGGAATTGTCCATCGAGCAGGTGTTGGAACGCATCATGAGCGAGATCGCCATTCGCGATATCGCCGGGTGACCAAGAGGTGTGCAGGGGACCAGTCATAGTCCTGCATGGCTTCTTTCATATGAACGTAACCCACACCGTCTGGGGTGTGGCAGATGGGCGTATTCTTCGCCCTTATCAACAGGAATTAAAATGAGCGAAAGCTTTGCGGAACTCTTTGAAGAGAGCTTGAAGACCCTTAATCTTCAGGCTGGTTCGATCATCACCGGTGTTATCGTTGATATCGATTACCAAGCTCGTTGGGTCACTGTCCACGCCGGTCTGAAGTCTGAAGCTCTGATCCCGCTGGAACAGTTCTACAACGATGCTGGCGAGCTGAACATCAACGTCGGTGATGAAGTTCACGTGGCGCTGGATTCGGTTGAAGACGGCTTTGGTGAAACCAAGCTGTCCCGTGAAAAAGCCAAGCGCGCTGAATGCTGGATCGTTCTGGAAGCAGCCTTCGCAGCCGAAGAAGTGGTCAAGGGCGTTATCAACGGTAAGGTTAAAGGCGGCTTCACTGTCGACGTTAACGGCATCCGTGCGTTCCTGCCAGGTTCTCTGGTTGACGTCCGTCCAGTGCGCGACACCACGCACCTGGAAGGCAAAGAGCTCGAGTTCAAGGTCATCAAGCTCGACCAGAAGCGCAACAACGTTGTCGTTTCCCGTCGCAGCGTCCTGGAAGCCGAGAACTCCGCCGAGCGTGAAGCTCTGCTGGAATCCCTGCAGGAAGGTCAGCAAGTCAAAGGTATCGTCAAGAACCTCACCGATTACGGCGCATTCGTCGATCTGGGTGGCGTCGATGGCCTGCTGCACATCACCGACATGGCTTGGAAGCGCATCAAGCATCCATCGGAAATCGTCAACGTTGGCGACGAGATCGATGTCAAGGTTCTGAAGTACGATCGCGAACGCAATCGTGTTTCCCTGGGCCTCAAGCAACTGGGTGAAGATCCATGGGTCGCTATCAAAGCCCGTTACCCAGAAAGCACTCGCGTCACCGCTCGTGTTACCAACCTGACCGACTACGGCTGCTTCGCTGAGCTGGAAGAAGGCGTTGAAGGTCTGGTACACGTTTCCGAAATGGACTGGACCAACAAGAACATCCACCCTTCGAAAGTCGTACAAGTCGGCGACGAAGTGGAAGTCATGGTTCTGGACATCGACGAAGAGCGTCGTCGTATCTCCCTGGGCATCAAGCAGTGCAAGTCGAACCCATGGGAAGACTTCTCTGGCCAGTTCAACAAGGGCGACAAGATCTCCGGCACCATCAAGTCGATCACCGATTTCGGTATCTTCATTGGTCTGGACGGCGGCATCGACGGTCTGGTTCACCTGTCCGACATCTCCTGGAACGAAGTGGGCGAAGAAGCCGTACGTCGTTTCAAGAAGGGCGACGAGTTGGACACCGTTATCCTGTCGGTTGACCCAGAGCGCGAGCGCATCTCCCTGGGTATCAAGCAGCTGGAAAGCGATCCGTTCTCCGAGTACGTCTCGGTTAACGACAAAGGCGCCATCGTTAAAGGCATCGTGAAAGAAGTTGACGCCAAAGGCGCCATCATCGTTCTGGCCGACGATATCGAAGCGACTCTGAAAGCCTCCGAAATCAGCCGTGACCGCGTTGAAGACGCGCGCAACGTTCTGAAAGAAGGCGAAGAAGTAGAAGCCAAGATCATCAGCGTTGACCGCAAGAGCCGCGTGATCCAGCTGTCGATCAAGTCGAAAGACGTTGAAGACGAAAAAGAAGCCATCCAGAGCCTGCGCGACAAGCCAGCTGCTTCGGATGCTCCAGTCGACACCACTCTCGGTGCTCTGCTGCGTGCACAGATGGAAAAACAGAACTAAGTTCTGTCAGACCATAGAAAAAGGGCGACTTCGGTCGCCCTTTTTTGTGCCCGCAATTTGACGTTCAAAATCTGAAACGAATTCGGGGTGGTGATGGTCTTATTTATCGGTGTAAAAACGTTTGTCGTCAGGATCGATGGATTTATGCTCCGTGAGCGGTTCAAGGGGCGCGTGAGTAAGGAAAGGAATGAGCAAGCTAATGGTTGTCCTCGCGTTGTTGTTGCTTGCGGGGTGTATCACCCAGTCGAGGACTCACGCCAGGCATGGTGTGAGCGGTATCGCGATCGACTGCTCGGGGCTTGGGTCGGATTGGGACAAGTGCTACAAGCGGGCGGCCCGGGAGTGCAAGGCTCAGGGCTATAAGGTCGTCACCCGGTCCAGTGATGCCAAGGATGAGGGGGATGGGTATCTTTTCGGTTGGAATCCGGCCGGTGCTGTCACGCGCACCATGCTGGTGATTTGTAATTAGGTGATCCTGTCCTTCGTTTCTTCTGCGTGCAGATAAGTCAATAGATGGGCTGTTCAAAACCCTCCGCTCATGCTAAAACCTTCGAAGTACTTTCCTAGCTGCTTGAAAAAGAAGGGAAAAATATGACGAAGTCGGAGCTGATCGAACGAATTGTCACCCATCAGGGGCTGCTTTCATCCAAGGATGTGGAGCTGGCCATCAAGACCATGCTTGAGCAAATGTCCCAATGCCTGGCAACCGGCGACCGCATCGAGATCCGCGGGTTCGGCAGTTTTTCGTTGCACTACCGCGCTCCGCGGGTCGGGCGAAACCCCAAGACCGGGCAGTCGGTGAGTCTGGATGGGAAGTTCGTACCGCATTTCAAGCCGGGGAAGGAACTGAGGGATCGGGTGAATGAGGATGAGGAAGAGGGGTGAGTCACAACGGGAGGATATTCATCCCCTGTCGGTGTGAGTCGCCGATACATTCTTCTCCCATCACTCAATTCGGCGTCAACATCCAAGGCAGGAACTGTATACGGTAATTCCGCAGATACGGATCTGCGCGAGGAGGCAGATGACTGCCATTCCTGCCGCGATCCGATCAACTGGCTGTTTGCCGTCAGCCGACTATCGATTTTCGTTGTTGCTCAAAAGAGCTGTCCAACGTTCGCACGGACAAAAAACGACTCTTCGTCATATCATCCTGAGCAAATTCGGCCGGGAGTTCTCCCCAGAACAACAGATGCCAGAGCCGCCACAACTGCATCCAGGCCTCGAAGTCAGCGCCTTTGCGTGTTCGGCCGGTCTGTCTTTGCAACGCGCTTCCCAGGGACTGTGCGTAGAGCCGGCAAGCGCGGCAATCGATGTTGGGCGTGCAGCATTTGACTTCTCCGGCGTCCTGCAGGTCCACATGAAAGTGCCGGTAGTGGGAGGTGACGCGGGCTGCGCAGTTGGTAGCATTGCCCGTGGCGGGATCGATATCGTACAACCCGTCCGGCTTATGCACCCACTTGTTGAAGTCATGATTGTAGAGGATTGAGTGGGGGTAATTCTCCATGGCCTCCGCGATCAATGCCTGTGAGCGTGCGAGCTCATCGGGGCCGAGGAGTAGATTGTCGTCGCCCTGGCTGAAGCGGAAATAGTCTGTGCGGTCCGGCTGATCTTCGTGCAGGCGATTCAGGTAGTCGCTTGTCGGGCTGTAATGATTGAAGCTCAGACGTAAACCTTTGTCGGCACAGAGCCTGGCTATTTCGGGAATATTGGTCAGGTTTTGCCGGGTAATGGTAAAAACGAAAATAGCCCTGGGATCGTTGCCATAGTTACGCACCTGCTTGGCAAAAATATCCGCCCCCCTCAGCTTGGCGCTTTCTTCGGGAAGGCCCCATAACGAGATCTGCAGCCGGTAATTCAGTTCCTTTGTCAGCTTTTTGGTGCCGTTGGTGTAAATAACCCCGTGTGGTATGTGGCGAGCCATCACCACCAGCTTGCTTTCCACCAGTGAGGGTTCAGCGCCGGCTACTTCCGCATAGTTGATGCCACGAGCTGCCTCCTTTGCAAAAAAACGATCGATCTGCTCCAGATCCGTGATCGGGACATGGCCTTCATGGTCGGAGCCGGCGAAGAACAGGCAGCCCTCGCAAACCAGGTTGCAGGTATTGGACAGATCGTACTGGGAGGGGCGGATGGGCAGGACGTGTTTGCGTAAATAACTGAAAAAATCGTGGGGGCTTGCGCCTTCACGAACAACATTTTCGGTACCAACCATCTAGGAATCCCCGGGCGACGTATTTTTATGAATAGGGTCTATGCTTCGCATCCATGCAAAAAAATTATCTATCGGGCCATATGAAGCAGTCTATTCCATAGATTCGATATGGCAAATAGGCGATAGTGGCATCTTGCTTTTATGCTGGAAAAGATCGACGAAGTGAGAGTGGTCGGTATTCGGTTTATTGGCGTCAAACATCCGATTTCAGAGACTGTATATGTTGTTTAACAGCCTGCCTTTTATGGCGCTTGCCTCCCTTGTACTCGTCATCACACTCCTGCTTCACCGGTTGGGTACTCAGCCTCCCAAGTATTTCCTGATTTTCGCGTCCTTGGGCTTCTATGCATTGTGGAACCCAGCCGATATACCGGTGTTGCTATTGTCCCTTTGTACAAACTGGGTGATAGGGGAAGGGCTGTCAAAAGTGCAAGGGCACCAGCGGGCTATGCTGTTGGGCATTGGTATCTGTGCGAATTTGCTGTTGTTGATCTGGTTCAAGGTCGGTTCAAACGCCCTGAGCCTGCTGAGCCTCGAATGGCAGAGACTGCCTGTTCCTGTCGAGCGCCCACTGCCACTGGGGATTTCTTTTTTTACCTTTCAGCAAATAGCCTACCTGGTGTCGCTCTACCGCACGGGGAGCAAGGCCAAAGCGGCGGATTACACGTTTGTCATTTGTTTCTTTCCGCACCTTGTCGCCGGCCCTCTGGTCCGCCATCGGGATATGCTTAAACAGCTCAATTGGCCGCGTACCTTTGCGTTGCGTTCCGCCAATGTGTTTGCGGGAACCAGTCTGTTTATTATTGGTTTAAGCAAGAAAGTCTTGTTGGCCGATCCATTGGGAGCGTATTCGCACCGTCTTTTCGGCCTCGCAGACAGCGGGCAAGCATTGGATATGCTCAACGCATGGATCGCCGCACTGGCCGGTTTCCTGAATTTCTATTTCGACTTTTCCGGCTATTCCGATATGGCATGTGGATTGGCGTTGATCGTCGGTATACGCCTTCCGTTGAATTTCTATTCGCCGTTGAAGGCGGTGAGCATGGATGAGTTCTGGAATCGCTGGAATATCACGGTGACACAGTTCATCCGTGAACACGTATTTCGTCCTTTGGCGGGAAAGCGATTGGTGATCTGGCGACATCTGGCAGCGTTGCCCCTAACGATGATCGTTGCTGGTTTCTGGCACGGTGCTACGTTCAACTATCTGCTCTGGGGGACATTGCACGGAGCCATTGTGACTTACCAACATGCCCGTCGCCTGGTGTTCCGTACCCCGCCACCGCGCAATCTGCCGGCGGGAAGGCGGTTATTGAGTTGGGGGCAGACTCAACTGCTGTTGATTTGCCTGGGATGTATTTTTCAGACGCAGACACTCGGGGGCGCATGGGAGGTGCTGGTCGCCTTGTTCGGTTTTGGCGGTAGTACCCAGGAGGTTGTTCTGCCCTCGAGTTTTCACCCCACCTGGTTGAATGGCACCGCGGTCCTGCTGGGGATGAGCCCACCTGACAGTCTATCGGCACTGCCGGGAACCATCGAGGCGCTGGGCCTGATTTTCCTGGCCTGGTCGATCTGCTTGTTTGCACCTAATTCCATGCAGCTATTGGGGCGTTATCGGCCCATGCTTGATTCGACGAATTTACTTCGTCAGGGCACGATCCCCAAACTATCCGGCGTGCGGATAGCGGGTTTACCCTTGGTCACACCGGGTATTGGCTGGCTGCTCATACTGTCCTGTTTATTGGCATTGACCTTGTTGCGCGTACTGTCCAATGCGCCAAGCCCATTTAACTATTATCATTACTGAAGTGATTACTCCTTTGGCGCCAGCTCTTTACATCCGTTTTCGACGTTCGGTTCTATGGCTCCTTGCGATAGCGGCTCTTTTGACGATTCTGGCTAACCTGTTCAGCGTGGAATTTGCAAAACTGCTTATTCAGCGAGGTTTTTGGCAGGAAGGTAAAGTCTGGAAAGGGCTATTGCTGGATACCCAGGAGTCGGCGCCAGAAGTGGTGTTGGTAGGCTCTTCCAGAGTACAAAATCACTTCAATACCGAGTACTTCAAGCAAAACGGGCATCGCGTATTTAACCTGGGAACGCCAGGCATTCTGCCCTGGGACTTTCCGTTTATGGTGCGGCAGGCAGCCAAAGCGGCTGAAAAAACCGTAGTGATCAGTATTCCCGCCGAGATTCTTCTCGGCGCTGTAGGCTGCCCGCTGCGATGGACGTTGACGGACATGGCATTCTATGCGGAGCAGGCGCCGGCCTGTTTGCAGGGGTTATCTCTCATTGAGTGGCTTGAGCCCTTGCCGATCAATGCATTGTTCAGTGAAACCTTTCCCGATGTACATTATGACCCCTGTAATGAAAATAGCAGGCGCTCACCGCTCAACGAACTTCAGGCTGCCCGAGGCTTGGGGCTTTGTGAGGATGCGCGGGGGCTTATGTTGTTGCGCTACAGTCGGCGTTGGGTCGCGGTCTTCCGCAATGGTGATGGTTTGATTATTCCTGACAACTACCCGGCGAGACAGGCGCAAGTCACTTGGCGTGATCAGCAGGCGGCGGATTTGCAACCTGCGGTGTTGCGCTTTTTGAATGGTCTGGCCGATAGGGTCAGGATGGAAAACAAGACACCGATCTTCGTCGTTGAGGCTGCCCCCCTGGAGCACCTGCGAATTCCGCATGGCATTATCGAGCGTGAGACAGGGGCTCGAACCTTGTATATGAACGAGCTCGGCTTTGCGGATGATGAGATCGCCGACCATGACCATGTTGGGATCAAGGGTAATGCTCGTTTGAGCAAACTCTTGTTCGAGCAGCTCTTTTGTGCGACGAGCACTTCGTCAGAAAAGGGCTGCCCCTGACTCAGAGGCCTTGAAGACGCTCGTCTACCATCTCAACCAACGACGGATATTTCTTATCGGCTGGGTCAGAAGCCAGGAGTTGCTGCTTAGAAGTTGCCCGTATTGATGGCGGACTTCCTCGTACCGCTGGCTCATTGTCGTCAGCTCCGCATCCCGCTCCGCCAACAGAGAGAAGGCATGATGATGCTGTTCATTTTGCTGGTTGAGTTGTTGTGCAAGTGATGCAATGAGCCGTTCCTGTTGTGCGCTACATTCTGCGAGCGTCTGAAGTTTAATGTCGCGCTCGTTTATCGAGTGTTGGTACAGGGTCGATGCATGTTGGCTGATACCTGCCAGCAAGGCAGGCACAACATCCGGGTTTTCGATTCCATGAATCGAATAAACCTCCGGCACGGGTAAGTCAATATAGCCCAGCTCTTGCCAGGATTGACTGTCCAGTGCGACCAGGCGGGCGCTTGACAAGCCATCGCTGTCAATATTTCGTGAGCGACTCAGTCCTATATAGATCTTGCCATTCTGCACGCAAATGCCACGGGTATAACCTTTCAGGACCTTGCTTCGCAAGAGTAGTCCGCGGCGGTCATATTCACGTAACTCTTTGCTTTCGGAGTTGGCCAGTAACAAGTGCTCGCCTACGGAGCACAGGCTATGAGGCTGTGAGAGACCATTGATAAGACGTTCGCCGGTGTGCAGGTCCTGAACAAAACCGGCTAGTTCGGTATTGCCCTTGTACTGACGAGGCTCGGTGAAATCACCAAAGGCACAAAAGACGATACGTTGATTCCAGAGTGTCAGGCAGTTGAGGTGTTTCGCATCTTGTCCCCCAGCAAATGTCCAGCGACGAACCTCTTTTACCTGTTCATCCAGTTGCAGAATTTCATTGGCCGTAGTGCCGACGGTGTAAAGGAAGGGCTCCGCGATCAGGACATCATGAATATCATGAATGTCAGGAACATCGTGTTGTTCAACGTGATGATTTTTATAAAGCACCAACCCTTGGGGTTGTAAACCTCTTAGTAGAGTACTCCCGTTCAGGCTGATGCCCGTGGTGTTGATCGTGTCCAGATGGAATGCCTGGTCCCGATGAATAAATAAAAGCCCACCTCCATTGGGCGAGGAAACCAGTAAATTATCAAATAGGTAGTGCATGCGTTTCGGTACCTGCAACCAAAAATGACGAAAATGCTGTCATCGAGCACTTCTGGATTTCTAAAGTGATCGCGAACGACGGTGTTTACCTACACGTCCTTGTTCAGATAGCGGCAGAGCTGACTAATAGGGGCGCTCGATCAAGGCAAGCAATTGATCCACCCCGGCACCCAGGCTCACGTTGTGGGTGTCGATGCTCAAGTGTGGCTGTTCGGGGGCTTCATAAGGTGAAGAAATGCCGGTGAAATTCGGTAGGCTGCCCGATCTGGCCTTGTTGTACATACCTTTCGGGTCACGGGATTCGCAGACCCCCAATGAGGTACTGACATGGACTTCGCGAAAGTGCTCGGCGCCAATAATTGTTCGGGCCAGTGCGCGATCCTGGGTGAAAGGGGAAATAAAGGCTGCGATGACGATGAGCCCCGCATCGTTCATCAATTTCGCCACTTCTGCCACGCGGCGGATATTTTCCGCGCGATCCTCGGCGCTGAAGCCCAAATTGCTATTAAGGCCATGGCGAACATTATCGCCATCGAGAACGAAAGACAGTTGCCCCTTATCCAGCAGGCGCCGTTCCAATGCAAAGGCCAGGGTCGATTTCCCCGAGGCGCTCAAGCCGGTCAACCAGAGTGTGATCGGCTTCTGCCCCAGCAACTGCTGGCGGTCTTTTTCTGTCACCTGACTGGCGTGCCACATCACAAGTGGAGGTTGTGCGTTGGTCATAAAGGAGCGGTCCGTTGAACACGTTATGAAATTTTATATCGGCCAGGTGGCAAGATACTGCAATCAGTCAGTGACCTGAGGCAGGGGGCTACCTGCACGGGCATCTGAGAGCAGGCGGGTTGATGAAAAGCGTGTGCTCCACAGATTTTCCTGGCGAAACGCCTGGATCCTTGAAAAGTCGCAGCGATAGCCAAGCGCTTGCCGGCTCGTCTGGCGCAGATCACTATGTTCATCGATCAACCATACCGCTGTCTCCTCATCGCGCCATGCCATTTCACCGAAGCGAGTGGAGATCACCGGTAGGCCAAGCGAGCGGTACTCGTAGTATTTGATCGGATCGACGGATGCTGTCAGGCGATTGAGCTTGAATGGGATCAAACCGACCGAAAACGTCGCCATGGCGGCAATGGCCTCGGCATGGGGGCGTTCAGGTAATAATTCGATATTTCCGGGTAGCGGACAAGAAGGGCGGGTAAATATGGGGCCAATCAGTTGAATCCGGTTTTCAGGGTTGGCTTGTGCCAACGCGATGGTCAGGTCCCAGTCGAACCAGCTACCAATCGTTCCCACATAGCCCAGCAATTGTTGTTTGGTATCCAGCACCAGCGATTCGATGGGGGCCAGTTTCTGTATGTCACAAGCATTCATTGCCAACTCCACCTTGTCGGCCAGGGCACCCAACGTTTTACTGATGGCGGTGGAGGAAACCAGGATTTTCGATACCCGTTCTACAAGCAATCGCTCGCAAGCGGCCATGGAGCGACGAGATAGCCCTTGATAGAAGGCCGGAAAATCGTCCATGGCATCGTAAACCGAATAGCTTTCGGGCAGGCACTCAAGTAGCAGCAGCGCAAGTGCCGAAGGTTTGCCGACGCAAATCATGCAGGAATCTTGCGCAGCGAAGACCAGGGCTTTCTTGATGACCTCACGCCAGAGTAGCGTTTGCAGCAAGCCCGAGCCCGGAATAGGCTCGATGGGCAGGAACTTGGGCTTGACGACCTTAAGCCATTGAGGAAACAGCACCTCTTTTTCGCTTGGAACAGTGGGGCTGCGTCTGAAATCAGAGTGTCTTGGCAGTCTCGTGGGATAAGGGTCTATCCACAGTACCTCCGCCTGTGTTTGCTCGTGATACCAAGCCACGAAGTGATGCGAGCGCTGGCTGAAGCTGGCCCAGGGGACAGGGGAAAGATAGATCATGCGCATGTTTGGAAATGCCGTACCAGAACCTCGACGATACGTCCGGCCGCGAGGCCATCCCCGTAAGGCGAAACGCCTCGTGCCATGGCTCTATAGGCCGCGGGATCGTCAAGCAATCGCTGAGCCTGTCCGATGATGTTCTGCTGAGCGGCACCGACCAGTTTTACCACCCCGAGCTCGACGGCTTCGGGGCGCTCGGTTTCCTCCCGCAGCACCAGTACGGGTTTACCGAGGGCCGGAGCTTCCTCCTGGACACCACCGGAGTCACTGATGATCAAATAGGCGCGTTTCATGGCTGCGACGAACTGTGCATAGTCCAGGGGCTCACAAAGAATAAGGTTGGGCGTCTGGCCCAGTATTTCGTAAGCGACATCCTTGACGTTGGGATTGGGGTGCACAGGGTAAAGTATCTGAACATCGGTGTTTCTTTCAGCGATCGTCTTGAGTGCCTGGCATATCGAGCGGAAGGGTTCGCCGAAGTTCTCGCGACGGTGGGCGGTCACCAGCACCAGGCGTCTGCTCTCGTCCAGTTCCATATCAAGGGCAAGAGGCTTGGCTGCCGCTATCAATAAGGCGTCGATGACGGTGTTTCCTGTCATGGTGATCGCCGTCGCGGCAATACCCTCCTTCGACAGGTTCTCCACGGCTCCCCGAGTTGGCGCAAAATGCCAGCGTGCCAGCTTGCCAACGATGACCCGGTTCGCTTCCTCGGGGAATGGGTTGTACAGGTCGGCAGTGCGCAATCCGGCCTCAATATGTCCAAATGGAATGCGTTGATAGAAGCAAGCCAGTGCGGCCCCCATGACCGTCGTGGTATCGCCTTGAGCCAGTACGACATCTGGCTTTTCGGCAAGCAGTACCTTATCGAGCCCTTCCAGCAGGCGTGCGGTCAATGTTGCCAAGGATTGGTTGGGACGCATGATGTCCAGGTCCAGATCCGGAATAATGTCAAAAACCCCGAGGACCTGGTCCAGCAGATGGCGATGCTGGGCCGTGGCGAGGACTCGGCAGTTGATGCTGGCTTCTGCTTGCAATGCTTTGATGACTGGAGCCATTTTAATGGCCTCAGGACGTGTACCGATAATGCAGAGTACCTTCTGAGTCATTACTTTATCGATCCTGTTATGCGTATGGCGAGTTGCTGAGGTGCGTTGTACAAAGGGGCAGGCTATCGGACTAAAATCTTGCTGGCGCTTTAGCAGGACTGAACATCAAGCGGTACCCTCCGAGGCGTTGGGGCAGGGTCTCTGTCATAGCGACGACCATAAATACCCAAAAGCTCTGCGCCGCGCGCGCCTGCTTGTATTTAACATTCGTCGTCCCTTATGTTGACGGCCTCTTAGCTGCTGTCGGCAGGGTGGCGTTATTTATCCATAAAGCATAACAGATCTTTACGCCTGTTTAATATGGCACTAAAGCCAGCTTTCGTCCGATTCGATCAGCGTTGGCCATAATAGTGAGTGTGTGAGACTTTTCCGTGATTTTTGGCAGGCAAGAACCATCTATCAAATGGACACCGGGAAGGCCAGCCACTTCACCTAATATATTGGTGTGCCCTGCTTGAGGGGTTGCGTGCATCGGAAGTGTTCCTGCATAGTGGATATCCGCTCCGGGCTTCCCAATACTGAAACTCATCGGCATTAACAGGGCGCCCATTTTTAAATAGTGTTTGCGTAATTTTTCCTGCGCCATGTTCATGATCGAAACTGTCTCTTGCCGTTCTTTTCCTTTGACCAATAAAGCGCCATCGTTCCCCAGTTCTACGGTGTTGTCAGATAGGTGGCCAGGCAAGAACAGGTTGCCTACCAGGCAAGAGCTGAGCAGATTTTTCAACAGTTCAATGCTGTAGCGTTTGCTCATGGGCAGTCGGCTGACAAACTCGGAGATGGGAAGACCTGTCGTGCTGAACGTCGAGCCAAAAGCAGTGATATCGGCTGTAAGATCGAGCGCGAAGGAGAGTTGACCCAGGCCAAATGTTGAGACTCTTGGCGTTCCGAGCATTCTCGGCAGCCACAGGAGAAAAGCGGCAGTGGGGGAGGAGAGCAGCGGTAGAGGTGATGTGTGTCCAAGCCGCTTGAGCGTTAATCGCGTAGACGCCAGTGTGCCTGCCGCCAGTAGCAAGCGTCGCCCAGAAAATTGTTGGGTGGCGTGTTTATCCGTGATTGTCCATAAATCGTCGCTTTTGAAAAAATCATGCACCAGCATTCCCTGTCTGTGTTGAAAACCAGGATATTGCTTGAGCTTTGAAAGTTCCTGGGAGGCGCTGTAGAGGGATTGGTTGTGACAGCCCCACAGACAGTTACCCAGTGAGTCGCAGGCTTTTCGCCCATCCAGGTCCTTGCTTAAAACCGCCACCCTTGAGCGGCCAAGACGAAAGCCCGACGTTGGCAGGCGTGCCTGGAGCTTGCTGTAGTTTTGATAGAGCCGTTTATGGAGTTTATCCAAGGGCAGAGCTGGCTGCGACCACTCGTCAAGGCCGAAGTAGTCAGAAAGATCATCGTCTGCATTGCCACTGATGCCCATCCGCCGAGAGACCGTTTCATACGATTTTTCCATTTCTTCGTATGGAATGGGCAGACCGGAGAATTCGCTGGCAGAAAGACGTGCAACCCCGCATCCCCAGGCGTTGGATAGACCGCCGGTGGCCAGTGAACCGACCACGATGAAACCCTGTGCGCGGATAAGGTTGGCCGTGTTGTAGTTGTCGAATACATAAGCGTGGGTTGGCGTTCTCAGCTTGGGTGAAACAGCCTCCAGCTTTTCAAACGCATGAAAGCGTTCGCCAATCATCCATTTCCACTGCTGCTCATTGCGTTCTCTATTGAGAATATATGGGCTATCCGGGGCCGCGGGTGAGTCAGATGCACACTGGGCGTCCACCATGAGCACTCGCAACCCGGATTGGACGAGTGGATAGGCGGCCGAGGTTCCCGCTGGGCCGCTGCCTACGATAATGACGTCGAATTTATCTTTCACGCCTGCTCTCGCTTCCCATAAATAGTTGACGGGCAAAGGGTTTACAGAGCATTGCGAACAAGCGCCAGACGAGTTCCTTGAAAGCCGTTATTGCCAGTGCAGACAACGCCCTCAGGGCCCCACCCTGTTGCTGGGGATCTAAAAACACTCGCGCGCCTTGTGGACTGGCCTCGGCAATCTGGATTGCATATTGCAGGCGCAACGCAAGTTCCTGGTTTTGTGGGTGTCGAAGGTTGGCAGGGTTGTCCAGCAGCCCCAGCAGTATCGGCCAGCGTGCTATCAAGCTTGAACAAAACAGCCTTTCACGTTTGCCCGCGCGTTCTAAGGCGTAGACGTAACGTCGCACCAAGCTGGGTTTCGGGGCCGTCTTGAGCAGATAGCTCAAGAGAGTAGTCCCCTCTCGAAGTAGATGCCTGCGTTTATTATGACCCCCACCGTGCATGCCTTGTGCCAAAGGACGGAGTACAAGATGGGTTCGTTGCAAGGACTCTTCGCACTGCAGGGAGGGGAGTTTGATCAGCGAGAGCACTCGATCAAGCCCGAATCTCTCGCTCAGGGAGCGGCCGAGTAGCCATCCCAGTAGCTTGATGAGGCCGGTCGGCAGGGGGAGTGGCAGACGAAACTTGTTGAGTCTGTCAGCAGCAATCGACTTGAGAAAACGAGTAAACGGTATCGGCTGTATTGCTCCCAGGCTGATGATTTCTCCCTGGATATCATCACGGTTGGCAATACTCAGTATGGCGCTGGTCAAGTCTTCGACGTGAATCGGTTGTACCCAGGCCGTTGGCAAGAACACCGGGATGACCGGAACGCGCCTGACCAGGTTCACCAACAGACCGAATAATCCCCGTTCCGGGCCGCCATAAACCTGGCCCGGCCTGATGACAATCCCCGAAGACTTCAATACTTCTTGTTCAATACGCCATTTTATCTGGCCATAGGCGCTGGGGGCTGTCGGACTCGCGGTCTGACTGGAGATGAAGATAAATCTCGCATTTGCCTTGAGCGTCTTATCGAGCAGGCTTCTGGCCGCTTCTATTTCGTACTCAAGGGACGAGTCGATACTCTTCGAGGTGTCCGCTGCCAGGTGGATGACTGCGTCGACATCGGCTGGGAAATCGGGTGCGGGGCCGTGCAGGTCATAAGCAAGCCACGTGTATTCGGGGGGGCATGCTGTTCGTGTCGCGCAGATGATCTGACTTCCCTCACGCCTTGCCTGGGCCACCAGCTCTCGGCCGATATAGCCTGTTGCCCCGGTAATCAGAAGCTTCACGCTCATGACTCTCCAGTCCTGTTGGGGCTGGAGCGATCAGCCGCTCCAAGGCGAAAGATAAATAGCTTACTTATCCAGTAGGTCAACATCACGCAAAGGACGTCTGAGATGAATTTGACCAGCGTCGGATGATCGAGGAAATGCAAGCCAATTGTAAATATAGCTGATGAGAATGGGATATTGATGGTCAGTAGGGAGAAATAGCGCAGCGCTTGAGTTTTTTTACTACCTTGTGTTGATTCGAAGGTGAAGTGACGGTGTAGAAAAAAAGCAAAAATGCCGGCAATTACTTTTCCAGTGATATTCATGAGTACCAGTTCATCCTTGAATATAAAGACCAGAAAAATAAAGGCCCCCATATCCAGCGCGTAGGCCAGAACCTGGATGATGGCATAGCGGAGAAAGGTCAAGGCTTTTTCCTGATGACGATGATGTGGTGTAGCGCGAAAAGATAGCGTGCTGGGTAAAGTAGTTTTTCAATAAGTTTGAGTGCTGGTGTCAGCGCATCGGGGAGTAATTGCCTGAAGTTCAAACCACCGGATGTCAGGTAACGAATGTAGTTGTTACATACCGCCATGTGCGCAATCTCAAGTCCAGGATGCTTGCGCTCGAACTCTTCCCTGTCTCGTACGAAAACAATATAGCTAAGTGCCTGGTTCGCGCCGTTCATGGGGCCGCTGACTGGCGTTTCCCAAGAGTTATAATGCGGGTCGAAGCCTTCAGATTTGAAGAGCCTTTTATAAAGAAATCTGGAGCATGGGCCGTAGAATGGCTCGATCAAAATAGCGCCGCCGCCTGGCTTGAGTGTGCGATTGAGTTCGGCAAAGAAAAGATCGGGGTGGGGGAAGTGATGAAAGCAATTTTGTCCATAAAAAACCCGGGTGCAGTGGTCTTCGATATCCATCGCTTCTGCATTTAGTACTTTGTCCAAAGAGGGCGAGAAAACGATATCTGTAGCCAGAACCCCCGGGTAGGACTCTCGCATGGGGGCAATCCCTGCACCGAGTTCGATTTCCAGTCCTTCAGCGTAAAGGTAGCGTTCTGCCAGCTGTTTGAAGGTACGATGGAAGTCGCTAAATACTTCTCGCAGCATGGGTTTTTGCTGCAGCACTTTTTGATGCAGATCCAGACGTTCAGCACCGTCGATATCCAGCTTTTTCAAGGTGGGATCGGTTAAAAAATTCCTGATAATACTCACTGGGTTTTGCCGCCTGTCGCTTGTGCTCTACGTCGCTTGAGGTGCCTTGGTCGGCTCGGTACTGCCGCAATATCGTAACCGAGGAATGCCATGATCAATTGTATTCCGGTGAGTACCGGAAGGGCGCTCAGCATGACCGTGCCCGCAGATGTCGGAAGGCCATCGGAGAGTGATTGTAGCCAGTGATGTCCCCCAAACAGGATACCAAACAATAGCAAAAGGATACCCACCGGGAGTTCTATGGATGCCAACGACATATTGCGCAGGTAATAGTTATAAAAAATTCGTTTTGTGAAATTTCGTGCATGCTTGAACAGGAACTCTCCGATTATATTGGATATTTTAAGGTTGCTGACCTCATTTCCGTACTTTGCTTCCATTGGCACATCAATCGCAACGGCGCGCAACGTGTTCAAACGGAAAAGAATGTCGGTTTCAAAAAAATAACGCTGACTGATTCTGTCGAAGGGTAATAGCTTGGCCACGTCACGATGTATGGCGGTATAGCCATTGGTGGGGTCGAACAGGTCCCAGTAGCCGGTGGATAGTTTGGCTATCAAGGAAAGTACAGCATTGCCAAAGAGGCGTACCTTGGGCATGGATTGTACTTGTTCCAGATCGAAAAACCGATTGCCTTTCGTGTAGTCGGCCTCTCCCGCCAGGATGGGGTCAATGAATAGCGGAATTAAACGCGGGTCCATCTGACCGTCGCCATCGATTTTGACAATGATACTTGCGCCGTCGCCAATGGCCGCGGCATAGCCGGTCATTACCGCGCCACCAACACCTTTATTTAACTCATGAGTCAATACGTGGACGCGGGGGTCGCTGGCGTGCATTGTCACATGGGCGCCGGAGCTCTCCGGACAGGCATCATCCACGACATAGATACGCCATATGTCGGGACCTATGCTACGGATGACCTCCAGTATGTGAGCGACCACCTTGAAGCAAGGAATGACTACCGCAACACGTTCTTCGTCGCTGAAAAACTCTATTTTTGGGGGTATGGAGGTCATTGTCTACTTTCTAAATGAGACGGACTTGAACGCCAGCGGCGTTTCCGTGTGGCCGGAAGCGTAAATGATTGCCGTTGTTGCATCTTTTGGTGCGGTCACGATCATTTCGTGAGTGACCCAATCGTTGCTGCACTCATAGGTCTCTATGTTTGTTGTGATAAAAATGCCTTGAGCGTTAATCCAGTTGACTTGAATTCGCCCTTTTGTAGATTGTGTCGAGCAGCGAGCGGAAATGATCGCTTTATAGCTTCGTCCGGCCTCTATGCTGACGGCTTGAGTGGCCGGGCTTTTTACATCAACATTAAAAATTTTGTTGATAGGGTCATAGTTCGAGGGGGCGCTTAGATTCCATCCTTCCAGGTTTGAAAGGTCACTATTTTTCAACGTTTCCTGAGTGTATCGATACGCATCATTGAGTCTTCTCAGTTCCACGTCTCCAACTTTTGCTATGGGGATTGAAATATTAAGCAGCGCCTGTAGTTTTTCGGCTTTAAGCATCGAAGGTTCTATAATCAACCACTCGACATTTCTTTTCAGAAAAGCGTCAGCCAATGCGCTTTCGGTGGTGGTCGCATTATATTCAGTGCTCCACTTCAAGTTATACCATGACGGGTAAAGAGCATCACCTTTCAAACCGGCGCTGTAGGGATTGGCAAAGAGGGCAACTGGCTGCCGTGCGCCGTTGAGTATATTCACCATTTCAATAATTTTTCGGGTGGGGCGGATATTTGTTAAATAGATATCTCGCCCCTCTGTGCTGAATAGGGGGGAGAGGAGTAGCTGCCCGTAATAAGTGGATGATTGGATAAACCAGAGGTTGAGGATTAGTAGCATGCCTCCAACCGTAGCGCTCGAGGCTTTTGCCCGCCACGATGCGCCCGAGAAAGACAGTGCCAGTGCTGCGCTGATCATGGCAAAAGAGGGCAGCACATAGCGTAAATAAGCGGTGGAATGGTAGGTCATGACCAGTGCACCGATGGCTATCAGTAAAATACCGAGTGCCTTTTTATGATTTCGGCACAGCAAAATCATGATCGCGGCAGGTATGAGTAGCCACTGAAATCCTGCTGCCCCGACTTTCCCTTCGATGTAGCGGTTGGACGAGAATGTCATGCTGTAGAGCGTGTCCCATGAGACCCCTTTTTCAAAAGCTGTCGGTGCCTGAAAGTCGGTGCTGGGCCACAGAGGGGAGTGGAATAGCGTATTAAAAAAAGGAAAGACCGGGTTGCCAGTTGAGTACCAGGAGTAGGCGTAAGGTATGACGCCTACCAGTAGAAAGCAGAAAAGCCCCAAGAGCAGATAGGGGCGCAAACCCGACTTCATCCAGGCTTTGGATTGTAATAAAAGTACCAACATGAGAATGGGCAGTACGCTGAACGTCACGGCTTTTGCGGCAAGGGCAAAGCCCAGCAGTGCGCCGGCCAGCATCAGATGGATATACCTGTCTTGCTCGTCAGGTGTACTGCTAGAGACTTTCAATAGCGATAGCGTCCCCGCCATGGTGAACGCTGTCCAGACCGACTCAATAAATAAACTGCTATTCTCGGCAAATACGATGGGTGTCGATAAAAAAATAAGTGCGGCCCATCGAGATTGATTAGCACTGCCTCCTGCCCATATTACGAATTCACGAATTTGCCAGGCCACGAGCAGTATAAAACTCGTGTTGATCAGACGTGCTGCCGTTTCGCCGGCGAGCATGTACACAAGGCTATATATCCAATCACCGAGCATGGGCCATAGGGCCCATACATAAAGTTCTGCATTGAAGCCCCACTGGTGTTGCTGTGCCAGATGAGCGGGAATAAACAGGTGCATGGTCAGTGCGTCATAGCCAATTTCCGGCATGAAGGCAATAGTGACATACAGGCCCGCCAGGCTACAGGCAGCGATATCCAGAGCGTTGCAAGATATCGAGGCTGGGCGATAGTTTACGGCTTCATTGTAAAACTGGCGGATAAGCTCTTTTGCGTGTTGGCTGTTTACTAGAAAGGGCAGTAATAATAACGCTGTATATGACCCGGGGTAGTTGATGGGGAAGTGCGCCGCCAGCCCCGTGAGGGTGCCTAGTATCCCGCCACCGAGCAGTAGCCGCACCGACCATTCGCTGTTTTTCCAGCGCCCCAGAATCTTATGGCCCAAGACGCTTGAAGACAGGCCGAACAGAAGAACCACGAGCATGGGCCACGCTTGGCCGCAAGCCAGGGTGATGGCCACGATCAAGCCAGCACCGATTATCAGCGGCGACACCTTGCGTAACGCCGAAAGCACTGCTGTGCTCAAGGCAAACAACAATACGAAACGTATGCTGTTGTCCACTGCCGGGTAGCTGAGGGTTGAGAGGCCGTGCCAGCTGACTGCGATGGTGGCTAATACGACAGCCGTTATTAGCAGGCGTTGGATGGGGGTTCTAAACAACATGAGGTCTCTCTTGTAGGCAGCAGATTCAGAAGGGCTGGCGGATGCATATTTTCATGCATCACGATATCGATGGGGGATCCAGGCTCCCCACTTGCCTTCATAAATTGCCTTGTTCTTTTCAAATAGTGCCTGTTTTGTTTCTGCACCGAGTTTGTTGAAAGATGCTGACAGGTGATGATGGACAAAGACATCTTCGGCACAGACGGCGCGTAGCCCCTGTTGTTGAATACGACGACAATAGTCATCGTCCTCGAAAAAGCCTAATCCATAATCTTCACATAAACCGCCGATTTGCTCATAGTGTGAGCGCGGTATCATCACGCAGAAAAAGGCCAGCGTATTGATTTCGAACCACTGCCCCATGTGTTTGCGGGTAATGCTCTTGGACTCGGCGTGCATGGCCGCCAGGTGGGTATAGCGTGTGGTAATGCGCGCCTCATTGCCAATATTGTTGGTGACGGGGCCGATAATACCAATATCCTCATTATCGATCAGATGGCGCATCAGACCCTTGATCCAGCCTGCCGTTACAATCGTGTCATTGTTCAGTATGACCAGATAGTCTCCATTGGCGGTTGCCAACCCCTGGTTGTTGCCGGCGGCGAAGCCTTTGTTATCTTGGTTGAGAATGGTAATGCGGTCGGGACCGGCCTCGGCCCATTCGCTCAGAAAGGCCGGTGTGTCATCAGTGGAGTTGTTGTCGACGACAATGATCTCGAGGTTTGCGTAGTCGCTTTCGTTTACCAGGCTGTTGAGGCAGGCCTTGGTCAACTCCAGGTTGTTGTAGGTCAGTACCACGACGCTGACTTTTGGCGCAGGTAAACTGTCGATCGCCTGACGCAGGGCGATGGCTCGATGTTCCCAGGTCTGGGCTTGCGCAAACTGCTGGCGAGCCAAGCGCGCCAAGGAGGTTTCGGGGAGCTGTTCCAAGACGCTTCGAACGGCGGCAATAAACGCCGTCGGGTTTTCAGCGGTGTTGACCAGGTTACCGAACTGATCCAGTTCCGGTAGCTTGACCGATACCACGGGCTTGCCGGCGCTCAGGTACTCATACACTTTCACCGGGTTGGTCGCCAGTGTCAGGGGAATGATCTTGAACGGCAGCAGGCACACATCCATCGCATGAAGATAATACGGCAGGGATGCATAGGGAACTTCGCCCTGCATGATAATGTTCGGGCAGTCCTTGAAGTATTTTTTTGCATTGACCGTATCGCTGCCTATGAGCAGTAACAGGTGTTGGGGAAAGGCTTGGGCGAGCTGTTTGACCAGTTGAAGGTCGAACCACTCCGCGATCGCTCCGTAGTAGCCAATGATATTTCTGTTTTGCGGATCCCGATAAATCCGCTCTGGCGGTTGACAGAAAGCGCTGTACTCCGCGGCATTGCGTATCACGCTGACGTTCTGGTTTTCGCGTTTGCCGTGCTGTTCGATCCAGGTCGATGTGGCAACCAGCAGGTCTGCCCGGCGCATCAAGGTTTTTTCCAGGTTCAGTAGTTCCTGGGCGACATTGCCAAACCCCTCGTGATGGTCCATGCAGTCATAGATCAGGGTGGAGTTCGGAACGCATCTTGCGAGCGGAAACCAATAGGCGTGTTGGACAATGCAGTGCGCCCTCCCGACGTTTGCCCACTGCATCAACTCTGCCAGACTCAGGCGTAGTTGTTTTATCGCGGTGCGGGTGGGCGGAGCGTGGTAGATGGCCGGCGCGCCCAATACATTCAATTTGATCTGGAACAGTCCACTCACGCCTTCAAGGGGTTCAACTTCGAAACCGGGGCTGTCGTTATCAATGAATTGATTGGAAATGTAGAACGTCACCTGGCCGGTTCGTGCCAGCTCTTTGGCCAGGTTCTGTGGACGCTGGATACGAAAATGCCAGTCAATGACCCCAAAAATTAGGACGGTGGCCTGCGGTTCACAAAACGCCGCTTCAGGGCTGTTCGCGGGTGTCGCCATCAGCGTTGAAAACGGTCGGTTTTGAGTCATTGCCCCGGCGTTGCCTTTCAGCCAGCGGCGGACCCTGTGGGCCAATTTACTCTTCTTGCTGTGTGCAAGTGGTAGATGGATGTAGACAAAACGAGCTGAATTAAACAGAAGCTTGTATACCAGATGGCGTAGCGGCGCACGGTCCATGGTGATTGCCCAGTCTGAGAGACTTAGTAATTCGGTTTGCTTTGACGCGAGTTGGTGATGCAGGTTGGCGACTTGCTCCGACAGCGCCTGGGCTTGAGCTTTTTGCTCCTGGAGCAGCCTCTCGGTTTTCTTGAGTTTCTGCGATGCCGCTTGCGCCTGTTGCTGGCTGTGCTCTATGTGCCCAGCCAGCCGCGCCAACTCTGACAGGCAATCATCGAGCCGCTTTTTCTCGACGCGGAGCTGGTCAATGGCCTGGTCGCGGCTTTCGATGCCCTTGAGCAATTGCGCGTTTTCGCCTGATTTACGCTCTACCGCGCAAGTCAGCCTGTCGATACGTTCGAGAAGGCGATCAATCTGTTCCATGCTTTCATTTCCCAGTGGGCAAAACGGTCGATCTGAGCGCCTATTCATTGGATCGACAGCCTGGAGTCTTCTTTTTATGTGTGTTTTCTGGCCAGTCGGGGAGGGCCGGCGACAGTACCCGGTCGATGCTGAAGGTGGTATCGAAATAGGTTGGTGTGCAGATTTCTTTATGGCAGCTTACGTTGAAGATGATGGCATTGACTATACGGTCCGCAACTATCAGTGGCGCTCTGGTGTCTGGCGCATAGGAGGCTCCCACACTGAGGGCGTAATCGCCTGGATAAAGCAGCGGAATGTGGATACGGGCTTCCACCGTCATCCGTTCGCGCATTGAGGTAAAAGACATCGGTACCATCTGCTCCAGACGGGTATTGGTCGAGGCGATTTCCTCGCCTCGAATGTTCCGGACGATGTAGCCGAAGACCAGCTGATTCTCGGGTGTGAGGCTTACGTTGGCCACCGAGAATCTGAGGATGACATCCGAGCCTCCTTGGACGTTATCGATCGGATTTCTGTGGTTATCGTAAAGCCGGGCACCGACGACCTGGCATTTCTGGTCCCCCAGGCGTCGACCTAGATTGGGGATGTGTTCTTCAATGTCCACACCGGATGCTGTGTGTGCCAGTTCTACGCAGGGTGGTTCCACGGGCTTTTGAATCTGGAACAGTGAGGTCAAATATTCATCCACTACCGGACTGGAGGCGCCTATGGCGCGAATCCGACCCTGGTCCAACCAGATGGCGCGGTTACAAAAACGCTTGACCAGCAGGCTGTCATGGGTCACCAGCAGGATGGAGGTTCCGCGCTCCTGCAGCTGATGCAGGCGGTCCATGCATCGGTGAACGAAAAAGGCGTCTCCAACGGCAAGGGCCTCATCGACGACAAGTATTTCGGGGTCAATATTGGCCTGGATGGCAAACGCCAGGCGGACATACATGCCACTGGAGTACGTTTTTACCGGTCGTTCGATGTAGTCGCCAATTTCGGCGAAGGCTTCTATAGCGGCATATTTTTCGTCGATCTCTCCAACACTCAACCCCAGCATGATGCCGTTGAGATAAATATTTTCACGTCCCGTGAATTCGGGGTTGAAACCAGCCCCCAGCTCCAGCAGTGCAGCGATACGGCCATGCGTTTTGATACTGCCGCTGCTGGGGCTGAGTGTGCCGCAAATCATTTGTAATAAGGTGGATTTGCCGCTGCCATTGCGACCGATGATGCCGACGGTTTCGCCCTTCTTTATTTGAAGGTTAATATCATCCAGGACCGGAATAGCTTTGAAATACTGTTTGCGCCGACCCGCAAACATTTGAAGCAAGCGGTGAAAGGGTTTTTCATAGAGGTGATAATGCTTTGAGAGGTTTTCAACACTGATCGCCATTTCAGATGACATCAGCGAAACCCTTTCGTGTTTTTTGAAACCAGGCGAAACCTAGCCAAGCCACCAGGAATGTGACGACATAATAGATTGCCAGGCCTTCCCAGTGCGGCCACGATCCCCAGAATAGAGCATTGCGGGCCATTTCCACCGGAAAAGTCAGAGGGTTGGATTTGAGAAAGATATGATAATTTTCAGGGAGTGCTGATAAAGGATAAAAAATAGGTGACATAAACAACAGCGCGGTGGTCAGGATGCCGATCAGCTGACTAATATCACGCAGGTATATGCTCAGGGCCGCGAGGAACCAACTGAGCCCGAGTATCAGTAAACTCAATGGGAAAATGATCAGCGGTAGTGAAAGGGCTGTCACAGGCGGCGTGCCAAACAGCACGACATAGAAAAGCAGCCAGGCCAGAAGGCTGATAGCGGTGTGAAATAGGGCGGCACCGAGCGATACGATCGGGAGGATTTCCAGGGGGAAGACAATTTTCTTGACGTAATTGGGGTTGCTCAAGATCAGGCCAGGTGCACGGTTTACACACTCGGAGAACAGATTGAAGAGTAGCAGGCCGGCAAACAGTACCAGTGCAAACTCGCTCTTCGAGTCGCTTCCTCCTGACCAGCGGGTCTTGAAGACCACACTGAAGAAAAATGTATAAACTAATAACATGAATAACGGGGTGGCGAAAGACCAGAAAAGGCCGAATATTGAACCTTTATAACGACCCGTGACCTCTCGGAAAATGAGCGCTCGGATCAGGCTCTTGTTGTTCAAAATGCTGCGCAGCATTGAGAGGGGGGACGAGTTGAACGACTGCATCAGGCTGGTGTCTCGCGTGATCAAGCATCGACTCATGGGTGATGTGTTTATGGGGCGATGTTGAAATGTTTATTTTTTTTGTGGTGCCATTCCGGTGGCGTCATTTCAGTGGCGATACGCTTTATCTATCGATCATTAGCTATTTTCAAAGCCTGTGGCTACTATATATTGGACTGTGGTTGCAGGGAAGTATTCGCATTGACCGTCGTGCCGACGATTTTAGCAGTAGGTAACAGGTGGGTATCGGAATTGTTACTCTGTGGAATATGGATTTGAACTGTTTTGAACTCTCTATTGACCCGCCGTGAGCTGGCTTCATTTGAATCGGGCTCTTCAGAAATGTCGCCTGCACCGTTAGACAATAATTGCGATGTTGTTATTGTCAACTACAATGCAGGCGAGTTTCTCTCTGAAAGTGTCTTGTCCGCATGGCGGGCAGGCGCTTCCCGCGTCATTGTGGTGGACAACGCCTCAAAGGATGGCAGCTTGGACACCTTGATGCCGGTTCAGGGGGGAGAGTTGCACGTTGTGCGCAATGCCTCCAATCTCGGGTTTTCTGCCGCTTGCAATATCGGTACCCACCATACATCGGCCTCTTATGTGTTATTTCTCAACCCGGATTGTGTGCTGGCTGCCGATGCGTTGAATGGCATGATTCAGGCCTTGGTGAGTTATCCGCGTTCGGGGATGGTGGGGGGCTTCCTCTGCAACCCTGATGGTACGGAGCAGCCCGGTGGCCGGCGCGTTTTCCCGACGCCCAAGAGGGCTTTGTTGCGGGCATTCGGGCTCTCTCGGTTTTCGAAGTTCCTGCCGGCTTCATTTTCCGACTTCTTGCTGCACGAACAACCGTTGCCACGCCAACCTGTGGTGGTGGAGGCCATTTCCGGTGCCTGCATGCTTGTCCGGCGTGAGGCCATTGCGGATGTAGGGCTGTGGGATGAGGGCTATTTTCTCCACTGCGAGGATCTGGATTGGTGCATGCGTTTTCGACAGGCGGGTTGGGATGTTTTGTATGTGCCGAGTGCCAAGGTAAGCCATCAGTTTGGCGCGTGTAGTCGGCGTCGTCCCTATTTCGTGGCGTGGCACAAACATCGTGGAATGCTGCGTTTTTATCAAAAATTTTTCCGTCGCCAATATCCCGGGGTTTTGTGGGTGGGTGTGGCGGCTGGTGTCTGGCTACGCTTCAGTTTGGTTGTTGTTCGCCATTTGATCATGAGCGTGGTCGCCTTTTTTAAACAGAAAAAAGACGCATAACGTGCGTGTCGCGATCTTGGGGGGGGCGAGTTTTCTCGGGGAGCGGCTGATTCCATTGTTGCAGCAGTCCCGTTTTGAGGTGACCCCCTTTACGCGTGACCGTTCCCGACGTCCCTCCTCGTTGGTGCCGTGGCGGCACATTGATGATTGGCCACACCTGAAGTTTGACGTCCTTGTTTCCCTGGCGCCGATCTGGGTCCTTCCCGAGTATCTGCGGCATCTTGCTCGAAGCAAGGTCACACGTATCGTTGCGCTCTCCTCAACCAGTCGATATACCAAGTGCGAATCACCGGACCGTGCCGAGCGTGAGCTGGCGGATCGCCTGGCGGCGAGTGAGTCGTTGCTGGAGCATTGGGCTCGAGATCATGGGGTCGAATGGGTCGTGTTACGTCCCACCATGATTTATGGCTTGGGGCGGGACAAGAATATTTTTGAAGTGGCCCGCTTCATTCGTCGATTTGGTTTTTTTCCGCTGGCTGGCGGTGGTACGGGGTTACGTCAGCCGATACATGTCGAGGATGTGGTACAGGTCTGCTTGCGGGCCTTGACCGTACCCGCTGTCGTTGCGGGAGGCTACAACTTGTCCGGGGGAGAAGTGCTTTCTTATCGGGCGATGGTGGTACGTATCTTTGAGGCGCAACGGTTGCCGGTGCGTGTTGTCAGCATTCCCGTGGCTTTTCTGCGCCTGGCCATTTCAGTGGCACGTTGTCTGCCTCGTTATCGACATCTATCCACCGCCATGGCTTCGCGAATGGTTGAGGATCTGGTGTTTGATCATGCCGAGGCTCAACGCCAATTCGATTTCCTGCCCCGCCCCTTTGAGTTGAGCGATACAGACTTGCCTTGAGACTCGCCAGCGGCTTATGGCCAGGCTGGCCTCATCACCTGACGGCGGATGACTCGATACCGACCGCGAGCTGCCAATGCTTTTTGCGGGCAGACAGAGCCTGACGCGCTATTGCGATGTTGCGTAGAATAGCCGATTGCATTCGCGGGCTTCGCTCTTTGCCTTGGCTTGTGGGTGGCCAATGTTTCAGGAATTTTGAACTAGATGATGATTTTGCTGCTGTGTGCGTTCGTATTGGTCTGCTCATTATTGTTGACCGGTGTGTTACGCCGATATGCATTGGCGCGCAGTTTGCTGGATGTCCCCAATGGGCGTAGTTCTCATTCTGTTGCTACGCCGCGTGGTGGCGGTGTGGCGATCGTGCTCGGTTTCTTGATCGCTTTGCCGGTTCTAGCCTGGGCGGGCCTGCTGCCAGGGCCGGTGTTCGGGGCACTTTTTGCGTCCGGTGCTGTTGTCGCGATAGTGGGGTTTCTCGATGATCATGGACATATAGCCGCTCGTTGGCGCCTATTGGCGCACTTTTTCGCCTCTTTTTGGATCCTGCTTTGTCTGGGAGGCGCGCCAGCCTTCAATCTGTTCGGAGCAGAGGTCAATTTGGGCTGGCTGGGTCATATCCTGGCGGCTTTTTACTTGGTGTGGATGCTCAATCTCTATAATTTCATGGACGGAATTGATGGGATTGCCAGTATCGAGGCTATTTTTGTATGTCTCGGTGCTTGTCTTGTCTATGAGCTGGGAGGGTATGAGGGCTTGCTCTGGGCTCCGCTGTGCCTGGCAATGGCCGTTGCCGGCTTTCTTTATTGGAACTTTCCACCCGCTCGCATTTTCATGGGCGATGCGGGCAGCGGTTTTCTGGGCGTCATGCTGGGAGGGCTTTCGCTCCAAGCCGCTTGGCAGGCGCCCCATTTGCTGTGGGTATGGTTGATTCTGCTGGGCGTATTTATCGTCGATGCGACTTTTACACTGGGGCGGCGCCTGCTTCGTGGAGACAAGGTGTATGAAGCTCACCGTAGCCACGCCTATCAATTTGCCTCGCGTCAGGTGGGGCGTCATTTACCCGTGACCCTGGCTGTGCTCGGGATCAATGTCGTCTGGTTGCTGCCCATCGGCTTGTGTGTCGGCTTGTCTGTCCTGGACGGTTTCACCGGTATGCTGCTGGCTTACGTCCCTTTGGTGTTTATCGCGGTCAGATTTCATGCGGGTGAGTTGGAGAGAGTTGGTTAATCTGTCGTGACCTGGGACAGGTTTGGCTGATGGTCGATCCAGGACGACGACATTGTGCAGGTAAGCTATAGAGGGGTTATGGATAAGATACGAGCCTATTTGGTAAGTCTGCCACGTCGAAAGAAGCGCGTTTTGCAGGTGCTCACCGATATCGTCATGGTTTGGTTGGCACTGTGGATGGCGTTTGTCGTGCGCTTGGGGGTGGACGACCTGATCAATCCATTTACCCAGCACCGCTGGCTATTTATTGCCGCTCCGGTTGTCGCAATTCCACTTTTCATTCGGTTCGGTCTTTATCGAGCGGTGATGCGTTATTTCGGCAATGATGCGTTGATCACCATTGCCAAGGCGGTGAGCCTTTCGTCGCTGATCCTGGGGGTGGTGGTCTATCTCTACAGCAACCACCAAGTGGTTGTTCCGCGCTCGATCATTTTCAACTATTGGTGGCTGAGTCTGGTCATGGTGGGCGGTCTGCGGCTTGCGATGCGTCAGTACTTCCTGGGTGACTGGTTTGGTACCGCGCAGCATATGCCGTTCAGCAATCGTGATGATGGTTTGCCCAAAGTCGCGATTTACGGCGCCGGCTCGGCGGGGAATCAACTGGTTGCCGCGTTGCGCATGGGGCGTGCCATGCGGCCTGTGGCTTTTATCGATGACGACAGCGGTATTGCCGAGCGCAATATCGCGGGCTTGCAGGTCTACAAGCCCAAGCATATCCAGCAGATGATCGATGCCACGGGGGCGCAGGAGATACTCCTGGCGATCCCGTCGTCTTCGCGTGGCCGGCGCCGTGAAATACTGGCGTTGTTGGAACGCTATCCGCTCCATGTGCGAAGTGTGCCGGGCTTCATGGATCTGGCCAGTGGGCGGGTCAAGGTCGACGATATTCAGGAAGTCGATATCGCGGATTTGCTTGGGCGCGATACGGTTCCCGCTCAGGAGGAGCTGCTTGAACGCTGCATCAGCGGGCGTTCGGTGCTGGTGACCGGGGCCGGCGGTTCAATCGGTTCCGAGCTTTGCCGACAGATTCTGGCGCTTCGTCCTACCATGCTTCTGCTTTACGAGCACAGTGAGTTCAATCTCTACAGTATCCTCTCCGAGCTTGAGCAGCGTATTGCTCGAGAGTCGTTGTCGGTGCGTTTGCTACCGATCCTGGGTTCCGTGCGCAATCAGAACAAACTCCTGTCGGTCATGAAAACCTGGCATGTCGA
The DNA here is from genome assembly GCF_059420225.1 of Pseudomonas sp. GW821-FHT04D07. Lineage (NCBI taxonomy): Bacteria > Pseudomonadati > Pseudomonadota > Gammaproteobacteria > Pseudomonadales > Pseudomonadaceae > Pseudomonas > Pseudomonas sp. GW821-FHT04D07. Next base: position 746,923 of record NZ_JBWKTH010000001.1, read on the forward strand.
GACGGTCTACCATGCGGCGGCCTACAAGCACGTGCCGATGGTTGAGCACAATATCGCCGAGGGCGTACTGAACAATGTGATCGGTACCTTGAATACCGCACAAGCCGCCTTGCAGGCGGGTGTTGCCAACTTTGTACTGATTTCCACCGACAAGGCCGTACGTCCAACCAACGTGATGGGCAGTACCAAGCGCCTGGCCGAAATGACGCTCCAGGCGCTCAGTCGTGAGCTTGCACCTGTGCTGTTTGGCGATCAGGCCAAGGTATCGCGGGTAAACAAGACCCGCTTCACCATGGTTCGCTTTGGCAATGTGCTTGGTTCATCGGGCTCGGTCATTCCGCTGTTCCACAAGCAAATAAAAGCAGGCGGACCACTGACCGTTACTCACCCGAAGATCACGCGTTACTTCATGACGATTCCAGAGGCCGCCCAATTGGTCATTCAGGCCGGTTCGATGGGGCAGGGTGGCGACGTCTTTGTTCTGGACATGGGCGAGCCTGTCAGGATCGTCGAGCTGGCGGAAAAGATGATTCATCTTTCCGGCCTGAGTGTGCGCACGGACAAGAGTCCTCATGGGGATATCGCGATCGAGTTCACCGGGTTGCGGCCTGGTGAAAAACTTTACGAAGAATTGCTGATCGGTGACAACGTCGCTGCGACCCAGCACCCGATGATCATGAGTGCCCGCGAAGATATGCTTTCATGGGATGCGCTCAAGTCCAGGCTGCATGAATTGACGGCTGCCGTTGAAAACGATGATTACGTACGCGTACGGCAAGTGTTGCGCGATACCGTAAGCGGTTACGCTCCCGACGGTGAGATTGTCGACTGGATTTACCAGCAGCGGCGGATGGACCCCTGATCGCTACACACTTGGTAATGACGTGATTTTTGACAGGAGAGCCCCATCATCTAGGTTTGGAAAGCAGCTTCGGAAAAGCTGCTTTCCTCTCACGATGTCATGGAGTGTCACTTATGCACACAGGCTTTCTCTCGTCCCTCGCGTTCACCCTGCTACTGGGCATCACGGGTGTGGTCAATGCGGCGCCGGCCGCGACCGCCAAGACCGACCCGGCGGCTCCCGCTTCAAGCTCGGCGGCGGCAGCCGCCAAGCCCGACAAGCTCAACCTCAACACCGCCGATGCTCAAGCCATCCAGCACCAGCTCTCAGGTATAGGTGAGGCAAAAGCCCAGGCCATTGTGGCCTATCGTGAAGCGAACGGCCCTTTCTCTTCAGTGGACGAGTTGCTCGAAGTCAAGGGCATCGGCAAGTCGCTGCTCGACAAGAATCGCGACAAGCTTGATATCAACTGAGGACGGCCATCGGCAGAGGAGGCCTTTCCCGTGATCGGTCTCTTCTCCAGGCGCAAGGCCGCGGTTTACTCCACCTGATCCTTCAGATGCGCCTTTGTCACCGCCAATATCTTCTGCGCCAACGCCTCGTCCTCGGCGCTTCTGGACAGCACCAGCGCCCCCACCAGCGTCGCCAGCATGACAATGCTCTGATTCTGTGCATCCGGCCCTGACCCCAGGGCGTCTTCTACCTGCTTGAGTCGCGACTCTATCACTGTATCCGTCGTCGAGCTCGGTTCCCCTCGTTGCCCCAGTTCCAGGCACATGGTCGGGAGTGGGCAGCCGTGATCCGGGGTGGTCAGGTGCCACTCGGACAGATAGCTGTCGATAAAGGCTTGCAGCGGTTTGTCCTGGCTGAACAGCGTATCGCAATGCACGTCCAGCTCGGCCGCGGCTTCCTGCAGCGCCTTTTCCACCAGCTCGTCCTTGGATTTGAAATGCGCGTAAAAGCCGCCATGGGTCAGCCCCAGCGCCTTCATCAGTGGTTGCAGGCCGGTAGCGCCAATACCATCACGTCGGAAGCGTGCGGCAGCCTCCTTGATGATGCGTTCGTGGGTTTGGGCTTTGTGGTCTTGCGAATACCGCATGGCGGGCTCTCCAAATCATTAAGCCATGATAACCGTGACTTATAGACGATTCGTCATGTTTTTTCCGGGAGAGGAATGACTAGTCGGAGTGGGAAGCGAAGACATGGCATGAATAATGATTACCCATTGATCTACGATTGTTGAACAATCCAAGGCGATGATCATGAGTGCGGAGTTGTCCCTGGCCGACCAGATTACCCTGGAGTTGCGCGCCGACATTATCGGCGGCCGCCTGCTGCCGGGTATGCCGCTGGTCGAGAGCGATCTGGTCAATACCTACAACGCCTCGCGCAACACGATTCGCGAGGCGCTCCATCGGCTCGGCCAGGAAGGCCTGGCCCGTTACGTCCGGAACAAGGGTGTGATGGTGCGCCGCCTGGGCCTCGATGAGGTGCGCGATCTGTTTCAGGTCCGTCGCACCCTGGAGCAGCAGGCCATCAGCCTCAGCAAGCCCCTGCGCGAATATCAGTCCGACCGCATGCTCGAAGCCATCGAGGCCGCCGAGCTGGCCCGCGAGCGGGAGGACTGGCGAGCCCTGGGCACCCACAGCCTGGCATTTCACCAGCATATCGTCGGCTTGATGCGCAGCCCGCTGTTCGATGAGTTCTTCACCAACATCGTCGCGCAGTTGCGCCTGGTGTTTTGCGCGGCCCCCGATGAGCAGCGTTTTCAAGCGCCCTGGCTGGCGCGAGACCGCTATATCCACGACCTGCTCGTCGAGGGGGACAAGCGCGCCGCCGGGGAGGCGATGAGCCTCTACCTCGACGATTCCGAGCAGATGCTGCTCGACTTTTTAAGCCGTTCTCCCCATCACTGATCGAGGATCTTGAGCATGTATAAAGACTATCCCGCCGCCTATCAGGTCAGCAAAGGCTCGGCCTTGCAGGTGGACATTGCGTTTTATGAGCGCATCCGCGAGGAAAAAGCAGGGCGTACGCTGATCGAACAGTTCGAGGTGCCGATTCGTACCGGGCGCGCCTGGAAGGTGCCGGCCGGTCATGTGTTCCGGGTGACCACGCCAGTCGGCCCGCAGGTCGGCGACTTCAACGTCTGGAATGCCAACGACCCGCGCGAGCGCCTTTGGGCGGCTCGCACCCGTCAGTTGCAAGGGGCCCATGTCAGCACCCATGACCGGCTCTGGTCGAACCTGCCGTTCCTGCGGCCGCTGGTGACCATCACCGACGACAGTCTGGCCGGCTACGGGATCGACGAGCATGGCGGGCGTTTGCACGATCTCCTGGGAACGCGCTGTGATCCCTATGTGAACAAGATGCTGACCGGGGAGGACTTCCACCATCACTGCCACTCGAATCTGACCCGTGCCGTCCTGCCCCATGGTTTGACCGAGTTCGATGTCCACGACGTGTTGAATATCTTCCAGTGCACCGGGCTCAATCACGATGACATGTATTTCATGAAGGCCTGCCCGGCACAGCAGGGCGATTACCTGGAGTTCTTCGCCGAGATCGATCTGCTGTGTGCGCTGTCGACCTGTCCGGGCGGTGACCTCTCGCTGCCGATGTGGGGGCCCGAGGCGCAGGACCCGCTCAGTGTCTGTCGTCCGTTGGGGGTTGAGGTCTATCGGCTGGAGCCGTCATTGCTCGACGGTTGGAGCTCGCCCGAGCGAGCGGCCTACAAAGGCCAGCATGGTTTGCATATCGCCAAGGCGGCCTGGGAGAAATAACCGGCGGGAATGGACGATCAGCGATCTTTCGCGTCCTGGGCGTCCATCTCGGCATTACGTTCCTGGATGCGCCGACGCTGTTCGTCGGTCAGTTCCACTTTGTTCGCGGTGTCGCGCAACATCATCAGACTGCCGACGATGGAGCCGATGGCGATGACGATGATCAGCCAGGCATACCAGGGCATAAGGTTCTCCTTGAGGGGCCGTTTGCGGATGAGCATTTCATCCGCAACGTTGGCCCTTACCACTTTGAGTCAAAAGATTTCTCAGTGGTTCCATTGTAAGCCCGATCCGCCTGAATAGCCCTTAAAGCCCGGTCAGCATCGCATCGGCCGGTGCGGCGGCACGTAGTTGCCCGGTCAACTGGAAGTAGATGAAGCCCAGCGCCATGAAACCGAGGAAAATCAGGCCGATCAGGGTGTTGAACCAGGCCATCGCGATCAGGCACACCACCGCCAATACCAGCGCGATCCCCGGGACGATCGGGTAGCCCGGCGCGCGGAAGCTGCGCTCCAGGTTCGGCTCGGTTTTACGCAGTTTGAACAGGCTCAGCATGCTGATGATGTACATCACGATGGCACCGAATACCGACATGGTGATCATCGCCGCCGTCAGGCTCATGCCCTGCAGGTTGACCAGGCCATCGCTGTAGATTGCCGCGATGCCGACCACGCCGCCGGCGATGATGGCGCGATGCGGGGTCTGGAAACGTGACAGCTTGGCCAGGTAGGCGGGCAGGTAACCGGCCCGGGCCAGGGCGAAGAACTGCCGCGAGTAGCCAAGGATGATGCCGTGGAAGCTCGCCACCAGGCCGAACAGGCCGATCCACACCAGCATGTGCATCCAGCTGGAGTTGCTGCCGACCACCGCTTTCATCGCCTGGGGCAACGGGTCGTTGATGTTCGACAGCTGGCGCCAGTCGCCGACCCCGCCGGCCAT